>NZ_JBEVLO010000208.1:0-5069 GCF_040509115.1 Mycobacterium sp. | reverse complement strand
GCCGCGGCCTGGTCGATCTCCAACCTGAGCCCGGTGACCTCGGGCGCATTCGCGGCGGCACTGGAGCTGGTCGAGGAGACCGGCGTCGGCGGCATCGCCGCGCACATCGCCTCACGGGTGGACGCACTCGAGGACGTGCTCCTGTCCCGTGGCGCGCAGATCGTGTCCGCCCGCGAGCGACGGGCCGGCATTCTGGCGTTCACGCTGCCGGAGTATCCGCCAGAACACATCGGTGCCGCGTTGACCGCGGCGGGTATCGCGGCAACCGTTCGGCCCGAACACATCCGGCTTTCGCCACACGTTTCGACCTCGCAGGAGACCGTCGAACGACTCGGCGCGGCCCTTCTCTCGCTGACCCGGCCGAGACGACCGGAGCCCACGCCGGTCCCGGTCACGACGGGGGGCGCCACCCACGACCTGCTCGCGTCGCTGGTGCCTGCCGTCCACGGCCTGGCGGCGATGCTGGGTCCCGGCAACGAGGTGCTGTTGCACGATCTGTCCCGGTTGCCGGATTCGATCTCGGCCATCGCGGGCGATCTCACCAACCGCACGGTCGGCGGCCCGATGACCGATCTGCTGCTCGGGCTGATCCGTCGGGGTACCACCCAGGATCTCATCAACTATCGCACCAACAGTCCCGACGGCCGTCCGATCCGATCGTCCACCCTGTTCCTTCGGGATGCCGACGGTGTGGCGATCGGCTGCCTGTGTGTGAACAGCCTTGAACCCGAAGCAGTTTCAATCGAGGCGCCGCGACGCGAGGAGACCTTTCCGCCCGACGTCGACAGCCTGCAGCGATTCCTGGTGGATCGTGCCATCGCGAAGGTCGGCGTGCAGACCCCCGAGATGAAGAAGCAGCACAAGGCGGCGGTCGTCCGGGAACTCGACGAGGCCGGCTTCTTCCTCATTCGAGACTCCGTCGACCACGTCGCAGGTCAGCTCGACGTCACGCGCTACACGATCTACAACTACCTCACCGAGATTCGCGGCTGAACCGCCCGAGCGTGGGCCCACGCTGGAGCGCGTCGCCGACTGCGGCATGATGATCGGATGGTCGAACGCGGCAGGGACGAGTCCGGCCGGCCTCGCAACACCCGGCCCAGGGACGCGCTGGGTCGGTTGCTGCCGCCCGGCAGTGACGGCGTGCCCCGCATTCCCGACGACTTGGAGTTGTCGGCGTCCGAATCCCTTGAATACGCCCAGGATCTGCTGAACAGGGGATTGGCCTTCAACGCCCACGAGGTACTCGAGGCCGCCTGGAAGAACGGTCCGCACCGGGAGAGACCCCTGTGGCAGGGCCTCGCCCAGCTCGCGGTCGGTGTCACCCACGTCCAGCGTGGGAATCTCGACGGTGCAAGTACCCTGCTTCGACGCGGGATCGGCCGCCTCGGCGAGGCAACCCATCCCGTCCCGCACCGGGTCGACGTCGTCGGCCTGGTCGGCTGGGCCACCGCGCTGGCCGACGACCTCGACGCACGGGCCGCGATTGCGCCGCCCCGGCTGCGCCCGATGCTTACCGCCGTGCCAGGGCGGTGGGCGGCGGCCCGGTATCCGTTCATCTACGAGATCAACACCTGGCCGTGGCTGAACGGGATGAGCGCATCCGGGTCACCGGTGGATCTGTCGACGGTGCCCGACGAGCGATGGGACGCCATCGCCGACGCGGGCTTCGACGCGGTGTGGTTGATGGGGGTGTGGCAGCGCAGTCCCGCCGGGGTCGCGGTGGCCCTTGCCGACGCAGCGTTGGTCGCCTCGTTCCGGGAAGCGCTTCCCGACTGGGCGCCCGCCGACGTGGTCGGCTCGCCCTACTGCATCGGCAACTATCAGGTCGACGAAAGGCTAGGAGGCCGAACGGGTCTCGCGGCGGCACGCGCGGCCCTGGCCGACAGAGGCCTCGCCCTGATCCTCGACTTCGTGCCCAACCACGTCGCACCGGACCACCCATGGACGTCGACGCATCCGGAGTACTTCGTCCACGGCACCCCGGCCGAGCTGGCCGCCGACCCCGAGTCGTTCACCGACGTCGACGGAAGGGTGCTGGCGAAGGGGAAGGATCCGTACTTTCCCGCCTGGGCCGACGTGGTACAGCTCAACGCGTTCTCGCCCCAACTGCGTGCGGCGATGGTCGACACCCTGCGCGACGTCGCCGAGCAATGCGACGGCGTGCGGTGTGACATGGCGATGCTGGTGATGAACGACGTGTTCGCATCGACGTGGGGCGAGCGTGTCGGCCAGGCACCGGCCGAGGAGTACTGGCCCGCCGCGATCGGTGCCATCCACCAGAGTCATCCGAACTTCACGTTCATCGCCGAGGCCTACTGGGACCTGGAATGGTCGCTGCAGCAACAGGGATTCGACTTCTGCTACGACAAGCGGCTCTACGACCGCCTCGTCGCGGGCGAGGCTACCGACGTCGTCGAGCACCTGCGCGCCGACGTGGGTTACCAGAATCGCTTGGTGAGATTCATCGAGAATCACGACGAGCCACGCGCCGCCGCAGTCTTCGACGACGCCAGGGGCAAGGCCGCGACCGTGGCGACGCTGACGCAGACCGGGGCCCGTCTGGTGCACGACGGGCAGCTGGAGGGCAACGCAAGACGTCTGCCGGTGTTCCTCGGGCGGTCGCCGCGCGAGGAGCGCGATCCCGAGGCGTCGGACTTTCACCGTTCATTGCTGGACGTGCTGTGCGACATGACGTTTCGGACCGGGGCGTGGAGCCTCTGTGAGACGTCGGGCAGCAACCTCGCGGCATGGTGCTGGGACGGCGATCGTCGGTGGCTGGTGGTCGTCAATCTCGGTGCCGCGCCGTCGACGGGCCGGGTGAGCGCGCCGTGGGACGACCTGGCGGGACGCACGTACCGTCTGACGGACCCCATCGCCAACGTCGTTCGCACCTGTTCCAGAGACGACCTCCTGGACGGTCTACCCGTCGAGCTCGGCCCCTGGCAGTGGCATCTGTTCCGCGTCGAGTGATGCCTCCATGCGCCAGACTGACGCCATGGGAACGCTCTCCGGATCCGACGGAAACGACGACGTGCAGGAACGCGTCGCACGCCTCGAGAAGCGAATCGAACTGCTGGAACGCGCGGTGCGCGGCTACGGGATCCCGATCCCGGCATCGTATGAAGGGGCGCCCACCGAGGCGTTGGTGAGCCCCGCGGTCCGGCAGCTCGCCATCGACGGGCGAAGGATCGACGCGATCAAGGCGCTGGTGCAGGAGACCGGCATGGGCCTCAAGGAGGCCAAGGAGATCGTCGAGAGGTTATAGCGCGATCGCGTGCGCGCCCACAGCCGCCAGATCGATGGCTTTTCACGGTTTCTCCTGCGCCACGGTGGGCATGTCCCATGACGAAGGGAGGCCACTCGCCATGAGCTCGACATCGCAGAATGCATTCGCCACCGAAGTCACGCACTGGTCCGACATTCCTGGTTGGTTCAATTGGCGCGAGGGCCAGGAGGAGGCCGTCGGCACGTTCCCCGCAGGCAGCACGTTCGTCGAGGTGGGGTCCTACCTGGGGCGCAGCTTGTGTTCGCTGGCCGACGTCGTCCGCAATGCCGGACGTGACTTCACGGTGATCGGCATCGACACCTGCCGCGGCAGCGGGGAAGAGGGGCTCGGCAACCAGGATGCGCACGGACCGGCGGTCGAGTACGGCGGCGGGACGTTCGCCGGCCTGTTGCACCGCAACGTCCTGTCCTGCGGATTCGCCGACGACGTCCACGTCTTCATCAGCTCCTCGCCGCGGTCGGCCGAGTTCTTCGTCGACGAGTCCGTCGCGTGGGTCCACCTCGATGCCCGCCACGACTACGACAGCGTCGCCGCCGATATCGGTGCGTGGGCGCCGAAGGTGAAGCCCGGCGGCTGGTTGTCCGGCGACGACTACGACGACCGACTCTGGCCCGGGGTCGTCGCTGCGGTTCGCGACGGACTTCCCGACTCGCAACCCTGGTTGACGGCGCAGTGGCGCTGGCTCAAGCCCTGAGATCAAGACGTTCGCCGGGCAATCGCCTGCCGATCGACATCCATCAGAGAGGCAACACCACCTCGTGACTCGCCACGCAGTCATCTCCGGGGCAGGCATCGCCGGTCCCGCACTCGCTCACCAACTCGCCGCCCGTGGGTGGCGTACCACCGTCGTCGAGCGCTACCCCGAACGTCGCGGCGAGGGCCAGAACGTCGACATTCGCGGCGCGGCCCGCGAGGTCGCCCGCCGGATGGGCATCGAGGAGGACGTGCGCGCGGCCAACACCGGTGAGGTCGGGATGCGCTTCCTTGCCGAGGACGGGACGACCGCGGCCTCGTTCCCCATCAGCGCACCTGGTGAACACGACGGGCCCACAGCGGAATTCGAGATTCTGCGCGGTGAACTGTCCCGCATCCTCATCGAACACAGCCGGGCCGACACCGACTACCGCTTCAATACCCAGATCGCCGATCTCACGGATCACGGCGATCGCGTGACCGTCGAACTGCAGGACGGCACGTCCGTCGACGCGGATCTCGTGGTCATCGCCGAAGGGCTTCGCTCGCGGTCGCGCCGGTTCGTGAGCGCGGCGAAGGTCAACGATCTCGGCATGTACTTCGGCTACGTCACGATCCCACGCCGCGATTCCGACGACCAGTGGTGGAACTGGCAGCACGTCTCCGGGTCCCGCGGGGTGCATCTGCGTCCCGACAATCTCGGCACCATTCGTGCCGTCCTCACGTTCGTCTCGGGCGTGCGTGGGCTCGAGGACCTCAACCCCGCCGATCAGATCGCGATCCTGCGCAGGACCTTCGCCGACGTCGGCGGCGCGGCACCACGCATCCTGGCCGATGTCGAAGACGGTGCCCCGCTGTACTTCTCGGCGGTCGGTCAGGTCCGTTCCCCCCGCTGGAGCAAGGGCCGGGTCGCTCTGCTCGGCGACACCGCCTTCTGCAACGCGACCTTCGGCGGCGTCGGCACCAGCTTCGCGTTGATCGGGGCGTACGTGTTGGCCGGAGAGTTGTCGCTTACCGACGACCTCCCCACCGCCCTCGCCGCCTACGAACGCTTCATGAGTTCCTGCGCCGACGACACTCCGCCCAT
>NZ_JBEVLO010000207.1:0-3116 GCF_040509115.1 Mycobacterium sp. | reverse complement strand
CGGATGGAAGTGATCCGGTGCTTCTGCTCGACGACGTGTTCGCCGAGCTCGACACCGCCCGGCGGCGGGCGCTGGTCGAGGTGGCGGCATCGGCCGAACAGGTTCTGGTGACCGCCGCAGTGTCGGAGGACATTCCAGAGGATTGGGACGCGCGTCGACTGACGATCGGTATGCGCGACGACGATTCGGGGCGTCTCTCGGAGGTGGTCACGTGACGGAATCACCCGAGGATGCCGACAACGGCGATGACGCCGCGATCCCTGGCCCGTCGGAGTCGTTGGCGCATCTGAAGGGAATGGATCTGGTTCGCCGCACGCTCGAGGAAGCCCGAGGTGCGGCGCGCAGTCAGGGCAAGGACGTCGGGAGGGGGCGGACGTCGTCGGCAAAGCCTCCCCCGGTGCGCGGGACGCGACGCAGGTGGTCGGGTCCGGGGCCTGACCCGAGAGATCCTCAAACCTTGGCGGCCGCGACGTCGGATTTGGCGAAGAACCGCGGCTGGTCGTCCCGGGTGGCGGAGGGCACGGTGTTCGGGCAGTGGGCGACGGTAGTCGGTGAGCAGATCGCCGAACACGCCAATCCCGCCTCGCTGCGCGAAGGAGTCCTGACCGTCGAGGCCGAGTCGACGGCCTGGGCCACCCAACTTCGCATGGTGCAGGCCCAACTCCTTGCCAAGATCGCCGCGGCCGTTGGCGACGGTGTCGTGACGTCGTTGAGAATCGTCGGTCCGGCCGCGCCGTCCTGGCGCAAGGGCAAGTACAACGTGCCGGGCCGGGGCCCGCGTGACACCTATGGATGACCTTCCACATCGGTGTTCTGAGAGCGCCGACAACGTTTCGAGGGCCGTTCTCAAGCGTCGGGACGCGGCAAGAACCGCGAAATTCCGCGCACGTCGCAATTAGGTGTGCAGAAACGCAGCCTCAGAGTCAGTCCTGACGGTGCGTGACGGTAGACTGGTGGAGATTCGCCAGGGGCGCTGTCGACCCCCGGCCGGCATTCCCCGCCTCAAGACCAAGGAGACGCGTCGAACGTGACTGCCCAGAAGAAGAGTGCTCCCAAGGAATACGGTGCCGACTCGATCACCATTCTCGAAGGGCTCGAGGCAGTCCGCAAACGTCCTGGCATGTACATCGGGTCCACCGGTGAGCGTGGTCTGCACCATCTCGTCTGGGAGGTGGTGGACAACGCCATCGACGAAGCGATGGCCGGGTACGCCACCCGCGTCGACGTCAAGATCCTCGGCGACGGCAGCGTGCAGGTGACCGACGACGGTCGTGGCATCCCCGTGGCGATGCACGCAACCGGCGTCCCCACCGTCGACGTGGTCATGACCCAGCTGCACGCCGGCGGCAAGTTCGGTGGCGAGAACAGTGGGTACCGCGTCAGCGGCGGTCTGCACGGCGTCGGCGTGTCGGTGGTCAATGCCCTGTCGACCAGGCTCGAGGCCACGATTCTTCGGGACGGCCACGAGTGGTTCCAGTACTACGACCGGTCCGTCCCCGGCACCCTGAAGCAGGGCGGCCCCTCGACGAAGACCGGCACCACCATCCGGTTCTGGGCCGACCCCGACATCTTCGAGACCACCGTCTACGACTTCGAGACCGTGGCGCGGCGCCTGCAGGAGATGGCCTTCCTCAACAAGGGACTCACCATCGACCTGATCGACGAGCGCGTCACCGCCGACGAGGTCGTCGACGAGGTCGTGAGCGACACGGCGGACGCCCCGAAGTCAGCCGACGAGAAGGAAGCCGAGTCGAAGGCGCCCCACAAGGTCAAGCACCGCACCTTCCACTATCCCGGCGGTCTGGTCGACTTCGTCAAGCACATCAACCGCACCAAGACCCCGATCCAGCAGAGCATCATCGACTTCGACGGCAAGGGTCCCGACCACGAGGTCGAGATCGCAATGCAGTGGAATGCAGGCTATTCCGAGTCGGTGCATACCTTCGCGAACACCATCAACACGCACGAGGGTGGCACCCATGAAGAGGGCTTCCGCAGCGCGCTGACCACGGTGGTCAACAAGTACGCCAAGGACAAGAAGCTGCTCAAGGAGAAGGATCCCAACCTCACCGGCGACGACATTCGCGAGGGTCTGGCCGCAGTCATCTCGGTGAAGGTCGGCGACCCGCAGTTCGAGGGTCAGACCAAGACCAAGCTGGGCAATACCGAGGTCAAGTCGTTCGTGCAGAAGATCTGCAACGAGCAGCTCACCCACTGGTTCGAGGCCAATCCGGCCGAGGCCAAGACAGTCGTCAACAAGGCGGTTCAGTCAGCGCAGGCTCGGATGGCCGCGCGCAAGGCGCGTGAGCTGGTGCGCCGCAAGAGCGCCACCGACATCGGCGGCCTGCCTGGCAAGTTGGCCGACTGCCGCTCGACAGATCCAAGACTGTCGGAAGTGTATGTGGTGGAGGGCGATTCGGCCGGTGGCTCGGCCAAGAGCGGCCGTGACTCGATGTACCAGGCGATCCTCCCGCTGCGCGGCAAGATCATCAACGTCGAAAAGGCGCGCATCGACCGTGTTCTGAAGAACACCGAAGTTCAGGCGATCATCACCGCGCTCGGCACCGGCATCCACGACGAGTTCGACATCTCCAAACTGCGGTATCACAAGATCGTGCTGATGGCCGACGCCGACGTCGACGGGCAGCACATCTCGACGCTGCTGCTGACGCTGCTGTTCCGATTCATGAAGCCGCTCATCGAGAATGGGCACGTGTTCCTTGCGCAGCCGCCGCTGTACAAGCTGAAGTGGCAGCGCAGCGAGCCCGAGTTCGCCTACTCCGACCGCGAACGCGACGGTCTTCTGGAGGCCGGTCGGGCGGCGGGCCGAAAGATCAACGCCGAAGACGGAATTCAGCGTTATAAGGGTCTCGGAGAGATGGATGCGAAGGAACTGTGGGAGACCACGATGGATCCCAGTGCGCGGGTACTGCGCCGCATCACGCTCGACGATGCCGCCGCTGCCGACGAACTGTTCTCCATCCTGATGGGCGAGGACGTCGAAGCTCGCCGCAGCTTCATCACCCGCAACGCGAGAGACGTTCGCTTCCTTGATGTTTGACGCTTCTTGAACTCCGTACCACATCCCTAGCTGCTCATAGACGAGCGAGGAGCAC
>NZ_JBEVLO010000206.1:0-11491 GCF_040509115.1 Mycobacterium sp. | reverse complement strand
GGCGCCGGGGCGTCGTAGCCGTGTCGGTGGACGGCGTTCCAGATCCAGACGGCGCTGCCGATGCGGGCGGGATCCACGCCTGCCCCGACCGCTACGACGATCCCAGCACCGTCACTGTGCGGCACCGTCCGCTCCGCAGTCAAGGCCTTCGATCCGTTGGCGCGCTGTTTGTAGTCCGACGGGTTGATACCGGAAGCCCTGACCTCGACGAGGAGTTCACCAGGCCGAGCCGGGGGGCAGGGCAGCTCCCCGACCGAGAATACTTCTCGGGCCGGACCGGGCCTGTCGTACCAGGCGGCGCGCATCACGACATCTCGTTTCGACGGGACGGATCGTGGCGTCCCTCGGTCGAAGGAGCAAAGTCCGCGAAACTGCCTTCCCGCTTACTGAGCCAGTACGAAATGCGTTGTGGACCCACACGATAGGGATCCCGGACGTTCAGTTTTCGCGCCGCGTCGACGGGCCAGTTGGGGTTGTGCAGAAGCTCACGACCCAGACCGACGAGGTCCGCTTGGTCGTTGGACAAGATCGTCTGCGCTTGCTTCGCGTGCACGATGTGTCCCACTGCCATTGTCTTAAGGCCAGTGCGCGACCGGACTTTCGCTGCGTAGGGCACCTGGTAGCCATACCCCACCCTCGGGGCCTCAGGCCAGGGTGCGCCGGTGAGACCCCCCGTGCTGCAATCGATCACGTCGACACCGTGATCGGCCAACTCGTGCACTAGCTCGATGGTTTGATCCATGTCCCACTCGACGTCGACGCAGGACAGACGCACGAAGAGGGCCTTGTCCGCAGGCCAGACCCTCCGGATCCCGTCGACGATCTCCATCAGAAACCGCGAGCGATTCGCGGTGGATCCGCCGTAGGCGTCGGCGCGACGATTCGAGAGGGCGGAGAGGAAGGAGTGGATGAGATAACCATGGGCGGCCTGCAGTTCGAGTACGTCATACCCGGCTTGGTCGGCACGACGAGCAGCACTGACCCAGGACTCGATGGTTTGGCGGATGTCATCGATCGACATCTCCGTCGGCACGTCGGCTCCTTTCGTCGACATGGCGAGTGCGCTGGGTGCTAACAGCGGCCACTCTGGGGTCGCCGGGGGGTCGGGCTCATCGAACACCCACGGGGGATTCTTGCGCCCCTTACGGCCGGCGTGGATGAGTTGGAGACCCGGTATGGCTCCGCTGGATCTGATCAGGGCGGTCAATCGCGCAAAACGTGGAATCACACTGTCATCCCATAGTCCCAGATCGCCGAGTGTTCCCCGCCCCCGGCGATCCACCGTCGTCCCTTCTTGGAACACGAGGCCGGCACCGCCTTCGGCCAATCTTCCGAGGTGGACGGTGTGAACGTCGGTCGGGGCGCCGTCGACTCCGGAGTACTGCCACATGGGCGAGGCGACGATTCGGTTCTTGAGCCGTACCCCACGAATCTCCAAGGGGCTGAACAGATCGGCTGGCATCGAGCGGGTCTCCTCGGCGTCAGAGCAATGAAGCTGATACACGCCATGCTACCATCAGGCACGGTGTGCCACGATACGGAACGGGAAGGATGTCGACATGTCCGGCGACAGGGTGCTCGCGCATCGAGGGATTCAACAACCAAACAACACCACGATTCGCTACTCGGTCAGCGGGCCGAGGACGGGCCCGACTCTGGTCTTGATTCATGGTTGGGCCTGCGATCGAACGGACTTCGATGCGTTGACTGCCTTCCTGCCAACTGAGTACCGCGTCATCGCGGTGGATCTTGCCGAACACGGGGAGTCGCGGTCGGGGCGTTCGGTGTGGACGATCGAGGAGTTCGCCCGCGACGTCGTCGCCGTCGTGCACGCCGAGTGCGTCGACCGGTGCGTCGTGGTGGGTCATTCCATGGGCGGGGCGGTAGCCGTCGAGGTGGCTCGCCTGCTGCCGCAGGCTGTTTCGAGGGTGGTGGCCCTCGACGCGCTGCACTACCTGTTTCTGTTCCCTGCCGCCCACGCTCGACAGGCCGAGGCGATTATGCGACCTTTCCACGACGATTTTGCCGCGGGTGTGCGGGCGATGGTCAGTGCTGGTTCACCACCTGGGTTCGATCCCACGTTGCAGGAGGCGTACGCAGTGAGAATGAGTGGTGTTCGGCTGCCCGCCGGGTTGTTGGCGCTGCGGGGTCTGGTCGACTGGGACATGGATCGCGCCCTGAGCGAGGTGAGCCAACCGATCACGGTGTTCGCGGTGGCCGAGATGGTGTCTCAGGACGCCATTCATCGCTACGGCGATCGCCTCGACATCGTGCCAATCGCGCTCGGAAGTCACCACTTTCACGTCGAGTCGCCGAAGGGGACTGCCGAACTGCTTGCCTGCGCGTTCGCCGACTAAGGCACCCTGGAGCCTCTTCGGTTTAGCACGCCGAGATCAAGGTGGTGATCTCATCGGCCGCGGCCACGGTCAGCCGTGCGAGCGCGTCCTCCCGAGCGGGGTCGAATCGCATCTGCGGGATCGAAAGGGCGAGCGCCGCAACCGGCTGTTTCGACGAGTCCTTTATGACTGCGCCGATCGAGGAGACGTGGGGTCGGTACCACGCCGACATGTTCACCGAATAGCCGCGCTCCGCCGTCCGTTCGATCTCCTGGCGTAACTCGGCGGGACTGAGATCGTCGTACTCCGTTGGCTCGTCGCCGAGGATGTCGTCGATCTCCTCGGACTCGAGGCACGCCATGATCGCCACACCAGCGGACGTTGCACGCAGCGGTAGCCGGGTGCCCAATTCGAGGAAGACGCGAATTATCTGGGTGGTGTCCTCCCTTCCGACGATGATGCAGTCGTGCCCGTCGCGCAGCGCCAGGTGCACGGTCTCGTCGGTCTCCGCCGCAAGGCGTTTGAGGACCGGCGCGGCCAACACCTGTAGATCCTGCTTACCGGCGCCCCGCAGCCCGATGGCAAGCACCTTCATGGTCACACCCCAACGAGACAGGTCGGGGTCGACGATCCGCAACCACCCGGCTTGCTGCAGGGTCACCAGGCACCGCTGAACGGTGCTCTTCGGAATGCGGGTCGCCCGAGCGAGTTCGGACACGCCGATGGGCTGGCGAATGGCCACTTCCTCCAGGACGCGCAACGTGCTGAGGACGCTGTTCATCGACTGAACGCTGGTACGCGGCTTCGCGTCATCGGTCACGATGCGGTCCCTCCGCCCGAGCTGCACTGGAAGCAGACCGTAACACTTCGGCCGGCGAGTGATCGTCGGCCGAGCCGGTTGTGGCTCGTACGGGGTGCAGTCCGGTATCGGGGAGCGCCGCGGTATCGGACCATCGTCCTCGTACTACCATGTGGCACATCGTACTGCCTAGTGGAACGGAATCTCATGGACTTGACGATTGTTGGAGACGTCGTAGTAGCCGGTCGGCCTCGGCCCGCGGTCGTCGACGATCCGCAGCCCGGCGACTCGGCCTTCGGGTTGCTGAGAGGCGGCGATTTGACCATCGGCAATCTCGAGGCTCCTCTCACCGAGTCCGGAAATCGGGCGGAGAAGCTCGTCGTCATGCGGACCCCTACCTCCGGAGCGGCGGAACTGGCGAAGTTCGGCTTCGATCTGATGTCGTTGGCAACCAACCACGCCCTCGACTACGGCGTGGAGGGAATGCGCGATACGGCAGCCTCTTTGGACACCGCAGGTGTGCTGCACGCGGGTTTCGGGGCGTCCGTCGACGAAGCGAACCGTCCCCGTGTGGCTGCCGTTGGAACCCACACCCTTGCCTTCTTCAGCTTCTGCTCGGCGCTGCCCTCGGGGTACAACGCGACCGCCGATCGCGCCGGCATCGGCGCGATACGCGTCCGTCAAAGCTTTGAGTTCGACAGCGGCTTCCTGGATGAGACGCCCGGTACACCGCCTTTCGTGCACTCGAGCGCGCACGAGTCCGACGTGCAAATCGCCGAAGCTGCTATCCGAAAAGCCAAGGAAGACAACAACTTCGTGGCCGTCGCCCTGCACTGGGGGGTGCCGTTCTGCTACCTGCCGACGGCGCAGGGGCCGCTGGCCCGGTATCAGCAGCCGCTCGCGCGGCGTTTGATCGACGCGGGAGCCGACCTCATCATCGGCCACCATCCGCACTGCCTACACCCGGTGGAGTTCTACCGGCACGGGCTCGTCCTCTACTCCACCGGCAACTTCCTCTTCGACTGGTGCGACGGCTGGAGCCCCGACTCGATGGTGGCGACGGAAAGCGCGCACCTGTCCGCGCCGTATCAAGCACGGCTCATGGCCGGTCCCTGGTACGAGAGCGCCGTGTTCCGGGTGGGCCTCGGCGGACCGGCGGGGCCGACACTGCGTCTGCAGCCCATCGAGTTGGACGCCGATAGCCAGCCAATCATGCCAAGGCCGGAGGTCGCCAAGAGCATCCTCGCATCGTTCGCCGCGGCGTCGCGGGAACTGGATCCGTCGGTGACCGTCGACGCCGATGGTTCGGTGAGACCCCGCCGTCGGCGCTAGAGGTGGCTGGCGGCACCGTCACGCACTCGCGGGACCCTCTTGACACCTTGGGACGCCACTGTCAGTGTTGTATTGCATTACGGCATGACGTGCCACATTGTGGCACGAGCGAGCCTGACCGGATTGCCCCGACGAAAGGTCGTCACAATGTCCAGTTCTGCCGTCCCGCTAGCGGGCAGCGAATCCTTCCCGTATCTGAAGCGGGGGACCGACTATCCCGATGTCGGTTTGTCGGATCCCGCCCAGCGCCGCAGCACGTTCGCCGCGAAGCTGGACGAGGTCCAGGCGCGGCGAGTCGAACGGCTGCTGTCCGACAACGTGGTCGTCAGCTTCCACGACCATCCGCAGCTGCTGCCCGCGGATCTCGCCGACACGGCTCGCTACCTGCATACCAAGCAGGTCCACACGGCGTTCGCCGAGCTGAGACGATCCGGGCTGACGGCAGTGTTCGACAACTGGTTCGGCATCCTGGGGTCCACGACCCCGTCGGGGTGGAAGTGGGACGACCTCGTCACGGCCCTCGGCATGCGCTTGGCCGACATCGCCCACCAGGACGGCGTCGTCGTCGCCCGCACGGTGCACGACATCCACGACGCCAAGCGCAACGGCGACCTCGCCTTCGTCATGGGCACCGAATCCTCCGGCGCCATCGAGAACGAGCTGGACCGCGTCGACGTGCTCTACGGTCTCGGCATTCGGCAGATGGGCTTGGTGTACTCGGACTCCAACAGCCTCGGCAGCGGCCAGGCGGAGCAGCGCGACGGCGGGCTGACCACCTTCGGTCGCCGAGCGGTGGAACGCATGAACGCATTGGGAATCCTCGTCGACGTCTCGCATGCCAGCGACCGAACGACCCTCGACGCGATCGCGGCGTCCTCGGCACCGATCGCCGTCACCCACGCCGGCTGCCGTGCGGTCTGGCCGATCGCACGGCTGAAGACAGACGAGGCGCTCAAGGCGCTAGCCGAACGAGGCGGGGTGCTCGGCCTGGAAGCGGCGCCACACACCACCGTGTCCTACGGCCATCGTTCCCACACGATCGAGTCGGTCATGGACCACTTCGAGCATGCCGTCGACGTGATGGGCATCGACCACGTGGCCTTCGGGCCGGACTCGCTCTACGGCGACCACGTCGAATTCCACCACGCGATCAGCGAAACGCTCGGTCTCACAACGATGCTCGACCCTGGAGACCTCATCTATGACAGGGTCTCCCACGTCGACGGGATGGAGAACCCCACCGAGAACTTTCGCAACATCACCGGTTGGTTGGTGGAGCATGGCTACAGCGACGACGACATCACGGCGGTCCTGGGCAGAAACATCCTCCGATTACTGAACGAGGTATGGCGATGATCGACATCTTCCCGCGCATCACCGAAGAATTCGGCAAGAACCTGGCCGACGTCACCGACCTGTCTCACCGCATCAACGCCCACCCGGAATTGGCTTTCGAGGAGTACGAGACCTCCGCGGCGATCATCGAGCTTCTCGCCGAGAGCGGCTTCTCGGTGCAGGACGGGGTAGCGGACCTATCCACTGCGTTCACGGCGTCCGCGGGAACCGGCGATCTGGTATTCGGCATCTGCGCCGAGATGGATGCATTGCCAGAGATCGGCCACGGCTGCGGCCACAACGTCATCGCGGCATCGGCAGTCGGTGCCGCCGCGGCGCTGGCCCCGTTCGCCGACGAATTGGGCCTCACCGTAAGGGTCTTCGGCACACCCGCAGAGGAGAGCGGAACGGGGAAGGAGATCATGATCGACCGCGGCGTCTTCGACGGCACGCACGCGGCGATGATGGTGCACCCTTCGCTCAAAGACGTTGTGGAGCCGACGTTTCGCGCGTCACGCTCGTGGCGGGTGACCTACTCCGGGCGATCCGGCCACGCTTCGCGGCCGTGGAGCGCCCTCAACGCCGCCGATGCGACGGTGATCGCCCAGACGTCCATCGGCCTGCTGCGCCAACAGCTCCGCGACGGCATCCTGGTACATCACGTGGTGCGGGAGGCCGGCTCGGCGGTCAACGTGATCGCCGATCGCGCGGTGATCGACTGCATGATCCGCTGTGACACCTTCGACGAGATCGAAGACGTCTGGCAGCGGGTGCGCCGATGCTTCGAGGCGGGCGCGCTCGCGACGGGCACGACCGCCGAGTTCACGTCACTGCCCTCGGTCTACCGCGAGTTCCGCCACGACCCGGATCTGGCTCCCATCTTTCGTGCGCACGCCGAGTCCGTGGGCCGTACGTTTCCCGAGTATCCCGACACGTTGTTCGGGTCCACGGACATGGGGAACGTCTCGCAGCGGATACCTGCGCTGCACCCCATGTTGTCCTTCGACCTGCCCGCCCACGCCGGCAACCACACCGCGGAGTTCGCCGCCGCTGCCGCAGGCCCCAACGGCGACCGGTTCGTCCGCGACGGCGGGCTGGCGATGGCCCTTACGATCGCCGACGTCGCACGATCCGACGGGATCCGCGCGCGACTGCTCGCCGCGAAATCCCCGACGCCCACCGAGCGGAGCTGACACCGATGAGCAACGACGCAATCGAGCACGCGCTCGACTCAGACACCAAGCTGACCGCGCGCGGCCGACGTGCCATCATCGCCGGGTCGGTGGGGAACCTAGTGGAATGGGTCGACTGGGCGATCTACACGACGTTCGCAGTCGTGTTCGCGCCACTATTCTTTCCTCCCGGGGACCGGGCGGCGGCACTGCTGTTCACCCTGGCGGTCTTCGCGGCGGGGTTCGTGATGCGGCCCGTGGGCGCCCTGGTACTCGGTGCCTACTCGGACCGCCATGGTCGCAAGAAGGCGCTGGTCCTATCGATCAGCCTGATGGCCGGTTCCTCGCTAGCCATCGGCTTGACTCCTACCTACGCGACCATCGGCATCATGGCGCCGGTCATACTCGTCGTCTGCCGACTGCTGCAGGGATTCTCCGCTGGCGGCGAATTCGGCTCGTCGGCAACCTATTTGGTAGAATCTGCGGCACCGAACCGCCGCGCGTTCGCAGGATCGTGGCAGCAGGTGTCGGTGGGGGCGGGTTTGTTGTCGGCGGCCGCAATGGGGTCGATCATCACCAGTGCGTTGTCACCGGAGGAGCTGTCGAGCTGGGGCTGGCGGCTGGCGTTCATCGTTGCCGCGATACTTGGTCTCGTCGGATTGTGGCTGCGCTCCGCGGCCGAGGAAACCGAATCGTTCGAGAGAGCCCGCAACCAAGAACAGGAGACGGGCGGTGCCCAACGTCCCGCCGTCTTCAGGACGTTTCGTGAGTACCCACGGGCGGCGTTGCGCGTATTCGGGATCAACGTCGCAGGCACCCTGCTGTACTACATCTGGTTGTCCTATCTACCGATCTACGTCAACGTCACCACCGGAATGCCATTGAGCGAGGCGCTACGGGCCAATGTCATCGCCATGGTCGTCTTCATCGCGCTGCTGCCGTCCGCCGGGCTGTTGTCGGACCGGATCGGTCGCAAGCCCACGCTGATCTTCTTCGCGGTGGGTTTCGCCGTGTACGCCTGGCCGGCTTTTCACCTGCTGAACGGTCAGTTCTGGAACCTGGTCGTGATTGAAGTCATCGGAGTCGTGCTGCTGCTGGGCTATTGCGCCAACGCAGCGGCGATCATGTGCGAACAGTTTCCGGCGGCAATACGTGCGAGCGGGATAGGCGTGCCCTACGCGATGGCAGTCGCCCTCTTCGGCGGTACGGCGCCATATGTCCTTACCTGGCTCGGTTCGAACGGTCTGGGGCACGTCATCTGGGCATACTGCGCCATAGCCGCGGTGATCGGAGCATGCGTCTACATCAGCATGCCCGAAACCAAGGGCGCGCAGATGGACTAGCTGCGGGCGACGCCGTTGCATCATCCTCACGGAGCGAGCCATTGCGGAGGAGACCCTCGTGCACGTGCGGCCCGGCGACCGGATGGTTGCGGCACCGCCACCGCCCCACCAATCGTCAGCTCTCCGTGGAGGTTTCCATGTTGCCCCTGAGCGGTGTGACCGTCTTGACACTCGAACACGCAGTCGCCGCCCCCTTCGCGACGCGCCAACTGGCCGATCTGGGAGCGAGGGTGATCAAAGTGGAGCGAACCGGCTCCGGAGACTTCGCGAGGCAGTACGACGAATCGGTCAACGGCTTGGCGAGCTACTTCGTGTGGCTGAACCGGTCGAAGGAGTCCATCTCCATCGACGTCAAGCGCGACCACGGCCGAACGTTGTTGCACCGCATCGCCGCCGGCGCAGACGTGATCGTGCAGAACCTCGGACCGGGTGCTGCAGAACGACTGGGGCTCGGCGCCGAGCAGGTACGCGCGGGTGACCCCAGCAAGATCGTGTTATCCATCACCGGCTGGGGCAGTACCGGGCCATGGGCCGACCGCAAGGCATACGACCTGCTGGTCCAATGTGAAACGGGGCTCGTGTCGCTGACCGGTACGCCGGGTGACATGGCGAAGGCGGGGGTGTCGGTGGCCGACATCGCAGCCGGCATGTACGGCTTCTCCGGTGTCTTGGCCGCGCTCTACCATCGGCAAATGAGCGGGGAGGGAGCCACTCTGGAGGTGTCGTTGTTCGAGGCGCTGGCGGAATGGATTGGGCAGCCGGCCCACTTCACGGCCGCAACCGGCAGGCAACCCGGCAGGTTCGGCGCCGAGCACGCCACCATCGCGCCCTACGGGCCGTTTGCCGCTGGCGACGGACACGTGATTCTGCTCGCCATTCAGAATCAGCCGGAGTGGCAACGGTTGTGCCACCATGTGTTCGACGATGCTCAGCTAGCTTCCGATGGCCGCTTCGCGACCAACACACTGCGGGTGCAACACCGCGCCGCCCTCAACGAGCGGGTCGCTGCGCATTTCCGTGCCCGTACTACCGCCGAACTCGCCGAACGCCTCAACCGGGCGCGACTCGCCTTCGCCGGGGTCAACACGGTGCGCGAGTTCCTCGACCACCCGGTTCTGGCCGGTCGTGACCGGTGGCGAACGGTCGGTACCGAAGCAGGCCCCGTCCGCGCCTTGCTCCCACCGTTGCAGTTCGGCGACGACGAGGCTCGAATGGAAGCGGTGCCGTCGCTGGGCCAACACAGCGTCGCCCTGGCTCGCGAGTTCGGGTGCGAGGACGACAGCATCCGCACGTTGCTGCGCACAGGGGTTCTGCAGTCCCCGCCACCCGACGACTTCCTCGGGGACCGAACCTGATTCGACGTCCAAATCCGCCCCGACGGTCTGACGAGGCACCCGCAAGATCTTCGTACGCGGGCGGTGTGTCCGTCTCATGACAGTCAGCGTGCGACCCGGCCGACCCAACGGTGCGGCGTCGTCCTTCCTGAGTGGCGTAGTCAGGGAACCGCTCTCGGGATCGCCGACTACCATTCCCCTGCGGCCCGACGACGAGGTTGCCATCGCCTCGCCCAGTCACACGGTGGCGGGGCTGCTGCGCGCCGCGTCCGCCACTGACGACGAATGGGGCGATCGGCCGTTGAACCTGCCGTCACTGCGAACCACCGTGGGCGACATGGTCACTGAGTTACTGCGCCGATCGCCGGCTACGCACTTGATCACGTGGCGTGAGGACCCGGGCATCCGGCGGATCGTGCAAAGCTGGCCGAGCCGGTTCGACATGTCACGAGCCGATGCGCTTGCCGATCCCGGTGCCGCAGGGCGGGCGGCGGCGTTAACAATCTCCGCGACGGCCTGCCAGCGATCGTGGCCATCGAACGAACGCGCGACGCCTCCCACAACAGCCTCCGGCACGGTGGGTTGATCATGGACACGCTGGTCACGGTTGTCCGCGTCCTTCTCCCCGAGTTGGACGTGGTAATTGCCAAGGGAGGCATCACTTCCGCGGAGGTCGCGCGCGCGGGCGTCGGCGCACTCGCGGCGGTCGGCTTCGACATGGACGCCGCGCCGAGCAGCTGACGGCCCCCGGCTCCGCGTCACGGTCCATCCACGGCGAGCGCACGCATCCGTGAGGACACCGCGCCGGCGCTCGGGCCTTGTTTGGCGTTCTACTCGCCGTTCTTCTTACCAGCTGAATCTGCGGCACGAATCCGGTTGCGGTTCAGGCGACGTCGCCAGTTCGTTCGGCGATCATCGAGGTCTTGAACCAAGAGTCGGGTTTGAATGGAAAGCGGTCGTCCACATCGCTGCGGACCTCGCTGCCCAGGCCTGGTTGGTCGGGCACGAAGACCCACCCATCCTTCACCTCCGGCGGTTGCGTCAACAGATCGCCCAAGGGCCAGATTGGATCCCACTCGAAATAGAGTCTTTGGGTAACGTGCGGTGGCGCCGCGGCGAATACGTGCAAGTTCGACAACGTGTTCAACCCTCCGTCGCAGTGCGCGGTGTATCCGATGTTCCAGGCGCTGGCCATCGATTGAATGTGCCGAACCTCGGAGATACCACCTGTCTTGGCGGTATTTGCAGTAATGACGTCGACACCACCTGCCGCGATCAGCGACTTGACTCCAAATCGGGAGTACACGTTTCCGCCACTGGCCACGGGGATTGGGGAGGCCGCCGCTAGGCGAGCCATCTCCGCTGAGGTGAACGCGACGGAGAATGCGAAGCAGTCCTCGATCCAGCTCACGTCGAGCTTGTCCAATTCGTGGCACATTCGTAGGGCCGTCTTGTAGTCGCCGTACTCGGTGTTCGCGTCGACCAAGATGGTGAGCTCGTCACCGAATGCGGAGCGCAACGCTTTGACACTCTCGATGTCACCCCGATGCGGAAGCCCACGGCCACCGCGGATCTTCATCGCCCTGAAGCCTTGGTCGACATAGCGACTGGCTTCCTCGACGAGCAAATCCAGCTTGTCCAGGGGCTGCCATCCGAGCACGTGCCCACCGACATAAGCCTCGACCTTCGGCTGATCTTCACCGCCCCGCCCCAACAGTCGGTAGATCGGCACCCCGAGCTTCTTGCCCATGATGTCGTAACAGGCGGTGTCGATTCCGGAGATGCCTGCCACTCCGACTGCTCCGGTCTGGGTGACGCGAGAGAACATCCGTTCCCAGAG
>NZ_JBEVLO010000205.1:0-3541 GCF_040509115.1 Mycobacterium sp. | reverse complement strand
CCCGTTCGACGGTTGCTCTGTGCCAAGACATCAATTCCGCCAATCCCAGGTCCGCTGGTGGGAGGCACCCCATACTGCGGTGGACGATCCGCTGATCTTGACGGATCGCGCGAAAGAAGGAGAGCAGTGGTGAAGCAAGGTTTGCTGGTCGCCGTGGGGAGCGCGGCCCTCGTCATCGCCGGCGTGGCCGGCTGTTCGTCCGGGGGCAGTTCTTCGTCCGGATCGTCATCGTCGTCGTCGAGTTCAGCCTCGTCGGAGTCGAGCAGCTCGAGCGAGTCGTCCAGCGCCGAGGCCAGTTCGGGCGGCACGAAGGTGACCATCGACGGCCAAGCGAAGGACGTCGGCGGCTCGGTGCTGTGCACCACCGTCGGCGGGAACCTCACCGTCGCCATCGGCGAGGCGATGACCGGCATCGGGGCCGTGTTGGGCGCGGGCGACGCGCCGACCGTGACCTCGGTCGCCCTTGGCAACGTCGACGGCGTGACCCTCGCCGTGGGCGGCGGTCAAGGCGATGCGACGGCCACCAAGGACGGCAACACCTACAAGATCACCGGCAACGCGTGGGGCGTCGACATCGCCAATCCGACGTCGCCTGCGAAGAAGCCCTTCGAGCTGGAATTCACCTGCCCATAGCCCCTCGGGAATCCACCCGAGACGACTGCGCCGACGGCGGCGTCCCGAGGGGGGCGCCGCCGTTAGCCACGGTGGGACGCAGTGGCGGACCAGCGCGCTGGGGGTTCGCCGACAGCTAACCAAAGCTGGCGGGAACGCAGGTGTCCGAATCGCCATCGATCTTGTTCTCCAAGTAGTAATGTGCCAGCCGCACAGGGGAGTGCTTGTCGATCTGGGGGGCCGATGGCAAAGCATCGGATGGCGAAGAAGCGTCGAGCACGCAGGGCGCTGGTCGCCACTGCGGCCGCGGCGGGCATGTCGGGAGCCGTGGTACTTGGCCAGACCGTGGACACCACCCCCGCGAATCCCGACCTGATTCTGGCCAGCACCGTGATCGGCGTTGGCGGCCGCGACGACCCGACGAGCACCAGGCTGCAGAACAAGCTCGGCGGCGACTACGCCCTTGGCTTCGACGCCACCGACTACGTCGGCATTCACTACCCGGCGACCGTGTTCTTCCAGAGCAGCATCGACGACGGCGTTCCCAAGCTGGCGCAGGCCGTGGTCGATGCCGACGGCAACATTCGCATCTCGTCCTATTCCGAGGGCACGCTGGTGGCGGAACAGGTCAAACGCGACCTCGCGCATCCGGCACCGGGCGATCCGACGCCGCCACCGTCCAACACGCTGGACTTCGTGTTCATCGCCTCGCCGTACCTGCCAAACGGAGGCATCTTCGCCCGCCTCCCCGGCTTCCGCATCCCCGGCCTGCTTCCGACCTTCGGCGCCGCCGAGGAGACCGCCTACAACTCGACGTACGTGACCAACGAGTACGACGGTTTCGCCGATTTCCCGGCGTACTTCAACCCCCTGTCGCTGGCCAACGCGCTCCTGGGAATGGCCTATGCGCATCCGGACCAGTACTACGACGGCATCGATCTCGCCACGGCGAAGACGTACGAGTACGAGAGGGACAACAGCGCAGGCGGTCACGACACCTACATCCTGGTCTACAACCCGCACCTGCCCCTGCTCGGCCCGATTCGACAGCTGGCGTCGCTCCTCGCGCTGACCCCGCTGACCGAACCCGTGCTGGGCGCCATCGAGCCCCTGCTGAGAGTGATCGTCGACATGGGCTACACCGACCGGGTCAACGCCAATCCGGCGACACCGACCGGGTTCTCGTTCATCACACCCCCCGGGAAGTTCGTCGAGGCTGCCGCAGCCATTCCTGGCGCACTGACCGAGGGGCTCGCGAACCTGCTGTCCGGCGGACAGGACTCCCCGCCACTACCGAATTCCGATGTGGCCGTAAAGTTATCGGACACGTCGACCGGATTCGATGCGGCACCGGATGGCCAGGCCCGGATGCTTCTCGCATCGGATCCGGGCGAGAACACGCAGCCGGACGGCGATCAGAAGAAACCGCTCGACTCGGCCGATGACTTCGATTCCACTGAATCATTCTCTGTCCCAACGCAGCTGACCGGTGCGGCCGACACGCCGACGGACAACTCATCCGGACAGTCGGACTCGAACGGGCCGTCCGACGACGAGTCCGACGACGAGTCCGACGACGAGTCCGACGACGAGAACGACGGCCAGAATGACGGCCAGAATGACGGCCAGAATGACGATGAGAAAGAAGACGGACTACGGCCCCGGGTGACGGTCGACGGCAACGGGTTCACGCCGGGGCGTGTCGGCACCGGGCCATCCGGGCCATCCGGGCCACCTGGGACCACCTCGCCTTCCCCGAGCGCCGGGACGACGAGCATCGGGCCAGACGCGCAGAAGGCCAGCCCCGCCGCAGCCGGGGCACCGGCAGGCAGCACGGACGGACAAGCCGCATGAGCGCCGCCACTGGCCATCCGCGCCCGCGGACGCCGATGCCACGGAACCGCACGGCCGAACCGCCGCGCGGATGTACTGTCCGTGCACACATAGCAACTTGCGCCACACAACCGGGGGGTTACGTTGGCAAATCATTGGTTTCGGGATTCGCATAGAGCGCGCACGGCGTTCCTGGTCGGGGCGGCCGCAGTTGGACTGTCGGGCTCCTTGGTCGTCGGGCATGCCGCCGACCCGGCCGCGATGGTGCGGCTTGCCAGCGCCGTCGTCACCATCGGCGGCCAGGGTGACCCGACGAGCGGGAGGGTGCAGGACAAGTTGGGCCGCACGGTGATTCCACCGGGCTACGACTACTTCCCCATCCAGTACCCCGCCAGCATCGAGCTCGACAAGAGCCGGGACGCGGCGCTGCGAATCCTTCACACCTATCTCACCGTCACCGGAGCGGCAGAGCCCTATCTGATCGTCGCGGGCTATTCGCTCGGCACCATGGCCGCCGAGCAGGAGAAACGAAACCTCCAGGCCCTCGACGACGACGAAGCGCCCTCGCGGGATCAGCTCAGCTTCGTGATGATCGCCTCGCCGTTCGCGGGCAACGGCGGCATCTTCCCACGGTTCGCGGGTATCTCGATCCCCTTCATCACCGCAGGCATGGGAGCGGCTCAGCCGTCGCGGTACGACACCACCTACAGCGCGGTCATGTACGACACGTATGCCGACTTCCCCGCCTACTTCAATCCGATCGCGCTACTCAATTCCGTGTTGTCGATTCGCTACGGCCACCCCGACGCCTACTACGATCCGCTCGATCCGACGTCGTCGCCGCGGTACGTGACCGCAGGCCCGGACAACCTCGCCGGCGGGAAGGACACCTACGTCCTGTACTACAACCCGCACCTGCCGCTGTTCGGTCCGCTGCGGGAATTGGCGTCCGTGTTGGGCCTTTCGGCGTTCACCGAACCACTGATCAGCGCCATCGAGCCTCTCGCTCGGATCATGGTGGACATGGCCTACACCGACCGGGTCAACGCGAATCCGGCTACGGCTACCCCCTTTTCGTTGATCACCCCGCCCGAGA
>NZ_JBEVLO010000204.1:0-12729 GCF_040509115.1 Mycobacterium sp. | reverse complement strand
GTTGACCAGCGGCTGTCCCTTCGACATCGAGTACTCGGTGTAGAGGATCTCGACGGGCTCCTCGCCGACCTTCCAGTCGTTCTCGACGATCAGCGCGATGAACTCGCTGGCGTGGCTCATTCCGTTCATCGTGAGGTTGAGGCCGTCGGCCACGGTCCGGTTGAACACGCGCAACCCGTTGTGCGCGTCGGTGAGGCCGAGCCGCCGGCTGGCGGGGCTGAGCTTGGCGATGATCGGGAACAGCAGCCGTCGCAGCCACGGCATCGCCTCGGGTGCGCGGTCGCCGCCGAACCGGGTTCCGACGATGATGTCGAGATCCTCGGCGGTGAGCCGGTCGATCATCCGGATGACGTCCTTCACGCGATGCTGGCCGTCGGCGTCGAACGTTGAGAAGACCGCGGATCCCGTTCTGCTGCGGGCGTATTCGACGCCGGTCTGAATGGCGGCGCCTTGGCCGAGGTTGACGGGATGCCGGACGACGTGCGCGCCCGCAGCCAGCGCCCGGTCCCCGGTGTCGTCGCGGCTGCCGTCGTCGACGCACACCACGTGATCGAAGACCACGAGGACGTCGGCGACGACGTCGGAGATGACGCTCGCCTCGTTGAAGGCCGGGATGATGATCCACGCGTCCTGGTGGGGATTGCCTCGCATGTCTGGCGTCTCGATGCCGATCAAGCTACCCGATCACCGTTGAGGAACTCTGGCAAGAGCGACCAGGTGCACGGCGATGCCGACCAGCGGGCCGCACAGCAGCGCCACCACGGTGCGCGTCTCCAGCGGCAGCGGGAGCAGCAGCAGCAGGGTGGACGCGAGGGTGGCGCCGATCCAGCCGGCGGCGTACGCGCGGTGCAGGGCGGCCGCGACGGTGGCGGCACCGGTCAGCGTCAGCAGGGCGATCATCACCGCGGCAGCGGTGAACCATGCCAGCAGCGCTCCACCGGCCTGGTAGTCGGGCCCGAATGCGGTGCGCAGCAGCCACGGGCCGAGGAGTCCGGCGACGAGCACCGCGGCGGCACCGAGTCCGGCGAGCGCGGTCACGGGTACCGCCAGCGCCCGGATCCGCCTGCTCCGTTGGTCGACGAAGTGGGCGATGAGATTGCCCTGCATGGCGGTCAGCGGAACCAGCAGCGGTGCCCGCGTCAGCGTCACCGCGAGGATGACGACGCCGCCTGCCGCGCCGAGGTCGGAAGAGGTCGCCTTGAGCAGGACGGGAAAGCCCATGACGAGGATCGCGCTGGCGCCTGCCGCGGCGATCGAGTGCGAGGCGCCCCGCAGGAACGTGAGAACGGTGCCGGGGGTGGGCAGTCGCACCGCGGCCCTCGACGTCGGGGAGGCCAGCAGCAGTACCAGCCACGCGCACGAGCCGGCCACCGTCGCCCACAGGTAGCCGCCAAGACCCCAGCCGACGAGGAACGTCACGGTTGCCACCGACACTCGGCCGATCGCGTCGCCCATGATCAGCGCGCCGTACTGGCTCCACCCGTTGACCCCGGCCAGCACCCCGAGCAGCGTCGCGTGCATGCAGAACCCGGCGATGCCAACGCCGAGCAGGCCGACGCTGAGCCACCGTTCCTCGACGAAGACGTGCCCCGACCACAGCGGCGCCGTGCCTGCGACGGCCGCCGCGGCGAACACCCCCACCAAGATGGCGACCCGGATCGGGTGGATCAGGGGGCCACCGGCGAGCGGGCGCTGCGGCGTCTGCGCGGTCTGACGTACTTCGCGCGTCGACTCCTGCAGTAGCCCGTTGGCCGCGCCAGCCAGAAGTCCGAAGGCGCCCCAGAACACCGCGAACACGGAGAACCCGGCGGGCTCAAGGTCACGGGCCGCGAGGTAGAGCACCGCATACCCGCAGAGGGCGCTCACCACGGTTGCGACACCGACCCTGACGACGCTGCTTCTGGTGACGGGGCCGCCGGCAGGGCTGGTCGGGACTGTCACGGCGCCGTCGGTCACAGGTCGGGGACGGCCGTCGAGTACAGCCACGCCTGCCAGAGTGAACGTAGCGACTCGTCGGCGTAGTTCGCGGCCAAGCCCGTGAAGTCGTCGGTGACGGCCGTGGCGTGCCGGTGCCGCTTGGTCCAGTCCCTCAGCAGCTTGAAGAAGGCGTCGTCGCCGATCACGCCGCGCAGCGCGTGCAACGTCAGGGCGCCGCGCTTGTAGACCCTGTCGTCGAACATGTCGCGGGGTCCGGGGTCCGACAGCAGCAGATTCTGCGGCGAGTTCCGTAGCCGGTGGTGGTAGTGCTTGGCCATCTCGTCGGCGGTTCGTCCGCCCGAGTCCTCGGACCACAGCCATTCGGCGTAGCAGGCGAAGCCCTCGTGCAGCCAGATGTCGCGCCAGCGCCGCGCGGTGACCGAGTTGCCGAACCACTGGTGCGCCAGCTCGTGGGCGATCAGTCGCTCCGCCGTGCGCTCCCCGTCGCAGTGGTTGGCGCCGAATATCGAAATTCCTTGGGCTTCAAGGGGTATCTCCAAGTCGTCGTCGGTGACGACGACGGTGTAGCCGTTGGACAGCGGATAGGGTCCGAACAGTTTGACGAATAGCTTCATCATCTGCGGTTGGCGGCCGAAGTCGTGGTCGAAGTTGCGCCGCAACCGTTGTGGCAGTACGGCATTCATCACGACCGGGGACTTCGTCATTCGATGCTGCTCGTATTGGCCGATCTGGAGCGTGACGAGGTACGTCGACGTCGGCTCGGGTTGCTCGTAGGTCCACGTCGTCATCGCCGCCCTGGTGCGCCGTGACACCAGTTCGCCGTTGGCGACGGCGCGGTAGGGATTCTCGCAGGTGATGGCCACGCGGTAGCTGGCCTTGCTGCTGGGATGGTCGTCGCACGGGAACCACGACGCCGCACCGTTGGGTTGCCCCGCCACCAGCGCACCGCTGGTGAGTTCCTCGAATCCCACTTCGCCCCAAAGGGATCGAATGGGTTTTGGGGTGCCCGCATAACGCACGGTGATCTTCAGCGCAGCGCCTGCGGGCAGGGTCGACGAGAGCGTGATGTTCAGCTTGCCGCGGGACCGCCCGAAGTTGGCGGGCCGGTGCCCGTTCACCGAAACCTTGGACACCGCAAGGGCTTCGGACAGGTCCAGGCTGAACGTCTTCAGTGATGCGAGCGTGACGGCCGTGATGCTGGCCGTGCCTGCGAGCCGATTGATGTTGACCTTGTACTCGACGTCCAACTCGTAACGCGAGACGCGGTAGCCGAAGTTGCCGTTGCCGGGCAGGTAGGGGTCGATGACGGGAGGAGTGCCCTTCGTCGCCTTCTTGAAACGCGTCACGCGGCACTTGCCCCGGACTTCTTCGCTCCCGCACCGCCGCGCTTCTTGCGCTTGGCGCCCCACGGGGCGATGGGGTTGCCCTGCCAGCGCGTCGACGCGGGTACCTCGTCGCCCCGCATCACCAGCGATGCAGGCCCGACGGTGGCGCCGGCACCGATCTTGGCGGCGGGCAGCGCGACGCAGTGTGGTCCGAGCGTCGCCCCCTCCTCGATGGTGACGGTGTCCAGGCGCATGATGCGGTCGTGGAAGAGGTGGGTCTGGACGACGCAGCCGCGGCTGACGGTGGCTCCCTTGCCGACGGTGACGAGGTCGGCCTCGGGTAGCCAGTAGGTTTCGCACCAGACGCCGCGGCCGATCTTCGCCCCGAGGGCGCGCAGCCAAAGGTTCATCACTGGCGTGCCACTGGCGGCGCGGGCGAACCATGGTGCGGCCACGGTCTCGACGAAGGTGTCGGACACCTCGTTGCGCCATACGAACGACGACCACAGCGGGTGCTCGACGGCCGCGATGCGTCCGACCCACACCCACTTCGCGACCACCGCGATGGTGCCTGCCACGGCACCCGCGAGCAGCAGTACCGGGCCTGCCGCCAACGACGCCCACAGCCAACCGAATTCCGTTGCCAGCGCTTGCAATCCGCCCAGTACCGCGACGCCGATGGCGAAGGTGACGACCAGGGGGATCAGGCGGCAGGTTTCGACGAGGCCGCGCAGGAACTTGAGCTTGCGCGACGGGTGGAACGTGCGCAGCGCGTCGGCGGCGGTGGGTTGTCTGCGCAGGCGGATCGGCGGGCTGCCCAGCCACGACGACCCTGCCTTGGCCTTGTGCGGCGTCGCGCTCAGCACCGCGACGAGACCGTCGTTGGGCACCCGCCGACCCGGTTGCGTGATGCCCGAGTTGCCGAGGAAGGCGCGCTTGCCGATGGTCGCCGTGGCGACGTGGATCCAGCCGCCGCCCAGTTCGTAGGAGGCGACCATCGTGTCGTCGGCCAGGAACGCGCCGTCCTCCACGACGGTGAACTTTGGCGTCATCAGCGTGGTGGAGATCTCGGTGCCGCGGCCGATCTTGGCCCCTAGCAACCGCATCCAGCTCGGTGTCAGCAGGCTGGCGTAGATCGGGAACAGGTAGTTGCGGGCGGCGTCCATCAGGCGTTCGGTGGCCCACAACTGCCAGCCAACCCGGCTGCGCACCGGGTGGTAGCCCTCGCGCAGGCCCAGCGAGAGCACGCGTACGCCGAGCACGGTCACCGCCGCATAGACGATGACGGCGACGAGGGTGGCGACCGGCGTCCACGCCGCGGCGAGCGGGATCGCCTCGGCGAGCGTGCCGCTGTCACGGACCGCCCGGCCGATGACGGCCAGGCCCGCGCCGAGCGCCAGCAACGGCACTGCTCCAAGCAGGATCGACGTCACGCCGAACATCACCACCCAGATGGCGGCGCGCGGCGGTCGTTCGTCGGGCCAAGGATGGCGCGCCTTGCCGGACTTGGCGGCGGGCGAGCCCTTCCAGTACTGGCCCGCCTTCACCTTGCCGATCACGCCGGAACCCGGTGCGATGTCCGCGTTCTTGCCGATGGCAGCGCCGGGGAACAGGGTGGTGCGAGCACCGACGGTGGCGTCGTTGCCGACGGTGATCTCACCGACGTGGAAGAGGTCGCCGTCGATCCAGTGCCCGGTGAGGTCGACTTCCGGTTCGATCGAGCAGCGATGGCCGAGCGTCAGCATGCCGGTGACTGGTGGCGACGAGTGCAGGTCGACGCCCGCGCCGACCCTGTTGCCGAGGGCGCGTGCGTAGTAGACCAACCATGGTGCGCCCGCCAGGTTTTCGGCTCCGCTGGCCTCACCGAGGCGTTCGGCGAGCCAGACCCGCAGGTGGACGGTGCCGCCGCGGCGGTAGGTGCCCGGTTGCAGGGCGCCGATCAGCATCCGCGCACCGAGTACCGCGATGCCCATTCGGCCGATCGGACTGACGAAGACGAGGAAGCCGGCCAGCAGCAACCACCAGTTGACCGTCGCCGTCCATGGCAGCGGGGTCAGTTCGGCGGCAACGTTGTTCAGCAACGCGAGCCACACCACCCACTGCATGCCCGCCAGCGCTGCGAGGGGCAGCGAGAGCGCCACTTGAGCGAGCTCGGTCAGCCGGGACACCGGCTTCACGATGCGCGTCTCGACCTCCCGTGGCGGGTCGAGTTCGTCGAGGTAGCCGGCGAGCGAACCCAACCGGGGATGGTCGTAGAGGTCGGCGACCGTCACCTCGGGGTAGCGCGCCCGCAGGGCGGCCACCAGCTGTGCCGCGGACAGTGATCCGCCGCCAAGGGCGAAGAAGTCCTCTTCTGGCCCGGCGACGGGGGAGGCCAGGATGTCGCGCCAGAGGCCTGCCAGCCAGCCGGTGGTGCCGCCGAGGTCAGGGGCGTCGTCGGCGGAGCCTTCGACCGGCCATGGAAGGGCGTTGCGGTCGACCTTGCCCGACGTCCTGGTCGGCAGTTCGTCCAGCAGCACCAGCCGGGGAACGAGCGCCGCGGGCAGCGACTCGGCCAGGGCCACCCGGGCGGCCGCCAGGTCGAAGTTCGGATCGGCGCTGGCGATGTAGCCGACCAGCAGCGGCGTGCCGCTGGCGGTGCGCCGCACGGCCGCCGCGCCGCCGCTGACACCGGGAAGGTGCACGAGGGCCGAGTCGACCTCGCCGAGCTCAATGCGCCTGCCGCCGACCTTGACCTGGTCGTCGGCGCGGCCCTGGACGTAGAGGCCGTCGGATTCGAGGCGGACGAGGTCGCCGCTGCGGTACGCGCGCGACCAGGCCAACGTCGGCATCGCGGCGTACTTCTCGGCGTCCTTGTCCGGGTCGAGGTAGCGGGCCAGGCCGACACCGCCGATCACCAGCTCGCCCACCTCGCCGATGGCCACCGGATTGCCCGCCTTGTCGACGACGGCCAGGTCCCAGCCGGGTAGCGGAAGGCCGATGCTGACCGGGCCCCTTCCCTCCAGCCGGGCCAGGCAGGCGACGACGGTGGCCTCGGTGGGGCCGTAGGTGTTCCATACCTCCCGACCCTCGACCGCGAGCCGCTCGGCGAGTTCGGGTGGACAGGCCTCGCCGCCGAAGATCAGCAGGCGGACCGCTTCGAGCGCCTCCGCGGGCCACAGGGCCGCCAGCGTCGGGACCGTCGACACCACGGTGATGTCGCGTGACACCAGCCACGGGCCGAGGTCCATCCCGCTGCGGACCAGCGACCGCGGGGCCGGGACCAGGCACGCTCCGTACCGCCAGGCGAGCCACATCTCCTCGCACGACGCGTCGAAGGCGACGGACAGTCCGGCCAGTACGCGGTCGCCGGGCCCGATCGGGCTGTCCTTGAGGAAGACCTCCGCTTCGGCGTCCACGAAGGCGGCGGCGTTGCGGTGGGTCACCGCGACGCCCTTGGGCGTACCGGTGGACCCGGAGGTGAAGATGATCCACGCGTCGTCGCGGTTCATCGGCGGTCCGGCGCGCCATCCGCGCGACGAGCCGGGCCCGCGGACCAGGCCGAGATCCGTGATGATCGCCACGACGCCGGCCTCGCCGAACACCAGGTCCGCCCGCTCCTGCGGATCGTCGGCGTCCACGGGCACGTAGGCGGCGCCGGTGGCCAGCGCCGACAGGATCGCCACGTACAGCGCGTAACTGCCCGACGGCATGCGGATGCCGATGCGGTCGCCGCGGCCGATGCCGCGGGCGGCCAGCCAGGCGACGCTCTCCTCGACGTCGGCGATCAGCTCGGCGTAGGTGAGCTGCACGTCGCCGTCGTCGAGTGCGGGCGCATCGGGGTGGCGTGCGGCGGTCGCGTGCAGGATGTCGATCAAGGTCCGCGGTTCAGGTGCTGACGACGACCGCAGGTACTGCGCGGGGATGTCCGGCTGAGGGGCTGTCGTCACGGGTACAAACTACTAAGCCTCCGCCGTCCACCCCGTGCCGCCGCACGGCGCGCATCGTCACGATTGGGCCGTGATGCCGAATGATTCTGGGTGATCGCAACCGTGGCCCCGGGCGAGTCACGTGCCTAGCCTCGCGGTCGTGCGTCTTTTCGTGGTGGATGGTGCAGGAGAGAACTGGAGTGAGCTGACGGCGGGTGGTCAGCCCACCGTCCGACTGGCGGCGCCGGACCTTCAGCGTGCTCAGCGCAGCCGGGCCCGGATCCAATCCGACCGCGACGTCGCGGTGATCCTCGACGTCACGGTCGCGGTGGCGTCGGACTTCCGTTCTGCCCGCGACTCGATGGTCGCCGACGACGGCACCCTGCGGTATGTGGGCACGGTCGACGGGCTGACGGGTTTGATCTCGGACATCGAGGCGGCGGGGGTGGCCGACGGGGTCACGTTGATCGCCGCGTCGCCGCGTCTTGACCTGCTGGGGCTTGGTCACGACGTGCTGCGTCGGCTGGCGCTGCGGGGGCGTGCCACGGCCTAGGGTCGGGCGCCCCGACTAATTCAAGTCCTGCATTAGTCGGTACTTAATCGGTCTTGGACATGTATTGATCGTCGGCTTAGCGTTGACCGCGTGACGAGGACGGCTGAATACACCACCGAGACCACCACCGACGGCCTGACCGGGCAGATGTTCATCGCCGGCAAGCCCACGTCGGGTACCGGCAGCGAGATCCGAGGATTCGATCCCGCCGCGCACACCGAGCTCGAACCGCCCTACCGTCACGGCGACGCGTCCGACGTCGACGCCGCCTGTGCCGCGGCCGCCGCCGCGTTCGCCGAGTACCGCGCCACCACCGCCGAGCAGCGGGCCTGCTTCCTCGAAGCGGTCGCCGCCAACATCGAGGCGATCCGCGACCAGCTGGTCGCCCGCGCCTCCGCCGAGACCGGCCTGCCGCCGCAGCGCATCACCGGCGAGGTGGGTCGCACCGCTGGGCAGCTGAGGTTGTTCGCCGGGGTGTTGCGCGAGGGCAGCTGGAATGGCGCCCGCATCGACCCCGCCCAACCCGACCGGGCGCCGCTGCCCCGTGCCGACATTCGTCAACGTGAAGTGCCGCTCGGACCCGTCGCGGTGTTCGGTGCGAGCAACTTCCCGCTCGCGTTCTCCGTGGCCGGCGGCGACACCGCATCGGCCCTGGCCGCGGGGTGCCCCGTCGTGGTCAAGGCGCACGACGCCCACCCGGGTACCTCCGAACTCGTCGGCCGCGCCGTCACCGAAGCGGTGGCCGCCTCCGGTCTGCCCGCGGGGACGTTCTCCATGCTGTTCGGGGCGGGCCGTGAACTCGGCACGGCCCTGGTCACCGATCCGCGCATCAAGGCCGTCGGATTCACCGGATCACGCTCCGGCGGAATGGCGCTGGTTGCCGCCGCCGCGGCGCGCCAGGAGCCCATCCCCGTGTACGCCGAGATGAGCTCGATCAACCCGGTGTTCCTGTTCGACGGAGCACTGGCCAGCCGGGGCGCCGACCTCGGCCGCGCCTTCGTCGGTTCGCTGGTGATGGGCTCAGGGCAGTTCTGCACGAACCCCGGCTTGGTCGTCGCGGTCGACGGGCCCGGTCTGGACGCGTTCGTCGCCGCCGCGCGCGAAGCACTGAGCCAGGCCCCCGCGACGCCGATGCTGACGCCTGCCATCGCCAGGAGCTACGCGGAGGGCGTCGATGCCCTCGAAGCGGACGCCGACCTCGTCGTCCGTGGCGAGCCGGGGGATGCGGAAACCGCATGCCGAGCCGCACTGTTCAGTACCGACGCGTCGAGCTTCCGCACCTCGGAGGCGTTGCAGGCCGAGGTGTTCGGCGCATCGAGCCTGATAGTGCGATGTGCGGATGCCGACGAATTCGCTGCCGTGGCAGCCGATCTCGAAGGTCAACTCACCGCAACGCTGCACGCCGACGAATCCGACCACCCCGCGGCCGCACGGCTGCTCCCCACCCTGGAACTCAAGGTCGGGCGCATCCTCTTCAACGGCTGGCCAACGGGTGTCGAGGTCGGCCACGCGATGGTCCACGGTGGACCGTCCCCTGCGACCTCCGACTCGCGCACCACGTCGGTCGGGGCTCGCGCAATCGAACGCTTCCTGCGGCCGGTGTGCTACCAGGACGTACCGAATGCATTGCTGCCCAACGCAATCGCCGACGGCAATCCAGACGGGTTGTGGCGTCGCATCGACGGCCGCCTCTCGCAATCCTGAACCCCGAACCGATCAAGGAGTAACGACAATGCTGGACGGCGTCCTTTTCTTCCCCGTCACCCCCTTCACCGAGTCCGGTGACGTCGACCTGGCCAAGCTCGCCGAACACGTCGCCAAGGGTGTCGACGCGGGCCCCGGCGGCGTCTTCATCGCCTGCGGCACAGGCGAGTTCCATGCCCTGGAGTCAGGTGAGTTCGCCGACGTCGTCCGCACCGCGGTCGAGGCGACGGCAGGCCGGGTGCCGGTCTGGGCAGGCGCAGGCGGTTCCGTGGCGCAGGCCAAGATCTTCGCGCGGTCCGCTGCCGAGGCCGGCGCCGACGGCATTCTGCTGCTTCCGCCGTATCTCGTGACCATGCCCCAGCGCGGACTCATCGACTACACGCGCGCCGTCGCCGGGGTGACCGACCTTCCGGTCATCGTCTACAACCGCGGCAACGCCCGCTATACCGAGGCATCCGCCGTCGAGGTCGCGCACCTTCCGAACGTGGTCGGGTTCAAGGACGGCACCGGTGACATCGACATGGTCGCCCGCATCGTGCGGGCCGTCACCGACGCGCTGGAGCCGTCGGGCAAGCCGTTCCAGTTCTTCAACGGCCTGCCAACCGCGGAGGTGTCGCAGCAGGCGTACCGCGCCATCGGCGTCCCGCTCTACTCGTCGGCAACCTTCGCGTTCGCTCCCGAGCTGGCGCTGGCGTTCTACGAGGCCCTCGAGCGAAGCGACGACGCGCTCGTCGCCGCGCTGCTCCGTGAGTTCTTCCACCCGCTGGTCCGCCTGCGCGACACGGTGCCCGGCTACGCGGTGTCGCTGATCAAGGCGGGCGTCACCTTGGAAGGCCTCGACGTCGGTCCGGTTCGGCCACCGCTGATCATGCCGTCGCCCGAGGATCGCGAGGCGCTGACGCAGATCATTGCGGCCGGTCGCGCGGTGATCGCCGCCGAACTCGCAGTGGTGCGGTAATGAGCGCGTGCGCGAAGATCGGGGCAGCCCGATGAGCGCAGGCGCGATCCGGATCACCGGCGCGCGCATCACGCCGGTCGCGTTCGTCGACCCACCGCTGCTCAACACCGTCGGCGTGCACCAGCCGTTCGCCCTGCGCGCGATCATCCAGCTGGACACCGACGCGGGGCTGGTCGGTCTTGGGGAGACCTACGCCGACACCAGGCACCTGGCGCGTCTGCAGGCGGCTGCGGGCGCGATCGCCGGCCAGGACGTGTTCGCGCTCAACGCCATTCGCGCCGTGATCGCCGACCGGCTGCGGGGTGACGACGCCGCGGTGGGCACGGCGGGGATGATCACCACGGCCAGCGCCGTGGACCAGGTGTTCTCGCCGTTCGAGGTCGCGTGCCTCGACGTGCAGGGACACGCGACCGGCAGGCCGGTTTCCGACCTGCTCGGCGGAAAGGTCCGCGACGCGGTGCCCTTCAGCGCGTACCTCTTCTACAAATGGGCCGCCCATCCGTCTTCCCCGTCGCTTGGTTCGCCGCAACCCGACGGCTGGGGTGAGGCCATCGACCCCGCGGGCATCGTCGCGCAGGCCAAGCGGATGATAGCCGAATACGGTTTCACCGCAATCAAACTCAAGGGTGGAGTGTTCCCTCCCGACGAGGAGATGAAGGCCATCGAGGCGCTTCACGAGGCGTTCCCGAACCATCCGCTGCGGTTGGATCCCAACGCCGCGTGGACACCTCAGACGTCAGTCAAGGTCGCGGCCGGGCTCGCTGGCGTCCTCGAGTATCTGGAGGATCCGACGCCGGGTCTCGACGGGATGGCGGAGGTGGCGCGGCAATCGCCGATGCCGTTGGCCACCAACATGTGCGTGGTGGCGTTCGATCAGCTCAAGCCGGCGATCGCCAAGGACTCCGTGTCGGTCGTGCTGTCCGACCATCACTACTGGGGCGGGTTGCAGCGATCGCGGCTCTTGGCGGGTATTTGCGACACGTTCGGGCTGGGCCTGTCCATGCACTCGAACTCGCATCTGGGCATCAGCCTGGCTGCCATGGTGCATCTTGCAGGCGCCACGCCGAACCTCACGTACGCCTGTGACACGCACTGGCCATGGAAGACCGAGGATGTCGTGAAACCCGGGGTCCTGGCGATCCGCGACGGCTCGGTGGCGTTGCCCACCACGCCCGGCCTGGGGATCGAGATCGACGACGAGGCGCTCGACGCCCTGCACGAGCAGTACGTCCGGTGTGGGATCCGCGACCGCGACGACACGGGGTACATGCAGAGCGTCGACCCGGATTTTCGGGCGATCAGCCCGCGCTGGTGATTCACCCCGTTCTAAACTGATGCGCGACTGCGGCCGACGTTGGCCGTAGTAATGCAAGGAGTGCATCGGTGTTCTCGCTCGCCCGGCTGTCGTGCTTCATCGCCGTCGCCGAGGAACTCCACTTCGGTCGCGCCGCCGAACGATTGCACATGACGCAGCCGCCACTGTCCCGGCAGATCCAGCAGCTGGAGTCCGAACTCGGCGTGCATCTCATCGACCGCACGACGCGATCGGTGACGCTGACGCCTGCCGGGGTGGCCTTCCTGCCGGACGCCCGCAGGATCCTGCAGCTGGCCGAGGGTGCGGCGATCACCGTCAAGCGCATACCGGCGGGTGACCTCGGCACGGTCGTGGTTGGCTTCACCGCGGCGTCGGCGCACGCGATTCTGCCGCGGCTGCTGGAGCGGGCCCGCGAAGAACTGCCCGACGTGAAACTGGAACTGCGCGAGATGGTTTCGGCCGTGCAGTTGGAGGGCCTGATGACCGGGGAGATCGACCTCGGCATGGTGCGTCCGCCGGTGAAGCGGCCGGGTATCGTGTCGAGGCCGCTGTTGCACGAGCAGCTCGTCGCCGCGCTGCCTGCTGGACACCCGTTGGCGTCGCAGGCCCGTCAGTTGACGCTCAACGACCTCGACGGCCAGGACGTCATCATGTACTCGCCAGTGCAGGCGAGGTACTTCAACGACCTGCTGATCAGCACGTTCACCATCGCGGGCGCGACCCCCCGCTACGTCCAGTACGTCACCCAGGTGCACACGATGCTGGTGTTGGTGCGTTCTGGGATCGGCATCGCACTGGTGCCCGCATCGGCATCGACGTTGCACCCGGAGGGGGTCGTGTTCAGGTCCATCGGTGCGTTCCGCGAGCGGCCGGTGGAGCTGGACGCGGCCTGGCGCAGCGACAGCACCAACCCGGCGCTCCTACGGCTGCTGCGCGACGTCCTGCCGCCACGGGAATGGACGACCGACGACCTGATCGACGAATTCGCGCTCTAGGGCGCCGAGTGGCCACTTATGACACGCAAATCC
>NZ_JBEVLO010000203.1:0-9062 GCF_040509115.1 Mycobacterium sp. | reverse complement strand
GGTGCTACGTTATCGTCCGTGGGTCAAACCTGTGCGGTAAGTGTGAGCAACGTCGCCTCGGTCAGTTCCCGCACCATCTGACTTCCCGCGTTCGAGACAACTGAGGCGGTACGACGTGTCTGTCGCACTAGTGAGTGCTGTTGACCCCTACCCGGTGGATGCCGGGAAGAAGGTCGTCCTGGCCGGGTTCGTCGAATACTTCCGGGACCGGTTCGGCCCAGACGACGTCCACTACCTGTTGGTCGGGGGGGAACAGCGCCCCGAATTCCCGGTGACGCTGCATCCACTTCCGAAGCCGAATCCGTTCGTCGCCCTAGGTCACGCGGTGACCAGGGTTCCCAGCGGTCGCGCCACCCTGCAGGAGTCGATGCTTCGTTCTCGTCGAGTGGCGACCGCCGTCAGTGCCGTGCTCGACCGAATCCAACCGTCGGTCGAGATCTACGACACCATCCGGATGGCGCAGTACGCCGGCGACGGCCGCGCCGATCAGCAGATCTGTTATCTCGATGATCTGTTCTCCGAGCGCTACCGCGGGATGCTCGCCGCAGGCGATCGATACCCCGACGTCGAGATTCGACCGCTCGGCAATTTCGCCGCGCACGTTCCCGGATCGTTGCGGCCGCTCGCGGACAGTCGCGGTTCGCAGCGCGCATTGCTAAGACTCGAATCACGGCTGGCCGAACGAAGCGAGGACCGGGTCGCACGCCGATTCCGCCGCAGCCTGTTGGTCAATGCGGGCGAGGCCGACCGATTGGCGCGCAGATCTGCGGCCGGCGCCGTCGTCGGCGTGGTACCACCGATGGTCCGGTTGCCCGAACAACGGCAACGGGCGTTCAAGGGACGCCCCGAGTTCGTCTTCCTGGGTCTACTTTCGTTGCCGCACAACGACGATGGTCTTCGGTCGTTCCTGACCGACGTCTGGCCAAGGGCGCTGGCGTTGCGACCGGATGCCCGGTTGCGAGTATTTGGCAAGGAGCCGTCCCCCGCGCTGTCTGCCCTCGCGGCGAAGTTCTCTGACTCGGTCACCCTCGAGGGCTATGTCGTGAACTTGGCGGATGTCCTCAGTTCCGCGGCGGCGCTGGTGAATCCATTGCGGTTCGGATCGGGAGTCAAGCTCAAGGTGATCGAAGCGCTGGCCATGGGTCTTCCCGTGGTGTCCACCACGGTCGGTGCCGATGGCTTTGCGAATGGAGTGGACGCAGGCATTCCGGTGGCCGATTGCGCCGAGGAGTTCGCCGACGCAATGCTCGACCTGACGGGTCTGGAACGCAACGCCCAGGCGTCTGCGGGTGCCACCGCTCACTTCGAGTCGAAGTTCACGCGCGAGGCCGTCTTCGCTCGCTACGACGAGGCCTTCGACCTGCGTTGACATAGGAATTCCAAACTCCCAGCCCTGTGGCGTGTCGGCCCAGGGCTGCCTTGGCGACCGAGCGCGCATCCCCGCGCCCTTAGCCCATTGGTTGCTAAAACGGCAGTAGCGAAAGGCATATGTGGCGAAGCTCACATTGGCCACCGCTTGCATTCCACCCTGAATGTAAGGGACTCTTTGTTTGCTAAAACTGCATCATGATGTAAGTTTGGTGAATCTCGTCAAGGGGGTGAGGCAATGTCGTCATCGGGGCAGACCGCTCGTATAGGGCAGTTAAAGTGCGATAAGCGCAGGAGCGTTGGCGGCAGGGCGAACGTGAGCCCGGCCGACCTTCGTGAGCCGGATGGCTGTAAACGAGTACGTATAGTAATTCGCCAAAATTGCACGGCGCTGCGCAGAACTGCCGAAGCCCAGGCCATGCAAGGTTTCGTACAGATAATCAATCACAAATTGCTGAAACAGCGCCGCAGCGTGTCAGGTGACGCTTGCAGCAATCGCAATCCCGGCCGCGCGACGGCGTCGTCGACCCATGGCCGAACAACCTCAACCCACCCGACGTGCATCGCAGCTGCGGTGCACCACCCTCTTTGGAGGCACGTTCCATGACCGAGTCCACTTCGTTTACCTCCGCAATCGGCATCGCCGAGCGGCCATCGCCTCGAGTTCACATCGTCCTGCCCGCGTTCAACGAGGAAGGCTCCCTCGGCGGGTTGCTGGCGCGAATCGCCCTACTCGCCGACCGCCAACCGTTGGACGTCCGCGTGATCGACGACGGTTCGTCGGACCGCACGGTGGAGGTCGCGAACGGCGGACCCGAACACCTCGATGTCCGCGTCGTCAGCCATTCGGTGAACCGCGGCCTCGGCCAGGCGGTGCAGACCGGCTTGCGGACCGTGCTCAGCGACGCGCACGACGACGACGTCCTCGTCATCATGGACGCCGACGACACCCATGATCCCGAGCTGATCCCGGCAATGGTTCGTGCCATCGACGACGGAGCGGACATCGCGATCTGTTCGCGATTCACTCCGGGCGGGGACGACACCACGGCGCCGCCCTTTCGCCGGATCCTCTCTCGGGGTGCCGCGCTGACCTTCGAACGCGTCGTCAAGATCGACGGTGTCCACGACTTCACCAGCGGCTACCGCGCCTACCGAGTCTCGTTGTTGCGCAGGGCCGTCGGTCACTACGGTGAACGACTGGTCGAAGAGCAGGGGTTCGCCTGCATGGTCGAGCTTCTGATGAAGCTGCGGCACTGCAACCCGCAGATCGCCGAGATTCCCCTGGTTCTGCAGTACGACCGCAAGCAGGGCGCCAGCAAGCTGAAGCTTGGCAAGACGATGAAGCAGTACCTCAAACTCGTCGTCCGAGAGAACGTTTCGCCCGCCCCGTACCGGCAGCTGTAGAGATCATGTCGACACAACCCATCGTCGTCATCGGTGGCGGCATCTCGGGACTGACGATCGCCTACCGGTTGGCCAAGTCCGGTGCACCCGTACGGGTGTTGGAGAGCTCGAAGTCACTCGGTGGGCTCGGCATCGCCGAAGAGATCGACGGCGTGACCATCGAGCGCTTCTACCACTGCATCATGCCGTCGGACGACAACCTGCTCCCGTTGCTGGGCGAGCTCGGGCTCGACGAGGACGTCGACTGGCGTCCCACCACCATGGGAATGGTGATGGACGGCAAGCGGTATTCGTTCAACACCGCGAGGGACCTCCTAGCGTTCACGCCGCTCAAGCTCAAGGACCGGATTCGCTTCGGCGCGGTGTCACTGCTGCTTCGTCGACTCGGTCGCGGCAAGGACCTCGACAACACGAGGACCGAGGACTGGCTGCGGAGCATCTATGGGAACGTGGTCTGGACGCGCATACTGCAGCCGCTGTTCGGCGCCAAGTTCGGCGCCGCCTTCGGCGACGTTCCCGCGTTGTACCTGTACCAGCGGCTGGGGCGCGAGAGCAACGTCGCCGTGCGCGGCTACCCGGCGGGCGGGTACGGCTCCATCGTCGAAGCTCTCCGCGGTGCCATCGAGGCGATGGGCGGTCGAATCGACTGTGGAGTGACCGTCGAATCGGTCAGTACCGGCGACGGGCGCACCCTGGTGACCCTCGCGGGGGGCGAGCAGATCGATGCCGAAAGCGTCGTGTCGACGATTCCGCTGCCCACGTTGCGGTCTCTCGCCGACCAGCACCTGGGGGAGCGGCTCCCCGACGTGTCCGTTGAGTATCAGGGCGTCGTCAATGCGGCGTTCTTCCTCAACCGGCCACTCGACGGGCACTATTGGGCACCGGTCATCAACTGCGACACCGACTTCGACGGTGTCGTGGAGATGTCGGCGCTGACCGGGACGGCCAGGTACGGTGGCCGCTCTCTGGTCTACGTCATGCAGTATTGCGACCGCCGTTCGCCGTTGTTCGCCGAACACGAATCAATGACGGCCGCCCGTTGGTCTCATCAATTGGCGACGCTGTACCCGGACCTATTCGACGGCGAGGACATGATCGACGACGTGCGAATCTTCAAGGCGCCGTTCGTCGAACCGATTCACACGCTCGGGTACGGGGCACGCCGGCCAGATGCGGAGGTGGTGGGGACGGATGTTTGGCTGGCCACTACCGCGCAGATCTACCCCGACGTCACCAGCTGGAATTCCTCGGTGGGACTGGCGAACTCCGTGGCGGACAGAATCACGGCCGGTCGCACTGCGATGGCCTTGCGGGCGCGTGATCGTCTTGTCCACTGACAACCCCCGGCTGATCCGGCTTCTCGAGGCCTTGGCCGTCATCGGATCCACCGCGTTCGCCGTGATCGTGAGTACCGACATCGCGGTCGCGGAACACACGGCGATCAGGACGGTCTTCGGGGTCGGCATGGTCGCGACCTGGATTGCGCTGCTGATGATCGAGCACTCAGCCGATGAGCGCGTCCTCGGGAGGGGCTTCGAGGAGTTCCGGCGCGTACTGCTGGCCACCGGAAGACTCCTCGGCGCCGTCGCGGTGGTGGTACTGGTCTGCGGAGTCCCGTTGCCGCGACAGACACTGGCCATCGCCATTGGCGTCGGCGTGACGGCATGCCTGTTGATCCACCTGGTGAACGCGTCCTACCTCGCGTCGGCCAGGTCTAGGTCCGATGCCTTCCGCACCCGCGTGCTGCTGGTCGGCACGCAGACCGAGACGGGTTGGGTCGCTGAAGCCATCTCACGTGACAAGGTCGCGGGGTACGAGGTCGTGGGTTTCGACGATCTGCGCATCGAAGCGCCCGGGGTCGTGGCGCGGGACGCCCTCGGCGAGCCGATCGACGTCGTCGAGTCGGCGCAGAGGCACCGCGCGGAGACCGTCGTGATCGCAACCTCGGCCAGGGTCGACCCGGACTGGCTCCGCGATCTGCGGTGGGCGTTGCGGCAGAACGAGATCGACTTGATGATCGTGCCCGACGTGGCCGCGATCGCACAGCCGAAGCTGCGGCTGGAGCGACTCGGTGGCCTGTCGCTGCTCCGGGTCGACGAGCCGGGGTACTCGTCGATCTCCGGCGTCGGCAAATCGGTCTTCGACGCCGTCATGGCGGCGTTGATCCTGATCGTGCTGTCGCCGCTGTTTGCCGCGGTCGCCCTCGCGATCAAGATCGACGACGGCGGTCCCGTCTTCTATCGGCCTCGACGACTTGGCTTGCGGGGCGTGCCATTCCGGATGTGGAAGTTCCGCTCGATGGGTACCGACGCCGAACACCGATTGACTGCCGTTCGCGAGGAACGCGGGCTGTCCGAGGCGGCCTTCTTCAAGTGCGCTGACGACCCCAGAATTACGCGGATTGGAAGAATTCTGCGGCGTAGCAGCCTCGACGAGCTACCGCAGCTCTTCAACGTCGTGTTGGGCGAGATGAGCCTGATCGGGCCACGACCGATGGTCGAGGGCGAGGGCGCACAGTTCCCTGGCTTCGTGGAGCGGCGGATGATGGTCAAACCGGGAATGACTGGGCTGTGGCAGGTCTCGGGTCGGTCCGGCACCACCGAGGACGAACGCGTCGACATGGACCTCTACTACGTGGAGAACTGGTCGATGGATCAGGACCTCCGCATCCTCTTCAAGACCGCCGTCACCGTCGCCAAGGGTACGGGGGCGTATTGACCGCGTTGGGCGACCGGCGGTGTTGGATTCTGCTGGGCTTCGTGGCCTTCCTCTTCCTCACCAACGCGGGCATCGCCGCTGCGCCCACCGGTGACGCCGTCGACTACCGGGCCATCGCGATCGCGGCTCCGGGTCTGCCGCACGAAGAGATCGGCTCGGCCTACACCGGCCGCTTCGTGGTGCACTACCTGGTCGGCGAGTTGTCGTCGGCTACGGGCATGCCGCTGGGCTTCGCCTACGGAGTGGCGCTCGTCGCCGTCCTCCTGACGCTGTCGGCGGTCGTGTACGGTCTGCTGCGCGACCGGTCGACGAGTGAATTCGCCATCGCCGCAGCGTTATTCGCACTGAGCCCGTACGCTCTGCGACCCTATCTCCTGCAGACCACGCTCCTTCAGGACCTCGTCTTCGTCATCGGACTAGGTGTTTGCTTGCTCGGTTTGCGTCAACGCTTGGTGGTCCCAGTCCTCGCCGGTCTGGTGGTCGCGGTCCTCGGGCGCCAGAGCGCGATCGCGGTGGCGCCCGTCGCCGCCGTATGGATTCTCGCGGACCCGGCGTGGCGCAGCGCGACGAGCCGCCGCCCGCGGACGGTGGCGGCCGCCGCCGCCGTCCTTCTGACTGCCGGAGTCTACGTCGCGATCAAGGCCTTCACCGCACCCTTCACCGGTGACTACGAGCCATCGGTGCTCCGCAATTCGGTGCTCAACAGAATCGGCGACCTGCCCGGCGCGGCAACCGAACTCGCCGCGCACGCCGCGCGTACCGCCGTACCGTTGATCGTGCCATTGGCCGTGATCGTCACGCTGGTGGTCTGCGTCGGTGCGCGCCGGGTCGGCTTTCGAACGTGGGCCACGCTGGTGGTAGCCGCCTCGATCGTCGCGCAGCCGTTGATGATCGACCCGGCATGGCCCGGCTTTGCGTACAACGAGCAGCGGCTGGCCGCCCTCGCGCTGTTGCCGCTGGCCTGTGCCGCCGGTGACCTCTACGCGCAGTGGCGTCGAAGGCCGTTGGCCGGCAACTGGTTGGTCCTAGTCTTGGCGCTGTTGGCGGTCGGCTCGCTGCACCACGAGTTCAGCCTGGTTGGCCCGGCCTCCCTGGCTGTGTTCCTCGCCGTCCAGGTGGCCGTGGCCGTGGCCGTCGCCGCGCTGGTGACGCTGAACAATCGACCGCCGCCCCCGCCTGCGCCCCCGCTACTGCGCGGCGCGGGTTGCCGGGTGTATGGCGATCAGACCTAGCACGCTGCGGCGCTTGCACATCGCGGCCAGCTCCGCGTAGGCCTTCTCGCCGAGGATCACCGTCAGCTCGGGGGCGTATGACTGCCACACCTGCCGCGAGCCGACGTGGGCGTTGGGGTCACCGGTGCAATACCAGTGCAGGTCGGCTCCACCCTCGCCCCACCCACGGCGGTCGTACTCGGTGATGGTGGTCTTGAGGATCTCGGTCCCGTCGGGCCGCTCCACCCATTCCTGGCTGCGCCGGATCGGCAGCTGCCAGCACACCTCTGGCTTCATCGTCAGCGGCTCGACGCCGAGCTTGAGCGCCTTGGAGTGCAGCGCACACCCGATCCCGCCCTCGAAGCCGGGACGGTTGAGGAAGATGCAGGCACCCTTGTACTTCCGAGTGCGCAGGTTCTCCTTGCCGTCGTACTCGTCCATCTCCAGGTAGCCCTTGCGGCCGAGTCCCTTGTCGCGGAACTGCCAGTCCTCTGGCGTGAGCTTCTTGACGGCGTCGTCGAGGTTGGCGATGTCGTCGTCGTCCGAGAGGAACGCACCGTGGCTGCAGCAACCGTCATCGGGACGCCCCGCGACCGTGCCCTGGCACGCCGGGGTGCCGAACACGCATGTCCAGCGCGAACACAGCCAGGTGATGTCCGCGGTGATCAGATGCTCTGGGTTGTCGGGGTCGTAGAACTCCACCCATTCACGGGCGAAGTCGAGTTCTACCTCTCCTGGATGCGACGTGCTCACGGGATGCAACGGTAGACCCGATAACGTGGGTTGCGTGCGATTGGGCGTGCTCGACGTGGGCAGCAACACGGTTCATCTGCTCGTCGTGGACGCCCGGCGCGGCGGCCACCCGACACCGATGAGTTCGACGAAGGCATCGCTGCGCCTGGCCGAGGCCACCGATTCCTCCGGCAAGCTCACGCGCAAGGGGGCCGACAAGCTCGTCGACACCATCGACGAGTTCGCCAAGATCGCCGCCAGCTCCGGCTGCGCCGAGCTGATGGCCTTCGCCACCTCGGCCGTACGCGACGCGAAGAACTCCGAGGACGTGCTGGCCAGGGTGCTCGCCGAGACCGGTGTCGGGCTCAAGGTGCTGTCGGGGGTGGACGAGTCGCGACTCACGTTCCTCGCCGTCCGACGCTGGTATGGCTGGAGTGCGGGTCGCATCATCAACATCGACATCGGCGGCGGTTCGTTGGAGCTCTCGAGTGGCGTCGACGAGGAGCCCGAGGTGGCGCTCTCCTTGCCGCTGGGCGCTGGCAGGCTGACCAGGGAGTGGCTCCAGGACGATCCTCCGGGCCGTCGGCGGGTGGCCATGCTGAGGGATTGGCTGGCGACCGAGATGGCCGAGGCAGGGGCCAAGGTGCTCGATGCAGGTGCACCGGATCTGACGGTGGCCACCTCGAAGACGTTCAGATCGCTGGCGCGACTCACCGGCGCGGCGCCTTCCGGGGCGGGACCGCGGGTGAAGAGGACACTGACTGCTGCGGGACTGCGTCAGCTCATAGCATTCATCTCTAGGATGACCACGGCTGACCGAGCCGAGTTGGAAGGGGTGAGCGCCGAGCGGGCGCCACAGATCGTGGCGGGCGCGTTGGTAGCTGAGGCGAGTATGAAGGCTCTTGCGATCGATACCGTGGACATTTGCCCATGGGCATTGCGCGAAGGATTGATCTTGCGGAAACTCGACAGTGAAGCCGACGGGACCGCACTGTTCGGGACGTCGGCGGGCCTGGCGCAAGTGAACAAGGCGATGGCCAGGGGCAGTGGACGATGACAGAACCCAGAGACGCAGCCAGCACGCGACCGATCTCGGTCGCCGAGCTGCTGGCCAAGAACGGCAGTATCGGGGCGCCCCCGGTCGGTGGCAGACGACGTCGGCGCCGTGGCAACGCCGATGCGGTCACCGTCGCCGAGTTGACCGGCGAGATCCCGATCATCACCGAGCGGACCGAATCGACCGACCGGACGAGAGCGCCCGAGCCTCCGTCGCCGCCCATCGTCGAACCGCCGGTCGAACCGCCGGTCGAACCGCCCGCCGAGGAGCAGGCCGAGGCCCCCGAGGAGATCGACGAGGTCGAGGAAGTCGACGAGGTCGAGGAAGTCGAGCAGACCCCGGTCGAGCCGGTCGACGAGACCCCGGCCGAGCCGGCCGAGGAGGTCAGTGCCGAAGCGGACGAGCCCGAGCTCGAGGCCGAAGACGCACCGGAGCTCGAGGATGACGACGAGGATGACGACGAGGACGCGCTGGAGTCCGAGGCCGCCCTCACCGAGGTCGAGGCGGACTACCAGGCCCACCTGAATCAACGCGAGGTCGACCCCAGCCCGCTGGACTTCGCGCCGCCA
>NZ_JBEVLO010000202.1:0-4495 GCF_040509115.1 Mycobacterium sp. | reverse complement strand
ACGCCCGTTTCGGCGCGGCCGCGGCGCCACCCGGACCCGGCGTCTCGTGTTCTCATTCCCTAAGCTCGTCATACGTTTTCCCGCACTGCCGTTGAGAGGGGCCAGCAATGCCCGACTCGTCACTCCCGGAGATCCTCCGCGAACGAGCAAGCCTGCAACCTAATGACACGGCGTTCACGTTCGTGGATTACGAGCAGGACTGGGAGGGTGTCTCGTCGAGCCTGACGTGGGGCCAGCTATATCGCAGAACGACGAACTTCGCCCGCCATCTCGACGGCATCGCCAAGACCGGCGACCGCGCCGTCATCGTCGCACCGCAAAGCCTGGACTACCTGGTGGCGTTCCTCGGCTCGCTGGAAGCGGGGCTGGTCGCCGTCCCCCTGTCGACGCCGATGATCGGAGCGCACGACGAGCGCGTCGGCGCAGTGCTGCAGGATGCGGCGCCGACCGTCGTCCTGACCACGTCGTCGATCGCCAATGTCGTGGCCCCGTACCTCGAACCCATCGGAGATCTGCCCGCGCCGACCCTCATCGAGGTGGACCGACTCGACCTCGACGGCAGGCACCGCGCCATCCGCCGCACCGAGGCGCGACCCACCACCGCGTACCTGCAGTACACCTCGGGTTCCACCAGGACGCCCGCAGGCGTGATGGTCACGTACCGCAACCTCTCGGCGAACTTCGAGCAGATCATGCGTGACTTCTTCCCCGAATACGGGAAGGTGGCGCCCCCTGGCACGACGGCGGTGTCCTGGCTGCCCTTCTATCACGACATGGGACTCATCCTTGGCGTGTGTGCCCCCATCCTCGGCGGCTGGCAGACCGTGATCACCACCCCGTTGTCGTTCCTGGCCCGGCCCGCCAGGTGGATCCAACTGCTGGCCGCGAGCCCCAACGCATTGACCGCGGGACCGAACTTCGCGTTCGACCTGGCCGCGGCGAAGACCACCGACGAGGACATGGCGGGGCTCGATCTGAGTCGGGTCGTCGGCCTGATCAGTGGCGCCGAACGCGTCCACGAATCGACGCTCAAGCGGTTCATCAACCGGTTCAGCAAGTACGGACTGCCCAACAAGGCCATCAAGCCGTGCTTCGGGATGGCCGAGGCGACGTTGTTCGTGGCCACTCGCGCGCCGGAGGACGCCCCGGTGACCGTCAACTTCGATCTCGACGCCCTGTCGGCCGGTAAGGCGCAGCCCTGCGACCGCGACGAGGGCACGCCGTTGGTGAGCTACGGCACGCCGCTGCGGTCCGAGGTTCGAATCGTGGATCCCGAGACCCGAATCGAATGCCCGCCGGGGACGGTGGGCGAGATGTGGCTCGACGGCGACCACATCTGCCTGGGGTACTGGGAGAAGCCAGAACAGACCGAGCACACCTTCAACGGCAGGCTGGTCGACCCCGCCCCGGATACGCCGGAGGGGCCCTGGCTTCGCACCGGCGACCTCGGCTTCATGCACGACGACGAGCTGTTCGTCGTCGGACGCATCAAGGATCTCCTGATCGTGCGCGGCCGCAACCACTACCCCGACGACATCGAGGCGACGATCTCCGAGGTGACCGGGGGCCGTTGCGCGGCGATATCGGTGCAGAGCGACCGCTCCGAGGAACTGGTCGCCATCCTCGAAGTCAAGAAGCGGGGTGACACCGAGGCGGAAGTTCAGGAGAACCTCGAAACCGTGAAACGCGATGTGACGTCCGCGATTTCGACCGCGCACGGCATCACCGCAGCGGATCTGGTGCTGGTTCCGCGCGGCGCCATTCCGATCACCACCAGCGGCAAGATTCGCCGCTCGTCGTGCGCCGAGTACTACCGCAAGGATCAATTCGCCCGGCTGGACACGGGTTTGGTGCCCGCCGGGAGCTAACGCACGATCTGGTAGCCGAACAACTTCTGCATTCGAGGGGGCAGCACCGATACGACGGTCCACTGGAGGAACAGCCGCCAGTAACCGATCGCGTCGAATCGTCGCGTGGAGGTGTAGACGGTGCGTGTCGGAAGGAAGAAGAAGGCACCCGACCGCATTGCCTGCCTGATCAGCAGGAGGTCCTCCCCCATCGTCAGTCGCTCGTCGAACCTGATGCGGGGGAACAACGAACGGCGGGCTATCTGAATCGCGTAGGACCCCTTGCCGAACCGGTGGGAGAAGTCGTAGTAGGCGAACCACGCCCTCGCCCGCCAACCTCCCCCCAGTGGCAGGACCCTGGCGGTCCCCACGGCCAACCGCTTTGGCGTGCGTTCGAGCATGCGCTCGAGATCGTTGAGGAAGTCGGACTTGAGCACCGTGTCCGCGTCGAGGAAGACCACCCAGTCGCTCCTCGGTGACACCCGGTCGATGCCGAAGTTCTTGGCCGCAGACACGCCGGTGGCGTCGGACTCGAACACTCGAATGTTGTTGCGCTCGTATTGCCTAGCGACGTCGAGGGTCCGGTCGGATGAACCATTTTCGACGATCAGCACCTCGTAGGAGTCGGTCGGATACGCCAACTTCGCGACGTGGTCCAAGGTGTCGCCGAGGTACTGCTCCTCGTTGTGCGCGGGCACGATGATCGAGAAGTATTGCTGTCCGAGCACTTTGCGATGATAGCCGGGCACGGCGGCTCCCGCCGATTCGCGATCGCCGGTTCATGCGATTCCAGCGATCGTGGAGGCTTCCAAGCGCCGCCAGCTCACCAGTCGCAAACCGATGAATGCGTCAACACAGCAACCAACGATGTGATGGCGCTCACATCCCGACGACGCCATGGGGGGCGCGGCAAGCAGATCCCCATCGATTGCCAGCGGCGCGACGGGGACGGCCTCGCGGTCGGTCACGGTGCTTGCTGCACGGTATCGTGACAATCCGTGATCGAGCTTCGGGATCTGGCGAAGACATTCGGTGGGGCGGTGCCTGCGCTGCAGGGTGTGACCTTCAGCGTCCCGTCGGGTTCGATCTGCGCCCTTCTCGGCCACAACGGTGCAGGCAAGACAACGGCGATCAAGATCCTGTCCACGTTGATCCGACCCACTTCTGGGCAGGCGATCGTGGCAGGCTACGACGTGGTCCGCAACCCCGCGGAGGTGCGGGCGAGCATCGGCGTCACCGGTCAGGACGCCGCCCTCGATCCCCTGTTGACCGGACGAGAGAACCTGATCTTGTTCAGCCGACTGCGTGGCATGAAGCGCAAGCAGGCCCGGGTCAGGGCTGACGAGTTGATCGAGCAGTTCGATCTCGTCAACGCCGCCAATCGTCCGGTGATGGACTACTCCGGCGGCATGCGGCGGCGGATCGACATCGCGGCGGCCCTCGTCATCCCACCGAAGGTGCTCTTCCTCGACGAACCCACGACGGGGCTCGACCCCCGCAGCCGGCGCGACGTGTGGTCGCTCGTCGCGTCGTTGGCGTCGCAGGACGTGACCGTCCTGCTCACGACGCAATACCTCGAAGAGGCCGACGTGCTGAGCGACTCCGTCGTGATCCTCGACTCCGGCCGCGTCATTGCCTCCGGCACGGCAGAGGATCTCAAGCGACGTGTCGGGTTCGGCTTCTGTCAGCTCACCCCGGTGAACGCCGAGGATCTACCCCGGGTGGCGCTGGCGCTGGCCGATCTCGGTGAAGTCGAGAAGGACACCAGGGAGAACACCGTGTCCGTGCCCGCGCCCGACGGCGCCGCGACCTTGACCGAGGTGCTGCGCCGCGTCGACCGCCTCGGCATCGAGCTGATCGACATCTCGTTGCGCAAGCCGTCCCTGGACGAAGTGTTCCTGCATCTGAGTTCGCCGTCGGGTGCCGCGGTCACCCCCTCCGCAGCCGGATGACGGGTTTGACGGCGCTCGTCGAACGGGTGATCCTCGGAACCATTCGCGATCGCGACCTTCTGCTGGCCATCTTGGTGCCGGTGGGCACCTATGTCGGCTTCAACTTCGCGCTCCAACACCTGATCGACACCGGCGGGATGAGCTACGCGCAGTACGTGCTTCCCGCCGTGATCGTCCAGGCCATCCTGTTGGGTGCGCTGACCACCGCCGACCGCGCCAATCGAGACCAGTCGACCGGGTTCGGCGTTCGGTTGCAGACGCTCCCCATACCTGCCGCCGCACCGCTGATCGCGCGGATGACCTACTGCCTACTGCGCGGCCTGATCGTCGTCGTCGCTGCGGCGGCCGCGGGCTTCGTGTTCGGCTTCCGGATGAATGCAGGCATCGGGTACGCACTGGCCTTCGTGGTCCTCGCCCTGGCCTTGACGCTGGGGCTCTCACTGGGCGCCGACGCGATGGGCACCCGAATCAAGCAGAGCGACGCCTCCAGCCAGCTACTGCTGATCCCCCAGCTGCTTCTGGTCCTGCTGTCCAGCGGGATGGCGCCCGTCGAGTCGTTTCCCGGATGGGTGCAGGGCTTCGTTCGCTATCAACCGGTGTCCCAGGTGACCGAGACGCTGCGCGCCTTCACCGAAGGTCATGTCGCACTGGGCAATCTGTCGATCAGCCTGCTGTGGTGCATCGGCCTGATCGCGG
>NZ_JBEVLO010000201.1:0-5203 GCF_040509115.1 Mycobacterium sp. | reverse complement strand
ACCAGTGACGAAGGGAAGATGAGTGGTCTTCCGCGCTGATGACGAGATCGGACGGGATCTCGCCCTCGTCGACTGGACCGCTACCCCGCTGGGCCCGCCCGACGGTTGGCCGCAGAGCCTACGAACGGCCGTCAGCATTCTGCTGTCGACGCGGTTCCCCATGTGGATGGCGTGGGGCCCCGAACTCACGTTCTTCTGCAATGCCGCCTATCGGCGCGACACCCTCGGCCGCAAATACCCGTGGGCGCTCGGACGCCCCGCCAGTCAGGTGTGGGAGGAGATCTGGGGTGACATCGGTCCCCGCATCGACGGCGTGCTGTCCACCGGGGAGGCCACCTGGGATGAGGGGTTGCTGCTGTTTCTGGGGCGGTCGGGCTACTCCGAGGAGACCTACCACACGTTCTCCTACAGCCCGCTGCGCGACGATGCCTCCGACGTGGTCGGCATGCTGTGCGTGGTCAGTGAGGACACCGACCGGGTGATCGGTGAACGCCGGATGGCGACGCTGCGGGACCTGGGTTCGGACCCCAGCGTCGTGCGCACCGAGCGTCAGGCGTTGGACTTCGCCGCCGAGCAGCTGGCCCGCAACCCCTATGACCTGCCGTTCACCCTGACCTACCTGTTCAGCCAGGACGGCGACGCTCGGCTGGCAGGGGTCAGCGGCATCGCGCTCGGACATCCCGCGGTGCCGGACACGCTCCCGCGCACCGGCCGCGCGGTCTGGCCGGTCGCTCGCCCTGCCGCCGGTGAAGCCGAGTTGGTCCAGTTCGACGGTCGACTGCTCGACCTGCCGACGGGGGCATGGGCCGATCCCCCGACGGAGGCGTTGGTGGTACCCCTGCTCCAGCAGGGTGGTGAGCCGGTCGGGTTCCTGGTGGCGGCCCTGAACCGGCATCGCCAGCTCGACGAGGGTTACCGCGGGTTCGTCGAGTTGGTGGCCGGACACCTGGCTGCGGCTGTCGGGAGCGCGCGCAGTTACCAATCCCAACAGCAGCGGGCAGAAGAGCTCGCCGAGCTCGACCGAGCCAAGACGACGTTCTTCTCCAACATCAGCCACGAATTCCGCACGCCACTGACCCTGATCTTGGGGCCGGTCGACGATCTTCTCGGCAGGCCGGCGGGTATCGATGATCACGCCCGGCAAGAGTTGGAGCTCGTGCACCGGAACGGGCTGCGGCTGGCCAAGCTGGTCAACACGCTTCTGGATTTCTCCCGCATCCAGGCGGGGCGCATGCAGTCCCAGTTCGAGGCCGTCGACCTGTCTGCCGTCACCCTTGAGCTGGCCAGCGTGTTTCGTTCCGCGATCGAACGGGCCGGGCTGACGTTCACCGTTGACTGCGAGCCGCTCGGCGAACCGGTTCTCCTCGACCGGGACATGTGGGAGAAGGTGGTGCTGAACCTGCTCTCCAACGCGTTGAAGTTCACCTTCGAGGGCGCGATCACGATCCGCGTGCGGCGCGACGACGATGACGCGGTGGTGACCGTCACCGATACCGGTATCGGGGTCGCGGCGGAGGAGATGCCGAGGCTCTTCGAGCGGTTTCACCGCATCGAATCCGCCCGCGCCCGCTCAACGGAGGGCAGCGGCATCGGACTGGCCCTGGTCAAGGAACTGGTCGGGCTGCACGGCGGAACCATCGACGCCGAAAGCACGGAGGGCGTCGGTTCCGCGTTCACCATTCGGCTGCCGTTCGGCGCCGCTCAGGTGGTGGGTGACGGCGTCGCTCAACCGTCGGTGCGGCGCACGGCCGCGGGTGCCATCGCGGAGCCGTACGTACAGGAGGCGCTGCGCTGGCTGCCCGACGACGACACGACTTCGACCGAGCCTGGGCCGGTGGCGGTCCCGCTTGCCGAGAGTGGGGGTGAGCGGGTGCGCGTCCTGATCGCCGACGACAACGCCGACATGCGGGAGTACCTGACCAGCCTGCTGCGGACGTCCGGCTACCAGGTCAGTGCGGTGTCGGACGGTCAGCAGGCGCTGGAGGCGATCAGGTCGGAGGTCCCCGACCTCGTCATCAGCGACGTGATGATGCCGGTACTCGACGGTCTCGCGCTCCTCGCCATGCTGCGCGGCGACCCGCGCACGGCGGCGCTGCCGGTCTTGCTGCTTTCGGCGAGGGCGGGGCAGGAAGCGTCGATCGAAGGCCTTCAGGCGGGGGCGGACGACTATCTGGTCAAGCCGTTCGCGGCGGCCGAACTGCTTGCCAGGGTGCGGGCCAACGTCGAGCTCGCGCGACTGCGCAACCATCACTCCCGCTGGCGTACCGCGCTGGTCGACTCCTTGCAGGAGGCGTTCTTCGTTTGTGACGAGAACGGCGCCGTCATCGAGATCAACGCGGCGTTCGCCGACATGCTCGGCTATGGGCCAGAGGGGTTGCCCTACCCTGCCCGTCACCCATGGTGGCCGGATGCGGACACCGACCCCGACGGACATCGGTTGGTCGAGGCCGCCTTCTTGGATCTGATGAACGAGACCCACGGCAGCTTCACCGTCCCGGTGGCCCATCGGGACGGCCACCGCGTCTGGATCGCGGTCAACTTCAACCACGCGGCCGATCCCGACACCTCCCGCCGCGTCATGGTCGGCACGTTCCGCGACGTCACTGCCGAGCATTACCGGGTCCAACGCCAAACCGCGCTGGCGGCGCTCAATCAGCAACTGGTCCAAGCTGATACGACTGACGACGCGCTACGCGGAGCCCTCGAGGAGCTCCGCCAGACCTGGCAGGCCCGACGGGTTCTGGCGGCGGTGTTCTCCGGTGCCGCCGCACCCGACTCCGGCATCCCCGAGCTGCTGTATGCCGGTGATCCGGTCCAGTGGGCCACGCTCGAGCCGCGCCACCGGCGCCGGATCGAATCGCTGCGCCACGGCGATCTGCTCACCACCATCACCGAGGAGGCGGGCGCAGCGGGCATCGCGCTGCAGCATCCGCGCGGAATTCTGGTCGTGTGGGTCGAGTTGTCCGAACAACGACCCTTCACCCCGGCGGACAACACCCTGCTGACGATGCTGGCCGGACGTCTTGGCCAGGGTCTGCACCGCATCTACCAGGTCGACGAGCAGCGCGAAACGGCCGTGGCGCTGCAGCACGCGATGCTCGGGCCCGTGGACTTGCCCGGCGGCTTCGCGGTCAGGTACCACCCAGCGAGTCGTCCGCTACAGGTCGGCGGCGATTGGTACGACGTGGTGGATCTCGACGACGGGCGGGTGGCGCTGGTCGTCGGTGACTGCGTCGGTCACGGCCTGCTCGCCGCCACCGTGATGGGCCAGCTTCGCAGTGCGTGCCGCGCGCTGCTGCTCGAGCAGGCCAGTCCCAGTGCCGTGCTCGCTGGTCTGGACCGCTTCGCGGCGCGTCTGCCCGGCGCCCGTTGCACCACCGCCTTCTGCGCGGTGCTCACCCTGGAGAACGGCGGGCTGGTGTACGCCACGGCGGGTCACCCGCCCCCCATCGTGGTGTTCGCCGACGGTTCCACCGCCATGCTCGACGGCGGGCGCGGCATACCCCTCGGGCTGCGACCCGGCAGGCCCCGCTCCGAGGTGCGGGTCACGTTGCCGCCGCGCGCCACGTTGCTGCTCTACACCGACGGGCTCGTCGAGCGGCGGGGGACGTCGATGGACGACGGCATGGCGCTGGCTGCCGACGTGGTCCAGCTCGGCCGGTCGGATGAGCTCGAGGCGGTGGCGGACACCCTCATGTCCCGGTTGGAGCCCGGCGGTGGCTATCCCGACGACGTGGCCATGCTGCTGTACCGACGGCCGGGTCCGCTGGCGATGGATTTCATGGCCGACGCCAACCAGTTGGCTCCGAGTCGATCCGCGTTGCGCACCTGGCTGGGGCAGACGGGCATGGAGCCGGATCAGATCCACGACGTCCTCCTGGCCGCAGGCGAAGCCGTCTCCAACGCGATCGAGCACGGCCACCTCGGTAGAGCCGACGGCCTCGTCTCCCTGCGTGCGATCGCGAACGTCGATCGCGTGCAGGTGACCGTGGCCGACACCGGCGCCTGGCGGGCACCGCGCAAGGCCGACATCAGCCGCGGCCGCGGCCTGGCGCTCATGCGAAACCTCATGGAGGACTTCACCGTTCATTCCGACGACATCGGCACCACCGTCCACATGCACGCGAGGATCAACACGTAATGGCCACACCGCTCACCCTCGACACCGACCGTGGCGCCGACGGCGAACCCCGCGTCGTTGCGGTCGGGGAGATCGACCTCAGCAACATCGGCCTGTTCACCCAGGCACTCACCACCGCCAGCGCAGGCAGCCGCACCCCAATTACCGTCGACTTGAGCGGGGTCAAATACCTGGACAGCGCTGGCATCAATGCGCTGTTCAACCACGCCGACGAGGTCGAGCGTCTGCGTTTGATCGTCCACCCCTTCCTGGTCCGGGTCCTCACGATCAGCGGCCTCAGCGAGATCGCCGTCGTCGAAGCCGCCCAGGACGCCTGACGGGTTCGGCCGAGACGGCAGTCTGGACTCCAGAGTCCAACGAAGGGGTTACAGTTGGGCGATGCCGTCGCAATCCAACGGCGCGCCGCGGCCGAAGCTGACCTCCCGCGGCGCCGCTACCCGCACCCGGATCGTGCTTTCCGCGGCGGAGCTGATGCACGTCCGCGGGGTGGCCGCCACGACGATCGACGAAGTGTTGGCGGCCAGCTCGACGAGCAAGTCGCAGTTCTACCAACACTTCGACGACAAGACCGATCTCGTCTACGAGGTCATCACGCTGCGCGCCGACGAGATCCTGTCGTGGCAGCGGTTGCGTCTTGAGAAGGTTGATTCCTTCCGTGGCCTGTATCAATGGCGCGATGCCATGGTCCAGCGCTGCACGCTTCGACGAGGACTGTGGGGATGCGAGCTCGGGTCGTTGGCGGCCGAGCTGTCCGACAGCGACGACAAGGCCCGGGTGTCGCTGGCCGAGCACTTCGCCGAATGGCAGGCGATCCTCGCAGGCGCACTGGAGCGGATGAGTGACCGCGGCGCGCTGCGTAGCGACATCGACGCGGCATCGCTCGCAACGGGTCTGCTCGCGGCTGTCGAGGGCGGTTATCTGCTGTCGCAGACGGCGCACGATCCCCGGCTCATGCAGACCGCGTTGGACTCGGCGATCGGGCACATCATGTCGTTCGCGCCCGCCGGAGCCGAACCGACGCACTGACTTTCGGGTGACCGTCGAGACGAACGAAGCGGGCCA
>NZ_JBEVLO010000200.1:0-6812 GCF_040509115.1 Mycobacterium sp. | reverse complement strand
GACCGTCGTGGCTGATCTTCAGCTTCGCGTCGGCCGGTTAGCCCCCGGTTCCGACGCATACGCCGCCAGCGCAGGCACCTGCGCCGCCGGGTCCGGCACCCGCGCCTGCGCCGGGGACTCCGGCCGTTGCCCCGCCGGGGCCTGCGCCTGCACCTGCGCCGGGGACTCCGGCCGTTGCCCCACCTGGTCCTGCACCGGCCCCGGCGCCAGGCACCTCAGCCGTTGCGCCCCCTGGTCCCGCGCCAGCGCCTGCGCCTGGCACCTCAGCCGTCGCGCCACCCTCGCCTGCGCCAGCACTTGGCGCCGTCGTCCCGGCGGGCGTCGTCGGTGGCACCGTCGTGTCCGTCGTGGTGACCGTGGTGGTCGTCGTACTCGTGCTCGAGGTCGTGCTCGAGGAATCGGTGCCGCTGTCGCTTCCGCCACACGCCGCGGTGAGCGTGCTCAACGCGATTACGGCGGCTACCCCAGCGGCGACGGAGAAGCTTCGTTGCGTCCGGGTCGTCGTCCGGTTGGTCGTCGTCCGATTGGTCATAGTCACGCTCGATTCCTGTGTGTGGCCGGGTTGACTGCAACGACTTACCCGCTCGCAGGTGAAGTCAAGCATCGGCTCAGACGGGTTGCCGAGTGACCGACGCGGGCAGCAGGTTCACCACGAACGCGGCGGCCTGGTCGGCCATCCCGTTGCTCTTGTACGCACTATGGGCCGACCGGTCCAGCCCACCCGGGAAGCACACCGGGTCGCCGGGATCGCACAACTGAATGGTCTTGGCGGTGTAGAGCGAACCCACGGTGATGGGCGGCGCGTCGCGGTCGACCAGATTGAGGAACCAGTTGTCCGGAGTGCCGAAGAGGACGACGGCGGCGACGTGATTGGCGATCTCGGGCGGCATCGGCCCGGTGATGCCGTCGGGCAACGCCAATCCAGCGGGGATCGCATCGAAGGTGGTGTACGCGGCGACCGCAGCGCCCTGGGAGTAGCCGCCGAGCACGATCTTGGTGGCGGGGCAGGTCGCGGCGATCTGCTGCACCTGGCGGCTCGCGTCGGCGACCCCCTGGGCGGCTGCCTGAAAGTCCAGCGACGCTGGGTAGTCGACGCCGTAGACGCCGACGGGATTCGCGCCCAGCCGTGCGTTGAGGGCATCGACGAACGCCTGCCCGGTTTCACCGATGCCTGGTGCCTCGAACGTTCCGCGGGCGAACACGACTTGGACCGCCGAGCACGCGGGCTCCGCGGCGGCAACTCCCGCGGCCTGCGGTCCGATCACTGCCGCGCAGGCCACTGCGGCCGCCGCGAGCCAGCGAAATCCTCGTCGTCCGGACGTGGCCTTGGGTGCGGCGCTGGATTTCATGGGGATTCCCTTCGGAGATGCTGTGAGCTTGTCACGTAGAAGGCTGCCGCATCTGGATCGGTGCGCGCAGCGCCGCTGGCCTCCACCGCGGGTACCTGCCAGCAGGTATCGGCCGCTCCCGGCTGGCAGGAACGGGCCGCGACTGTCGTGGGCCGCGATTAGTGGTTAGATCTACTTACAGATTCGATCGCCGAAACTTGGAGCCACACGTCCATGAAGCTGATCAAGACCGTCGCCGCCGTCGGAATCGTCCTTGGCGGACTGACCGCGGGCGTGCTCGGCGGAGGTATCGCCGGCGCCGAGCCGACCCCGCCGCCGGGTTATCCCGTTGGGGATCCACCGCCGCCGGATGCGCCCAAGAAGCCGCCGACCCCGGACTGGTCACCCACCACGCCCGTGGTTTGGGAGCAACTCGGGCATCGCTGGGGTGTCTGGATCAACGGAAGCTTCCTGCCGCTGCACTGACGACCGACTGTTCGGGGACGATCAGAACCGGCGTCGGCGAGTGCGCGACGACGGCGGCGGCAACACTGCCCTGTAAGTGCCCAAGTAGTCCGTCGCGGCGATGGGGGCCCAGCACGATCAGAACGGCGTCGTGCTCGTCGGCTGCGGCGACGATGCCCTTCCACGTCGGAGCGGCCTCGACCGCAATGCTGCGCGCGTGGAAGCCGGCCTCCTCGGCCAGCGACGCCCCATGCGCTGCGGTGCGCTCCGCAGCGCGCCGCACCTCGACGGCGCGGTCGGCGTCGAAATGGCTTCCGTCGGACGGGGTGAACCCGACGTCGACGGGCTGCCACACACAGACGACCAGCGCCTCACGTCCCGTCGCGAGCTGGGTCGCTGCCCGCGAGATGGCACACGCGGCGCGGTCGGATCCGTCGTAGGCGAACAGCACCGTCCCAACGCCAGCCGCGTGCTCCGGCCGGTCGGGTACGGCAATGGGCTGCGCGGCGTCCTGCGCCAGCCCTCGAGGGGCGGCCGACGCGCTCGGCCTGAGCCGGGCCAGAAGCGGCGGCGAGTACCAGGCGGGATCGTCACCGTCGAGGAACCCGTCCAGATCGGGCTTCTGCGGCCTCGCCCCGCTCAGCGCGTATACCCCCACCCCGAACACTGCGCCGCCGATCGCCAGTCCGAAACCGATCCAGAGCGCATCCCCGGTGCCCGCCGTGAGATCGGAGGACGCCGTCGCCGCGAAATGAGCCAGGATCGGCGCGACCATGAACGCGGCCACCGCTCGGAACAGCTCGATGATCGCAAACACGCGCTGAAGGCTGTTGGATTGCAGCGAGAAACCGGCCACGAACAAGGCGGGCGCGACGGTGGCGCCTAGGGCGAGTCCGGTCAGTGCCGCGGCGACCAGAACCAGTGGCTGGTTGGCGGGCAGGGCGATCCGGAACACGACGATGCCTGCCGCGAGCAACACCATGCCGACCAGCGGAAGGTAGTGCAGGGCACGGCGGTTGATGACGATGCCGAATACGACCGCCATCACGACGGCGCCGCCGAGCTCGGGCAGGTACAGCAGCCCGACGTGCACCGGGCTGTACGTCTGCAGCAGCACGTTGGCCGTCAGTGCGGTCGCCGCGACCGACGCCGCAGCGGCGAACAGCGCGACGCCGACGCCGGCGACGGGGATGGCGCTGGTGAGCATCGTGCGGACGGTCAGAAGGGGGCGCCGGGCCCGGAATTGGTAGACCACCAGGCTCACGATCAGAATCAGCCCGCCGAGCATCGGCAGCGAGACCGCGGCGTCGGTGAAGTCGTGCGTGGTCAACTGCGAGGCCCCGATGAACGCCGCCGCACAGCCGACCGCCGCCAAACCGATCGCGGGCAGGTCACGCGGCGCGTCGAGGTCGGCGGGCGGGGCGTCCTCGAACGTCAGGGCGGCCATCACCAATGCCAGCAGTGCGATCGCGGCGATGATCCAGAACAGCGGTCGCCACGCCTGCATCTCGGCCTGTGCCCCGCCGACGAACGGCCCGAGGGCGACGGCACCGAAGACGCACATGTTCATGATCACGGCGGTGTGGCGAAGCTTCGCCTTCGGGAAGCCGATCGTCAGCGGCGGTGCGGCGGCGATCAGCAACATGCTGGTGGCCAGCCCCTGCAGCACGTGTCCGGTGATGAACATGACTTGGCCTTGAGCGGCTGCCGAGAGCACCGAGCCCACCACCAGTACGACCGCGTACAGGATCAGCATCCTGCGCTGCGGAAGGTGCTGGGCGAACTGCACCGCCAGCACCGTGCCCACCGCGTAGGCGGCGTTGCCGAGGCCCGACCCGAGGCTCATCGCCTGGGGCGACATGTGCAGCTGTTCGGAGATGATCGGCACCAGCGGATCGAGTGCCGCGGACAGCGCGAGATAGGGGATCAGCGCGAGGGTGACCATGGCGGCCACGGCGGGGTACCGACCGGCGAGCGGGCCTTGGCGCATCAGCGTCGCCCACAGGCTTCCACGAGGTTCGGTCGGCGACACTGCGCCGCGGTCAGGAGTTGAATGATCCGGCGCACGTGTGCGTCGAACCTGTTTGCGGCGAGCATTGTTCCCATCGGGCCGCATTCGTGTCGAGGGTCACTGTGCGGGTCGGTACGAGACGAGTGTGTGGGTCGTCGGGTGGAACTGTGGGAGTTCCCGAGACGACCCACACACTCGTGGGTGGATGAGGGTGCTTCTAGGTCGAGCTTCCCTTGGGCAGCTTGCCCACCGCGAAGTCCGCGGCCTGATCGGTCAAGCCATCGGCGACGTACATGCCGTGGGCACCGTTGTTGCCGCCGCCCGAGGTCGAGCACACAGGATCATCCGGGATGCACAGGTCGATGGTCTTGGCGGTGTATCCGGGGCCGACGGTGATCGGCGGTGCGCCGGTGTAGATCATCTGCATGAAGCCACTGGACGGCTTACCGAAGAGGGCCACTGCCGCAACGTGATTCGCCACCGAAGGGGGCATGGGCCCGGTGAGCCCTGGCGGTAGGTTGAAACCTGCGGGCACGGCGTCTGCGGTGATGTAGGCCGTCACGGCCGCACCCTGCGAGTACCCACCGAGCACGATCTTGGTGTTGGGACAGGTGTTTGCGATCTCCTGGACCTTGTTGCTGGCGTCGATGACGCCGTCGGCTGCCGTGGCAAAGTCAAGCGAGGCAGGATAATTCACGGCGTAGACGTCGACGGACTTTCCGCCGCTCTTCGCGATCAGCGAATCGACGAACGCCTGCCCAGTGTTGCCGATGCCTGGGGGTTCGAAGGTCCCGCGTGCGAACACCACCTCCACGTCCGGACAGGCTTCGGCGTACGCGGGAGCCGCGACGACGGCCGGGGCTGCGGATGCCATCAGCACTGACGCCACGGTTATGAACCAACGACTGATCTTCTTCATCTTCGACCCCGTCTGATCTCGATTCCTGCTCCGCGGCCGGCACCCTTGCCTCTCTGCGGACCGCAAGGAAGTACCCAGCGGATTTTCCTCCAAAACCCAGGATTCGGAGATTTGAGCGAGAGCTTTTGCTCACCCATTTCGGGGTGCACGCCGGGAGTCGTTCGCGCACTGCCACTTCTGGCCCGAACCGGCTGCACCCACTCCGCCGCACGTGTCGTCGGTCACCCGACGGCGTGATCGCCGGTCGGCGGTTTCACCGGTGCGAATCCTCGGAGGGTGACCAGGACGTTGCCAAGGACGATCAGGGCGATGCCGACCCACTCGTGGAGGTCGAGGGCCTGATGCAACATCACCCACCCGACCAAGGCGGCCCACACGGGATTGATGCTGGTGAACGTGCCGAATACCTGGGCCGGGACCCGACGCAAGGTGATCACGTCGGCGGCGTAGGGCACGATCGACGCCAGCAGGCCGCAGGCGACGGCCAGGGCGATGGACGCCGCGGTCGGTCCGTGAAAGACGAACCAGGCCAATCCGATCGGCGTCCAGACGGCGGCGCTGACGAGGCTGGCGGTGGCGGTGCCCTGCAGCCCGGTGAAGCGTTGGCCGAGTGTGCGGTTGAGCAGGATGTAGCAGGCCCAGGCGATCGCGGCCAGCAGTGCCGACCCGATGCCGATCACATCGGTGGTGGGCCCGGGGTTGGTGAGCACCACGACGCCGACGGCCGCCAGAAGGGCACACGCGGCGTCGAGCCACCGCCGTGAGCTGATGACTGCGACGGCGAGGGGGCCGAGGAACTCGAGCGTGACCGCGAGGCCCAATCCGATGCGCTCGATCGCGACGTACAGGCAGATGTTCACCACGCTGAAGACCAATGCCAGACCGAGGATGGGCCACCACTGATCCTTGCGCAGCCCTCGCAACTTCGGTCGCACCATCAGGGTGAGGACGGCCGCGGTGACGAACTGACGCACCGCGACGACGCCGACCGGACCGATGGTGGGGAACGCCAGGGCGCCGAGGCCTGCACCGACCTGATTGGACGCGGAGCTGCCGAGGATGAGGGCGATCCCCGCGGCGCGCTGACGCGGTGTCGCCGTCGCGGCCGACACTGGCACGCCGCGGACCGGCGCGGTGCGCGCGCCGTCCCTGGTGTCGAGGGAATCCATGCCACGAACGTAGGTGACGACATCGCCATCGACCTAGTGCATGTTTTGGAGCTGCCATACGATTTGGTTATGGACTGGAGCCTTCGCGAGCTGCGCTTCTTCGTCACTGCGGCCGAGGCTGGGTCGTTCACCGATGCCGCTGCGCAGCTGTACGTCTCGCAGGCCGCGGTCTCGCGCACGATCGCGGGTCTTGAGAAGGTGCTCGGCGACCGACTGCTTCGGCGGGTACCACGCGGGTGCGAACTGACCAGCACCGGCAAGCAGGTACTGCCGCACGCTCAGCGGGTGCTGTCCGAGGCGGACAGGTTCACCGAGTTCCTGACTTCGCGGCACGATGTCCTGCGGCTGGGGTATGCCTGGGCGGCACTTGGGCGGCACACCGCGCGCCTGCAACGCGATTGGGCACACCGCCACGACACCATCGAGCTGGAGCTGGTCCGCCACAACTCGCCGACGGCGGGTCTGGTCGAGGGTGTGTGCGACGTCGCGATCACTCGCCGCCCCGTCGACGAGAAGAGGTTCGACTCAGTGGTGGTGGGCCTGGAACGCCGACTGGTCGCCTTCGCCTCCGACGATCCGCAATGGTCGCGCCGCCGCCAACTGAGCATGGCCGAGATCGCCGACCGCGCCGTGGTCATCGACCCTCGGGTCGGAAGCACCAGCAGTGCACTGTGGGCCGACTCCGATCAGCCACCCCGGTTCATCGAATCCACCGACGTCGACAGTTGGCTCGACGCCATCGCCGCAGGTCGTGGGGTGGGGACGACGGCCGAGGCCACCGCCCACCGTCACCTGCACCCCGGCGTCACCTACCGGCCCATCAAGGATGGTCCACGCATTCCGGTCCGGCTCGCCTGGTGGCGCACCGACCGCCCCGCCGGACTCGGCGATCTGGTCGACGCCGTCACCCAGCTCTATGC
>NZ_JBEVLO010000199.1:0-31333 GCF_040509115.1 Mycobacterium sp. | reverse complement strand
CAGAGCTCCTAGAGGTTGACCTTGGACGTGTTGGTTTTGGCGAGGCTGCGCAGCCGGCTGGCGGCGTCCTCACCCCCGTAGATGTCCTGCAGCGCGACAGCCCAGTTCTGGGTGGTGTCGAAGAACTTCTTCTGCGGCGTGAATTGGATCTTCGACTCGCCGATGACGGTCTCGAACGCCTCGAGGTAACCGAACTGGTCGGCGGCGACGCGCTTGAACGTGGTGTCGAACACGGACTTCCGGACCGGATCGGCGTAGGTGCCGCCCTCGACGGCCTTGTTCATCGCGTCCTTGCCGGTGGCCCACTGGATGAACAGCCAGGCGGGCAACTTGTTTCGGGAGTTGGCCGACATCGCCCAACTCCAGGTCCACAGGTTGGTCTTGTAATTGCCGTCGGGCCCGGCAGGTCCGGCGTACCAGGCGATGTTGCCGGCCTCTGCGCTGGCGCCCGGCTTGTTCTTGGGGTACGTCGCGCTGTCGGCGTCGAACACCATCATCGCCTTGCCGTCACCGAGATCGCCGGTGGCGTTGGGATAGTCGTACGTGGTCCATGACGTCGGGCCGGCCTGGTGCTGCAGGTCGATCCACTTCTTGGTGAAGTCGATCGCTGCGTCGCTGTCCATCTCGGCGATCAGCTCCGAGCCGTTCCAGTTGTAGTCCACCGCGCCCTGCCGCGTGTACTGCGTCATGAAGCCGGGGTGGATGGTCGCCCACGACTTCGAGCCGCGGGTGGACAGCCCGTAGCGGTTCTCGGCGCGGTCGGTCAGGTCGACGGCCAGCTGAATGAAGTCGTCGAGGTTGTCGGGCAGCGTCTTGATGCCCTTCTCGTCGAAGATCCGCTTGTTGTAGGCGACGACGTTGTTCTCGAAGCCCCACGGAATCGCCCACTGCCCACCGGTTCCCAGCGGATTGCCCAGAGTGAAGTCCCATCGGGTGGAGGTGCGCAGGCCCTCGAAGATGTCCTCGAAGTCGTATTCGTCGCTGGTGGCCGACGTGTTCTCCAGCCACGGCTTGAGGTCCTCCACCCAACCGGGAGGGCCGTACTGCCAGATGAAGTACGCGCCCAACATGAAGGCGTCGTGCTTACCGGAGCCGCCCGCCAGCTCGGTGTTCAGCTTGGTGAAGTAGTCGGCCTCGGGAACCAGGTCGACGTTGACGTTGATGCCGGTCAGTTCGGTGAACTCGGCGAGCAGCGGTTGATACGACAGCTGGTACGGGTGCGGTGTCTGCAGGATGTTGATGGTTTGGCCCTCGGCCTTGCGCCAGTCGAACCCGCCGCTAACCTCCCCGGCGCCGTTGGGCGCGCTGGGGGTGCCGCCGACACCGCATGCGCTGAGCACCGGCAGGCTGGCGGCCGCGGCACCGGCAAGACCCATGGCCGCCAACATGTTCCGCCTCGACATCTGCGGCCCACCCTGGGTTCCTCTAAAGCGATCTCGACTCATGTATCTGTCCTTCGTGGGGGTTCTGGACTATTCCGGAATCAGCGAGACCTTGACTGATTCCTTGCCGCTTCCGACGAGGTCGAGGCCCTTCTGGAACTCGCTCAGCGGGAGTTGGTGCGTGCAGATCTCGTCGAGCGGCAGCACGCCGGATTCGATCATCCTGATCGCGGCGGGCCAGGTGTATGGGCCGAGATGCGCGCCGAGAACGTCGAGTTCCTTGTCGTCGCTGATGATGCTCCAGTCGACGGTGACGTCGCTGCCGAAGACTCCGTACTCGACGTACCGACCGAGCTTGCGCAACGCGTTGAGTCCCTGGGGAACCGCCGACGGGTGTCCGGTGCCCTCCAGGTACACGTCGGCACCGTAGCCGCCGGTGAGGTCCTTGACGATCTTCTCGACGTCCTGCTCGGCGATGTTGATGGTGATGTCGGCGCCGCACTTCTTGGCCAGCTCGAGCTTCTCCGGCGCCATGTCCAGCGCGATGACGTGCATCGGGTTCTTGGCGCGGGCGCCCGCGATCATGCCGAGGCCGATGGGGCCGCAGCCGGCCACCACGACCGTGTCCTCGAAGGTGATCTCGGCCCGCTCGACGGCGTGCAGCGAGCAGGACAGCGGCTCGACGAACGCCGCGTGCGCGGGTGGGATGTCACCGGAGATCTTGTGCACCAACGCTTCAACGGGATAGGTCATGTAGGTCGCCATGGCGCCGGGGGTGCGGCGCTTGAAGCCGTAGAGGTCGTGCGGCTGGCACATGTGGTACTGCCCGCGCTTGCAGAAACGGCACTCCCAGCAGGGCACGATCTGCTCGGAGGTGACTCGGTCGCCAACGGCGATGCCCCACCTGCTGGCGGCGAGTTCGTCGAGTTCGACGACGCGGCCGACGAATTCGTGGCCAGGGATGACCATCGTCTCGGTCCATGCGGGGCGGTTCTCGTCGCCCCAGAACTTGGCTGCCCCGTGGTAGCACTTGAGGTCGCTGGCGCAGATGCCGACGGCCTCGACCCTGATGAGCGCCTCGCCGGGCTTGCGCTCGGGCACCGCGACCTCTTCGAGTCGGTAGTCATTTGGCCCGTGCACGACGACGGCCTGCATCTTTTCGGGAATGTGGCCGGACACTGCTTCGGTCATCAGAACGCTCCTTCACCTGTGGCTGGGGTCACAGTATCGAGGCGCTGCACATTTGTCCAGAACGAATGTTCAGCAAAATTCTTTCCAGAACACATGTCCAGTGCCATACTCACTCCATGCCCCGGTCGGCCCAGCCCACGCCGCCGAATCAGCTCGGTGATGGTGCATCTCAGGACGGCGAAGGCAGCCACTTTCCGGCGTCGCTGCTCTACACCGCAGCGCGGCTCTATTACGAGGACGAGGCCACGCAGGCCGAGGTGGCCCAGCAACTCGGCACCAGTCGCGCCACCGTGAGCAGGCTGCTGTCCGAGGCCAAACGCCAGGGGATCGTGAGGATCGAAGTGGTCCCGCCCGCCGAGGCGCGTCCCGGTGACCTCGCCGACCGGTTGGCGCGCGCGCTCGGCCTCACCTCGGTGTACCTCAGCACGCAGCTGCCCGCTCCAGGCCCGGGTCGCAGCGTCGTCGACGTGATGGGACGGGCGCTGGCGCCCGCCGTCGGACGCGCGCTCAGCGAAGCAGGATTGCTGCCAGGCGACGTGCTGCTGGTGTCGTCGGGACGCACCGTCTACGAGGTCGCGCAGCACGAGCTCACGCCACTGCCAGGGGTGATCGTGGCGCCCACCGTCGGTGGCAACGACCAGCCCGAGGAGTGGTACCAGACCAACGAGATCACCAGACTGGTCGCCAATCGCATTGGCGGCCGGGCCAATTATCTGTTCGCCCCCGCAGTGCCGGGCGTCGAGCTGTACCAGTCCCTGCTCAACGATCCGAGCATCCAGCGCGTGCTGCACCTGTGGCCGCACGCGCGATGCGCGCTGATGGGTGTCGGGGCACCCCCGCTCAGCCGGTCGGACATTCCCCGGTTCGTGCCGACCGGCTCGACGTCACTGCGCGCCGCCGTCGGCGACGTCTGCTCCCGGTTCTTCGACCGCACCGGCGCGGCCGTGGACTTCGAGGACGGCGAACGGCTGATCGCCGTGGAACTCGAAGCGCTGCGGCACATCCCGGTCACCATCGCCGTCGCCGTCGGCAAGGAGAAGGTCGACTCCGTGATCGCGGGTGCCCGCGGCGGCTACTTCAACCACTTGGTCACCGACCCGGTCACGGCCACCGACATCCTGGCCAGTCCCAGCCTGGACGAATAGGTCGGCGTCACAGCACGGCGTCGGCGAGCCGGTCGACCTGGTCGGGCGCTGCGACGGCAGGATGGAAGAGCAGTCGGTCGAAACCCAGGTCGCGATACGTGCGCACGGCGTCGCGGGCATCGTCTGGCGTGTCCACCATGTCGGCGACGGAGAGCGCGCAGTAGTCGGGCGTGAATGCGTAGTAGCGCCCGAGATTCCTCCTGCCCTCGTCGACCACGGCCTCATCGCCGAGGGCGAAGTTCAGCGATGCCTGGAGCGTCGGATGGCCCGCCCGGTCTGCCTTCTGCCATTCGGACCGGATCTGGTCGGCGAAGGACGCCTGCACCGCGTAGTCGCGGACCGCGCCCGCCGCCCATCCGTCGCCGAGTTCGGTGGCACGGCGCAACGTCGCCTTGGACTTCCCGCCGAACAGCACTGGGATCGTCACCGGCGAAGGGCACAGCGGTGACTCGCCGAGATCGCCTGCCCACACCTGGCGCCAAATCGTGGCGGCAGCATCGAGAAGCCTTCCGCGAGAGCTGAAGTCCGCTCCTGCGGCAGCGTAGTCGTCGTCCCTACCTCCGACCCCGACGCCCAGCACCACCCTGTCGCCGGAGATGTCAGCCAGGCTGCCCAGCTGCTTGGCGAGCAGAACGGGCGGGTACAGCGGAGCAAGCAGGACGTTGGTGACCAGTGCCACGTTGGTGGTGGCACCCGCTGCGACCGCGAGGGCGACGATCGAGTCGATGCTCGGATAGATCAGCCGGTCGATCGTGGTGACGGACTCGAAATCGCGCTCCTCGGCGCGGCGGGCCCATTGGACGATCACGGGACCCTTGACCTCGGCGACGTGGTTCGGCAAGCCGATTCCAACCTTCATGACGTTCCTCTCTCGGGATTGACTGTGGCGTAAGCCTTCTCGTAGTCGCCGCGACGCTCGGCGAAGCGCAGAAACCGGGCGGCGTCGACGACGACCTCGTCGGCGCCGGGATGTGCGGCCATCAGAGCCATCGTCTCGGCGACGAAGCCGTCGACGTGCGCACCGCCGGCACTGCCGGCACCGCCGGCACCGTCGGCACCCGTGTACACCCGCGGCGGTGGTATCTCGACGACCTGAATCCGGCTGTGCCGCAATTGGAACCGCAGGGACTCGGTGTAGGCGTGCATCGCTGCCTTCGTGGCGGAGTACGTCGGAAGGCTCGCCATGGGCACGAAGGCCAGCGCCGACGAGACGTTCACGATCGCCGCCCGCGGGCGCTTCCGCAGCGTGGGCAGCAGGCGTGAGGTCAGCAGCAGCGGACCGATCAGGTTCGTCGCACACACCGCCCGGATCACCCTCGGATCGGGTGTGGTGAGATCCTCGGCCGCCATGATCCCGGCGTTGTTCACCAGCACGTTCAATTCGGGATGACGCCGCACGACCTCGTCGGCGAATGCGTCGACGCACTCCGGGTCGGACTGATCGAACGGGAGGCATTCCATGCCGGGGTGCGCGCGGACGACGGCCTCCAACGCCTCCCGACGACGCCCGGCGATGATCACTCGGTTGCCGCCGTGGTGAAGTGCGGCGGCCAGACCGGCGCCGATTCCGCTGCCGCCCCCTGTGACCAGGATGGTGTTGCCCGTCAATCGCATGCACTCAAGGATGGCGGGCACGATGACGATCTGCCACCAATGCAGCCAAAGCGGTCAGTAATCATCTCGACTGGGGATGAATGCGTAGGGTTATCCTCATGATCGACGAGCTCGACGGCAAGATCATTCACGCCCTGCAGATATCTCCGCGGGCATCGTTCCGTCTGATCGCCGACACCATCGACGCTCCCGAGCAGACGGTTGCCCGGCGTTATCACCGACTCCGCCGCGACGGTGCGTTGCGGGTGGTCGGCCTCCTCGACCCCCGGGTGCACGGGGACGCCCAATGGGTGGTCCGCGTGCACGCCAAGCCCGACGACATCCCCCGGCTCGCCGAGGCGCTGGTCCGACGGCCGGAGGTCACTCACGCCAACATCCTGTCGGGGTGGACCGAACTGGTCTGCGTCATTCGGGCTCCCCTCGCCGAGGGCTCCGAAGGGCTTTTACAGCGGCTGCCGCGCACCACGTCGGTGCTCGATCTCGACATCGACCTGGTGCTGCACACCTTCGGCGAGGCGGGCACCGAACCATGGACCGCGTACGGGCACAATCTGACTGCGGCGCAGACGCGCCTGCTCGTACCACCCGAACCGACCGGCCACACCGCGGGCCCGCTCGTCCCCGATGACGAGGACCAGGCGCTCTTCGACGCGCTCGCCGTTGACGGCCGGGCACCCCACGCGCGACTGGCCGAGCACACGGGATGGTCGACCCCGCGGGTCACCCGAAGGCTTGCCGCGCTGGAGGCAGGCGGCGCATTGACCTATGACGTCGACATCCTTCCCCAGCGGCTCGGGTTCGACGTCAACGCAATGATCTGGCTGACGACGGCTCCGCCGCACCTCGATGGCGTCGGTCAACAGATCGCCGCGCACGCCGAGATCGCGTCGGTGGCGGCCATCAGCGGCCGGAACAACCTGATGGCCATCGCCATCTGCCGCGACGTCGACCACCTCTACCGGTATCTGTCCGGAAAGTTCGCGACCGTGGCCCACGTGCAGACCTACGATCTGAGCATTCGCACGCAGCGCCTCAAGCAGACGGCCTCGCTGATCTCACACGGCCGGCTGATTCGCGCGTAGTGGCCCCTCAACGACCGATGGGTGAATCCGCCCGACCTCCACGACCAAGTGGCCTGAAACAACTTGCGCCCCATTGGTTTCAGAGGTCTCGATGCCCCCTCCACGAGACCGGAATCTGTCGGTAGTCGAAGGTATGTTCGAAGTGTGATCGGGACAGCCGTACGGGAAGCCATGACGGCGTTGCGTGCCGCCTACGACGAACTGGCGGGCGGCGGCGTGGACGTCCTCACGCACACCGAACTTCTGGGGGTGCTCGACGAGCTCGAGACCTTGTGCTGTCAGCTGCCCACGCAGTCCCAGCGGCTGCTGGCCCGGCTGCAAGCCGAGACCACCTGCCAGGAGCTGGGGGCCAAGTCATGGCGAGACGTCCTGATGATCCGGTGGCGGCTGTCCTCCAAGGAGGCCAACCGCCGGCTGGCCGAGGCGACGGACCTGGCTCCGCGGCACACGCTGTCGGGGGAACCGTTGCCTCCCTTGTTGCCTGCCACCTCGACCGCTCAGGGGCTGGGGATGCTCACCAGGGAACACGTCACCGTGATCCGAACCGCGTTGACCAAACTCCCCGGCTGGGTGACCCCCGCCGAACGTGGCCAGATCGAGGTCGACTGGGTTCGCCACGGCGTCGGCATGGGCCCGAAGGAACTTGCCGATCAGACCGCACGCACGTTGTTCACCCTGGATCAGGACGGCCCCCTACCCACCGACGAAGAACGCGCTCGGCGCCGCGGGGTGAGCATCGGCAGACAGGGTGCCGATGGGATGACCCAGCTGAGCGCCAACCTGGACCCGCAGGGGTGGGCCGCATGGGAGGTCCTGTTCGCCAAGTTCGCCGCACCGGGGATGTGCAATCCCGCCGACGAGACACCGTGCACCTCGGGAACACCGTCGCAAGCCCAGATCGACTCGGACATCCGCACTCTGGCGCAACGCCGCCACGACGCGATGGTGTTCATCGGCCGCGCGGCTCTGCACAAGGGGGAATTGGGCCATCTCTGCGGGTTGCCGACCTCGATCATCGTGCGCACCACCCTCGCCGAGTTGCGCGATCGGGCGGGCATCGGTGTCACCGGCGGCGGCACCATGATCCCGGTCAGCGACGTGCTGTCGATGGCCGCAGGCCGCGATGCCCACAACTACCTGGCGGTGTTCGACGAGGCCACCGGCTCGGTGCTCGACTTGTTCCACACCCGGCGCACCGCATCGGTGGCGCAGCGGTTGGCGTTGATCGCACGCGACGGTGGCTGCAGCAAACCCGGATGCACCGTCCCGGCGTATGGCACGCAAGTCCATCACGTGGTCACCGACTGGGCCGACGGTGGGAACACCAACGTCGACGAGAACGGGTTGGCCTGCGGGCCGGACAATCGGATGGTCGCACCCAACGGCTGGACTACGCGGATGAACGAGCACCATCAGGTCGAATGGCTACCGCCACCGCGGTTGGACACCGGCCAAGCCCGGGTCAACCACTACCACCACCCCGAAACCCTGCGTCAACCAACCGAATACAGCGGCGCGCCAGCCAACTCGCCTGCCGCACCCGCACCGCCCGTAACACCCACACCACCCGCAACGGCGACGCCCGACGAACCTGGAATCGACCGCGCCGCAACCGACGACCACCCACGGAGCGGCGACCAGCCACCGCCATCGCCCCCGCATCCACCACCGGCGTCGCGAAAGTCACCGCACTACGGTGACGATCCACCCGACGAGCCAAGGCCGTCGTCCCAAAGTGCCTGTGATCAAACGACATCGGCATAGCCGAGTCCGGAAGCGCTAGCCGCGTCCGCCGATCTCACCGAGTTCGTGCACCAGTTCTTTGGTCGCCGGATACAGTTCGCGCCACACGCCGTACAGGTCGTCGTACAACGCTCGGTTGACCGGATCGGGCGTGACCTCATGGGCGATCTTTGCCCAGTCCGTCTCCGGGGCAACGAGTTTGGATCCGATCGCCGCCATCAGGGCGTCGCCGTAGCTGGCGCCGATCGCCTGCTCCGGCACCAGCTGCAGGCGCCCGGTGATGTCGCTGACGGCCTGCGCCCAGATCGGGCTTCGCAGTCCGCCGCCAACCGCGACGGTCCGCCGACCGGTGTGGGCGTCGTCGAACTTCTCCAGGATCTGCCGGATCCCGAAGCCGATTCCCTCGTAGGCAGCCCGGAACAGATGTCCGCGGCCGTGCCGCAGCGTGAGCCCGGCGAACAGCCCCCGCGCCTGCGGGTCGAACACCGGGGTGCGCTCCCCCGCCAGGTAGGGCAGCGCGACGAGACCCTCACTGCCCGCAGGCACCGCAGACGCCTCGGCCATCAGGGTTTCCAACGGAGCGCCGCCAGTGATCGTCTGCAGCCAACTGATCATGCTGCCCGCAGTCGACGTGCCCGCCGTCAACGCCAGCGAACCCCGCTCCAGGCCAGCCGTCGTCCACAGCGCGGGATCGCTGTGGTACTCGTCGATGATCTGGACCAGGAACATCGTCGAGCCGTACATCAGCATCTGGTCACCGGGTGCGCGGACACCAACCGAGAATGCCTCGGCGTAGGCATCGACCGTGCCCGCCACGATCGGCGTGCCCGCGGGGATCCCGGTGGCGTCGGACGCCGCGGCGTGCACGGTGCCGACCACCTCGCTCGGCCACACCAGTCGCGGCAGCGGGAGGTCGCCGCAGATCCGCGCCGCCCACTCGACGTTCCAGTCGAACTCGCTCGTCTCGTACAACGGGTCGCACTGACTGGCGGTGTGATGGTCGAGGACGTACTCGCCCGTCAGCTTGGCGGCGATGTAGGAGTTCGACCCATACCAGCCGGTCGCGCGCTCGAACACCTCGGGCTCGTGCCTGCGCACCCATTCCAGCTTGGGGCCGACGGCCTGGCTCGACAGCTGGGTTCCCGCCCGCCGCATGATCGCCTCGGCGCCGAACTCCTCGGTCAACGAGCGGATCTCGGCGGTCGCCCTGGTGTCGATGCCGTACAGGATCGCGGGGCGCAGCGGGGTCATTGCGTCGTCGCAGAGCACCAGGCACGGACCCACACCGCTGACACACGCCGCGACCAGGCGCGAGCCAGCGGGGACCTCGGCGGTCAGCTTGCGGCTGATCTCGCACACCTCGCGCCACCACGTCGACTCGGCGTCGACCTCGGCCCAGCCGGGCCGGGGCAGGTTCATCGCGTGTGGAATCGTCGCCGACGCGATCACCACGCCTGTCGCGTCCACCAGGACGCCCTTGCTGCTCCCGGTGCCCATGTCGATTCCGAGAAGCAGGTCCACGGCGCAACCCTACGTCGCGACCGCCATGCGCCGGCACCTATCGGGCACCTGCTCGACGTGACCGCACCCGTCAAGCCACCCACACGACGTTGCTCTCGACGGGGTTGCGCGGCATCCGCGCGCCGTTGCCGGGGAAGTCGGGATCGGCGTACCCGATGGACAGTCCGCACAGCACCGAAAGCTCCTCGGGGATCTCGAGTTGCTCGCGGACGACATCGGGGTACAGCGCGATCGACACCTGCACGCAACTGCCCACGCCCCGCTCCGTCAAGGCCAACAACAACGTCTGGAGAAACATCCCGACACCGATGGCGTCGACGTCGCCGAAGTCGCGGTGCATGCACACCACTCCCGCCACCGGTGCGCGGAAGAACTCCCAGTTGCGCCGCTGCGCCTCCCAACGGCCGGCGGCGTCGTCGCGGGCGATGCCCATCGCCCCGTACACCAGCGCCCCTGCTCGCCGGCGCTGCTCGGCGAATCTGGGCGGCAGACCGGCGCTCTGCACCTGCGGTGGCGCGGCGTCGACGGCAGCGAGCAGTGCGGTCACGAGTTGCGCGCGCCGGTCGCCGGTGGCGAGGAAGGCGTGCCAGGGCTGGGTGTTGGAGTTCGACGGCGCCCGCATCGCCAGCGCGAATGCCTCGTCGAGCAGCTCGCGTTCAACCGGCTTGTCCAACAAGAACATTCGCGATGAATGCCGCGCCAGGATCACCTCGCTGAGCTCAGTCACGGCGAATTCGGCGGTCGCTGCGTCGTACCAGTTCGTCCTCTTCGACGAGCACCAGCATCGGCTGGCCTGGCGTGCAGATCATGTTGACCAGGAAGCGCAGCGGCACGTCGTCCCGATTGTTGGCGTCCGAGTAGTGGATCACGTCGCCACCGGGCTCCCAGAACGCCTCCCCGGCCTTGACCACCCGCGGCGCCTCACCCTCGAGCTCGAACACCATCTCCCCCTCCAGCACGTAACCGAAGGCGGGGCCTCCCGGGTGGCGGTGCGGCGGCGCACCGCTGCTGCCCGCGGGCCACTCGATGATCGAGGTCATCACCTCGGCGTTGGAGGGGATGAAAGGTGGTGTGACGCTTTGAATCGTCGTGATCGCGTTCATCAGGTCGGACATGTCGCCGCCGCTCATCGCGTGGCCAGCCAATCGGCGAAGTGGGTGGGCGCCAGGGTCGCGCCGTCTCCCGTGACGAGGCTGCTCTCGGCGATGGCCGTGCCGAAGTACGTGGCCGACGGATCGACCACGACGGGCGTGTCGACGCCCTGCTTGGCGAGTACCGCGCGGGCCATCTCCGCGAACGAGATCTTCTCGGGGCCGCCGACATCGACCACTCCGTCGATGGGGGCGGCGACCGCTGCGCGGGCAACTTCGGCCGCGACGTCGGCGGCGGCGATCGGCTGGATCAGAGCATCTGGCGCCCGCACCTCGTCGTCGACGACGAGCGAGCCGGTGATCGCCTCGGCGAACTCCTGGAACTGCGTGGCCCGCACGATCGTGTACGGCAAACCCGATTCGACGATCGTGTTCTCCTGCACCACCTTCGCGCGCATGTAGCCGCTGTCGGGCAAGCCGTCGACCCCGACGATCGACAGCGCAACGTAATGGCCGACGCCTGCCGCCTTGGCGGCCGAGGTCAGATTCGCCGACGACGCGGTGAAGAACTCGAGCACCGGCCCGTCCTCGAACGACGGAGAGTTGACCACGTCGACCAGTACCTGCGCGCCGCCGACCGCCTCGGCCAGCCCGGCGCCGGTGATGACGTCGGCACCGGTGTCGCGGGATGCGGCGACGACCTCGTGCCCCTCGGCGGTGAGCAGTTCGACGACCTTGGAGCCGACCTGTCCGGTTGCCCCAACGACGGTGATTCTCATGATGTGAAACCCCTTTCCGGTGTCTTGACGAGTTCCACCCTCGCACCCGATCGGGGGCAGTCGAACCCTGGAAAGTCCGTAGTCCGCTAGGACGTGCGGGTGCCCCGGAGTTCGCGACGGGACCGGATCGCCAACTTCGCGAAGATCTTGCGTAGGTGCCATTCGACGGTATGTGCACTGATGAACAGCTGGGCGCCGATCTCGGGATTGGTCAGGCCCGCGCCCGCCAGTTCGGCGATCTGCTGCTCCTGCGGGGTCAGCGCCTGCCCGGATGCCGTCGCGCGTGTGCGCGTCTTCTCACCGGTGGCCAGCAGCTCGCGACGGGTCCGGTCGGCGAATGCCTCGGCGCCCATGCCGATGAACATGTCGTGCGCCGCCCGGAGTTGGACGCGGGCGTCCACGCGGCGATTCTGCCGACGCAGCCATTCGCCGTACACCAGCCTGGCCCGTGCCAGGTGCACGGCGATCCTGGTGCGCCCGAAGCGTTCGACGGCCTCGGCGTAGAGCTCATCGGCGGCGGTGCCGTCGCTCATGAGGGCAAGGGATCTTGCCCTCACCGCCAGCGCCCATTCGGTGCCAGCGGCCGTTGTGCGTTCGACCAGCGATGCCAACGCCGCTTCCGCCGCGGAGTGACGATCAGCGCGAACGGCGGCCTCGACCAGCTCGATGAGGCTCCACGCGTGGATGCCGGTGTCCTCGTACTCGCACGACTTGGCCACGGCATCCAGGGCGACCTGATAGCGGCCGAGCCCGTTGTACAGCACCGCCGTCGCAAAGCCTGCCAGTCCGAGCACCCTTCCCTCGCCCCGCGCGACACCGTCGCGGACCGTGGCGTCGACCTGGCGCATCGTCGCGGTCTCGTCGCCGGTCCACGCCAGCAGCGCGAGGCGGTGATACCGGACGGGCGCAATGCCTGCGGCCGAGGAGATCTCGTCGGCCTCGGCGATCAGCTGCCTCGCGGTGGCGAACTCGCCGGCCTGCACGTGCATTCCTGCCCTGCTGACGAGCGCGCGGGGAAGGACTTCGAGGCCACCCGCTTCGGTGGCGATGCGCACGGCCTCACCCGAGAGCCGGTACCACGCCTCGTCGTCCCACGGCTCGTGGACGAGGGCTTCGTGTGCCATCGGAAACGCTTGCCACAGCCAGTCTTCGGCCGAGATCGCCGCGGCTGCGGCGCGCAGCGCGGGGAGTGCGGCGGTGGGGCCCGAGGTGAGTCGGGTCGCCAACGCGTAGGTCACCTGGTCGACGAGCCGGTCGGACGTCGTGCCGCTCAGGGCGGCAACGGCAGCGGCGGCGGTCTCGCGCACCAGGTCCGGTCCGCCGAGTCGACCGACGTACATCGCCGCGTTGACGGCGTCCAGATGGGCTTCGCCCGCGAGTCGCCTGTCGAGCACCTCGAGCCGTCTCGCGGTGTCGGCGAACTGGGTAACCGACTCCAAGAGCATTGGCGCACTGCCACTTCCGCGGCTTCGACTGAACAGCAGCCGGGACCGAACCTGGGTCAGCCTGGCTCGCTGAACGTCGTCGAGCGGGGCCATGTCGGCGAGGCCGAGGAGTTCGGCGGCGGCCTCAGGAGCGGCGATGGCGCTCTTGGCCTCCGCCGCCGCGAGGGCCCGCGCACCGCGCCGCGCGGGGTCTGGCGTGAGCTCGGCGGCCCTGGCCAGGAACGCCGCGGCCGCGGCGGTGCCACCGCGGACCTGCGCTCGCCCCGCGGACCGCTCGAGTTCGAAGGCGACGGCCTCGTCGGGTCCGATGGCGGCGTGCGCGCGATGCCATGCGCGACGATCCGGGTCGAGCATCGCGTCGGTCGCTTCGGCCAGGGCACGGTGTGCGGCGCGGCGATCGTCCGGATGCGCGTCGCGGTAGGCCGCCGAACGCACCAGTGGGTGTCGGAAACCCACCCGCGCACCGACCTCGATGAGGCCGTCGGACTCGGCGGGTAGCGCACAGTCGGCCGCCAGTCCGAGCACCTTCGCGGCACGCAACAGCAGCGTCGCATCGCCGAGCGGTTCGGCCGCCGCCAGGACCACCAGCCGTCGGGCGTCGTCGGGAAGAGCGCGAATCCGCCGGACGAAGTGTTCCTCGAGCTGGTTGGGGATCGGGCGCGTGTCGGGCCGGAAGTATCCGCCCGCCATCTCCGCGGGGCCAAGGTCGCGTGGTAACTCCAACAGCGCCAGCGGATTTCCGCGCGACTCGGCGATGATCCGGTCCCGTACCCGCTCGTCGAGCCTGCCGAGCAGGGCCCCATCCAACAGTTCGCCCGACGCGACGTCGGCCAGGCCATGGACCTCCCACTCCGGCAGCCCCGCCAGGTCGGCGAGGGGATCCCGCGTCGCGAACACCAGCGCCACTGGCTCGGCGAGGAGCCGACGCGCGACGAAGCTGAGGGTCTGCACCGAAACGCGGTCCAGCCACTGCGCGTCGTCCACGATGGCGAGCACCGGCCCCGCCTCGCAGGCGGCCGCGAACAGCCCCAGCACGGCGAGCCCGACGAGGAACCGGTCTGGCGCGTCGCCTGCCCGGAGCCCGAACGCCACCTCGACGGCGTGACGTTGCGGATCGGGAAGCCGATCGATGCAATCCAGCTCGGGGGCGCAGAGTTGTTGCACCCCTGCGTAGGCCAACTCCATGTCGGACTCCACCCCTGCGGCGCGCAGGACCGTGAACCCGGTCGCGACGTGTACGGCGTGATTGAGCAGCGCCGTCTTGCCGATCCCCGCCTCACCGCGCAGCGCAAGGACCCGGCTGTCACCCGAGCGCGCGGCGGACACCAGATCGGCCAGAGCGCCGAGCTCGGCGTCTCGACCACGCAGCTGACGGGCCGCCGGATCGTCGCTCATCGTCAGAGGTTACGACCTTGGTAAGCGAGAACCCCGGCGCACGTGGTGCACCGGGGTCCTTCGCGTCGATCGAGTTGGCCTGCTCAGCCCTTGCGGGCCTTGACGGCCTCGGTGAGCTGCGGGGTGACCTTGAACAGGTCGCCCACGATGCCGTAGTCGGCGATCTCGAAGATCGGCGCCTCTTCGTCCTTGTTCACGGCGATGATCGTCTTCGAGGTCTGCATGCCGGCGCGGTGCTGGATCGCACCCGAGATGCCAAGGGCGATGTACAGCTGCGGCGAGACGGTCTTGCCCGTCTGGCCGACCTGGAACTGCCCCTCGTAGAAGCCGGAGTCCACCGCGGCACGCGAGGCGCCCACGGCACCACCGAAGGCGTCGGCGAGTTCCTCGACGACGCCGAAGTTGTCCTTGCTGCCGACACCGCGACCACCTGCGACCACGATCTTGGCCTCGGTCAGCTCAGGTCGCGCGCTCTTCTGCGCGGGCTGGCGGGAGGTCACCTTGGTGACCCCACCCTCGGACTCGGGCACCTCGACGGTGACCAGTTCGCCTGCGCCGGCTGTCGGCTCTGCCTCGACCGCTCCGGGACGCACCGAGATGACCGGAGCCTCACCCTCGGCCTTGGCCTCGGTGGTGTAGGCGCCACCGAAGATGGAGTGCACCCCGATGGGGCCCTCTTTGATCTCGATGACGTCGACCAGCAGGCCGGATCCGGTGGCTGCGGCCACACGGCCGCCGACCTCCTTGCCCTCGGCGTTGGCGGCGAGCACCACGGCCACCGGCGATGCCGACTCGATCAGCGAGAGCAGCACGTCGACCTTGGGCGTGACGAGGAATTCTTCGGCGGAGTCGGACTCCGCGGCATAGATCTTCGCCGCACCGGCGGCCTTGAGGCCCTCGGTGAGCTTCTCTGCGGTGCCGGGAGTGCCGACCACCACCACCGACGGCTCACCGAGCACGCGGGCCGCGGTGATCAATTCGCCGGTGACGTTCTTCAGATTGCCGTCAGCGTGCTCAGCGAGCACGAGTACTTCTGCCATTGCCTCTTAGTCGCTCTCTATGAAATGTGGGGTTCGGGGGAAGATCGGAGAAGCTCAGAGCAGCTTCTGGGCCACCAGGTAATCAGCGATCTGCTTGCCGCCCTCGCCCTCGTCGGTGACCTTCTCACCGGCGGACTTCGGCGGCTTCGGCGTTGCCGACGTCACCGTGGATCCGGCGTACTCACGGCCGACCTCGTCGTTCTCGACCCCGATGGCCTCCAGCGTGAGCTTCTCGACCGGCTTCTTCTTGGCGGCCATGATGCCCTTGAAGGACGGGAACCGGGCGTCCTCGACGACCTTTTCGTTGATGCTGATGATCGCGGGCAGAGACGCCTCGAGGCTGAAGATGCCGTCGTCGGTCTCGCGCTCGCCGGTGACCTTGCCGTCACCGATGTCGATGCTGCGCATCGCCGTCAGCTGCGGAAGGCCCAGGAACTGCGCCAGGATGGCGGGCACGGCGCCGCCGATGCCGTCGCTGGTCTCGTTGCCTGCGATGACGAAGCCGATGTCCTCGATCTGACCGAGCGCACGGGCCAACGCCCATGCGGTCTGCACGATGTCGGAGCCTGCCAGCGCGTCGTCGACGAGGTGGTAGCCGGAATCGGCACCCATCGACAGGGCGCGGCGGATGGCCGTCTCGGCGCTTGCGGGGCCTGCGGTCAGCACGACTACGTTGTAGTCGGCGTCCGCGTGCTTCTCCTTCAGCTGCAGCGCGACCTCGACGGCCTTTTCGTTGATCTCGTCGAGAACCGGGTCGCTGCCCGCACGATCAAGCGTCCAGTCGCCGTCGGTGAGCTTCCGGTCTTCGTAATCAGGAACCTGTTTGATCAGGACCACGATGTTCGTCATGAGTGTGGTTCGTCCTCCTCGATGAGGCCTAAGCCGGCCTGCCCATATCACGATTCATGCAACGACCTCCATGTTACTGGTTGGTAACTTGAGGCCGGACGCAGGATCACCATAGCTGGTCTTGTCTAACCATCTGCCCGCCCCGTCGGTGTCGCAACCGGTCGTGAGCGGGTGACAATCGCCACTGCTGCGTTAGCCTGCGTTGGCAATGAGCGCATTTTTCACCAAAGAGCCGTCCGACTCCGTCCCGTCCCCCGCGGGGGCTCTTCCCCTCACGGGGGAACGCACGGTGCCAGGTCTGGCCGAGGAGAACTACTGGTTCCGCCGCCACGAGGTGGTCTACCAGCGGTTCGCCGACCGCTGCGCGGACCGCGACGTCCTCGAAGCAGGCTGCGGCGAGGGGTACGGCGCCGACCTGATCGCCGCAGGGGCGCGGCACGTCATCGGCCTCGACTACGACGAGTCGGCGGTCGCGCACGTACGGGCCCGCTACCCCCGGGTCGACATGCGGCACGGGAACCTGGCCGAGTTGCCGCTGCCCGACGCCGCCGTCGACGTGGTCGTCAACTTTCAGGTCATCGAACACCTCTGGGATCAGGCGCAGTTCGTCGACGAGTGCGCCAGGGTGCTTCGCCCCGGCGGCGTCCTGCTGATGTCCACACCGAACCGCATCACCTTCTCCCCCGGCCGTGACACCCCGATCAACCCGTTCCACACGCGCGAACTCAACGCCGCCGAACTCACCCAGCTGCTCACCGACGCCGGTCTGGTGATCGAGGCCATGCTGGGGGTGTTCCATGGCGCTCGCCTGACCGAGCTCGACGCCCGCCACGGCGGCTCGATCATCGACGCCCAGATCACGCGCGCGCTGGCGAACGCGCCCTGGGCCGCCGACCTGCTTGCCGACGTCGAGTCGATCAGCACCTCGGACTTCGACTTGATCGATGCGAACGACCGCGACATCGACGAGAGCCTGGATCTGGTGGCCGTCGCGGTGCGCCCGTGACCGACCGCGCCACGGCGCAGTCACCCGCCGCCGTGCCCGGCCTGTTCACCTTGGTCCTGCACACGCACCTGCCGTGGCTGGCCCACCACGGCCGCTGGCCGGTGGGCGAGGAATGGCTCTACCAGTCCTGGGCGGCGTCGTATCTCCCGCTGATGCGCGTGCTGCGCACACTCGCGTCCGAGGGCAGGGGCCACCTGCTCACCCTCGGCATGACGCCCGTCGTGACCGCCCAGCTCGACGACCCGTACACCTTGACGGGCATGCAGCACTGGCTGGCCAACTGGCAGCTGCGGGCGCGCGAGGCCGCGGCCCGACCCGGCGAGTCCGGCTCGGGATACGCGGCATCGGAAGCGTTGCGGGCCTTCGGTATTCGTGAGTACGAAGCCGCGGGCCGCGCACTCGACGACTTCGCGCTGAACTGGCAACACGGCGGCAGCCCCGTCCTTCGTGAGCTCATCGACGCCGACGTCGTCGAACTACTCGGCGGCCCGCTGGCGCATCCCTTCCAACCACTGCTGCACCCCCGGCTGCGGGAGTTCGCGCTGCGCGAGGGCCTTGCCGACGCCGGTCAGCGCTTTGCCCACACCCCCGGCGGCATCTGGGCACCGGAGTGCGCATACGCCCCCGGCATGGAGCGGGACTACGCCGCCGCAGGAGTCACGCACTTCATGGTCGACGGCCCCACCCTCCACGGCGACACCGCGCTGGGTCGTCCCTCGGGCGACACCGACGTCGTTGCCTTCGGCCGCGACCTGCGGGTCAGCTACCGGGTGTGGTCGCCCAAGTCTGGTTATCCCGGCCACGCCGCCTACCGCGACTTCTATACCTTCGACCACCTCACCGGCCTCAAACCGGCCCGCGTCACCGGCCGCACCGTGGCCTCCGACGACAAGGCGCCCTACGAACCGGACCGCGCCGACCGCGCCGTCGACGTCCACGTCGCCGACTTCGTCCAAGTGGTTAGGCGCAGGCTTGCCTCGGAGTCCGAACGGCTCGGCAGACCCGCCCACGTCATCGCGGCCTTCGACACCGAGTTGTTCGGCCACTGGTGGCACGAGGGCCCCATCTGGCTGGAACGGGTGCTGCGCGCGCTGCCGGAGGCCGGCGTGCGCGTCGGCACGCTGTCCGACGCCATCGACGCCGGCTTCGTCGGCTCGCCGGTCGAATTGCCCGCCAGCTCTTGGGGTTCGGGCAAGGACTGGCAGGTGTGGTCGGGAGACCAGGTCGCCGACATCGTCGCCCTCAACGCCGAAGTGGTCGATACCGCGCTCGCCACCGTCGACAAGGCGCTGATGCAGAATGCCTCGGTCGGCTCACCGACGCCCCGCGACACGATCGCCGACCAGATCCTGCGCGAGGCGCTTCTCACCGTGTCCAGCGACTGGCCGTTCATGGTCAGCAAGGACACCGCGGCCGACTATGCCCGCTACCGCGCCCACCTCCATGCACACGCCACCCGGGAGATCGCGGGCGCGCTCGCGGAAGGACGTCGCGAACACGCGCAGCGCCTGGCCGACGGTTGGAATCGCGCGGACGGATTGTTCGGCGCCCTCGACGCGAGGCGGCTTCCCCGATGACCGCCAACCCCTCGGCGGAGCCGGCCGTAAAGGTCCTGCTGGTGTCGTGGGAGTACCCCCCGGTGGTGATCGGCGGGCTCGGTCGCCACGTCCATCACCTCGCCACCGCCCTCGCCGACGCCGGACACGAGGTCGTCGTGCTGAGCCGTCGGCCGTCGGGCACCGATCCGAGTACCCACCCGTCCGGCGACGACGTCAGTGAAGGCGTCCGCGTCGTCGCGGCGGCCGAGGATCCACACGAATTCGACTTCGGCACCGACATGATGGCCTGGACGCTGGCCATGGGACATTCGATGATCCGCGCCGGTCTCGCCATCAAGACGTCCGGCAGGCGCTCGGCCAAGCCATGGCGGCCCGACGTCGTCCACGCCCACGACTGGCTAGTCGCGCATCCCGCGATAGCGCTGGCCGAACACTTCGACGTACCACTGATTTCCACGATTCACGCCACCGAAGCGGGCAGACATTCGGGCTGGGTTTCCGGCAAGATCAGCCGCCAGGTCCACGCCGTCGAATCGTGGCTGGTGCGCGAATCCGATTCACTCATCACGTGTTCGGCATCGATGGGTGAGGAGATCACCGAACTCTTCGGCCCTGGGCTGGCCGAGTCGCGGGTCATTCGCAACGGAATCGACTCTGCGCTATGGCCGTTCGCCCGCCGCACGCCGCGTCGAGGTGCGGCCCGACTGCTGTACCTGGGCCGCCTGGAGTACGAGAAGGGCGTGCACGACGCGATTGCCGCGCTCCCCCGTATCCGGCGCACCCATCCCGGTACCACGTTGACGATAGCCGGCGAAGGAACCCAACAGGACTGGCTAATCGAGCAGGCGCGAAAGCACAAGGTAATCAAGGCCGTCGACTTCGTCGGGCGGGTGGATCACGAGCGGTTGGTCGCACTGCTGCACGACTGCACCGCCGCCGTGCTGCCCAGTCACTACGAGCCCTTCGGCATCGTCGCACTCGAGGCAGCGGCGACGGGCGCGCCCCTGGTGACGTCCAACGTCGGCGGTCTTGGCGAGGCGGTGTTGGACGGCCAGACGGGAATGTCCTTCCCGCCGCGCGACGTCACGGCCCTGGCCGCCGCGGTCCGTGCGACGCTCGACGATCCGGCGGCAGCCCAACGGCGCGCCGTGGCGGCCCGCAAACGCCTGGACTCGGCGTTCGACTGGGACACCGTGGCCGCCGAGACCGCGCAGGTGTACCTCGCCGCCAAGCGCCGTGAGCGGGAACCGCATCGGCGTCGCGTCATCGTGGAACACGCGCTCCCGGGAAGGTAGTGGCTAGCGGGCGCTACTTCATCGCCGCCGCCACGGACATGTGCCCCTCGAAACCAAGGTCATTCGCCATCACTCGATACCGATCGCGATAGTCCACGTACTCGGCCTCATTGCCATCAGCTTCTGCCAACAGGGCGCGCAGCCTCAGCAATGGGAGGACGTGCAGGACGTAGCCAGGGTCGGTCGGTACCGCGGCGAGGCCGTCCACGGCGAACCTCGCTTCGGCTCGATCACGTGCGGTGCCGCGCTTCATCAACGCCTCCACGAGAGCGCTCACCGCAGGGCCGCGAGACGTCATCTCGCCGCACGCGAACATGGCGTCGCAGTTCTTACGTGCCAGCTCCACCGCGCCGTCCACGTCGCCCCGCCGGAGTTTCTCCTTCACCAGCTCGGTGTCCACCCAACGCACCCAGTCCACTGAGACTCGCTGTCGCGCAGCGGTCTGGCGATAGCGGTCGAGCCAGTCCAGAGCTTCAGCGCGCCTGGACGGTGGTTGGTCGATGAGAACCATGCCGCGAGCCAATTGTGTTGCCCCGAGCGCGAAATCATCGCTCGCGCGCTCAGATGCCGACACGGCCTCGGCCGAGTCGCGAAGCGCCACCTCGTCAGTGCGTGAGGCCCCGTTGTGTATCGGAAACGCGTACTTGAACAGGATCCCCGCTGCGTACGTGGTTGCATCGAGCCCACGGCTCATCTCGATCGCCGCATCGAAATCGGCACGCCAGCCGGAGATCCCGAGGCATAGCCGATTCGCACCACGCAAGGTCATCGCGAAGGCAAGCGGCGACCCGAGGAAGATGCCACCCCGCGTGGCATCACCCTCAGCGAGTTCAATCGTCCGCTGGGCCAGCCGAAGTCCCTCGATCGGTTCTCCGCTCTGCAACTTGGCGTTGCTAGCCGCGGGCAAGGTGGCAAGGGCCAATGACGGATCGCCGATGGTATCCGTCGAATCGACGAGGTCTGACGCCACTCGCGATGCCTCGGCGAAACGGTCCTCGAAGATCAATGCCGTCACGCGCCCAGCCATGCCGATCACCCTCGACACGGCATCGGCCGATCCCACACAAAGCTCGCTGAGCTCGGCGAACAAACCGTCAGTCGAACCTCCCCACTCCCTCCATGCATTGGCACACAACAACATTCGGGGGGCGATACGCATTGGTATCGTGTCTGGCCGGTCGGAGGAGAGGAGATCGGCGGCCCGCCTCGCCCGCTCCCAACTCGTCCGCGACGCGCGAATGTCCCTGCTCGCCGCTGACGCCGCGGCGCGCATGTGCCAGTCGTATGCGGACCCCATGTCCCCCGCCGCCTCGAAATGCTCGGCGATCAACGCCGCGTTCTCGTCGGCAGTGTTCATCCCCTCGAGGGCCGCGGCCAGCCTCTCGTGCAATCGAACTCGGTCGGAGCGTAGTTGCGATTCATAGGCCACTGTGCGGATCAAGGGATGACGGAACGCGTACACGGCCCGCGGCGTAAAGGCCACCTGATCGATGAGCTCGGCCTTGAGAAGGTCGTCGACGCCTGCGACGTCCACCAGTGCTACCAGAAGGCTTGCGTCGAAACGGTGCCCGATTACGGCCGCGGCGTTCAGAAGTCGCTTCGAGGTCAGCGTCAGCCGGTCTATACGGGCGGCGATGACGGCCTGAAGCGATGCGGGAACACGGATGATTGCGGAGTCCACAGCGCATCGGTAGGTGCCAGGAGTTCCGTCGACGACACCGCGCTCGGCGAGATCACGCACGAGTTCTTCGGCGAAGAATGGGTTGCCCGCAGCTGTGGCCGTGATCTGTTGAACCAGCGGCGTCACCGACGCATCCGACCCCAACAGTTCGGTGGCAAGCACAACGGACTCCGAATCGAAGAGTGGGGCCAGCGCGATGCGTTGCGAACTCGGTAGCCGATTCAGTAGCCCGTCATACTCCGGTCGAAATGTGAAGAGGAGCAGAGAGCGCGAGCGTCCGATGACCGCCCCAAATTCGGCGATCATGGATTCGCTCACCTGATCGATCCAGTGAGCATCCTCGAGCACGTACACCGTTGGGGCCGAGCGTGCCAGCGCTGCGGCGCTCAACAGAGCGCTGATCCGCCGCCTGCGCGCATCTGGATCGATGTCGGGAAGACCCACCTCGGAATCGGGGATGCCCAGCAGATCGTTGAGCAGCAGGAGATCCTCCGCGTCGGCGTCGACCAGCCGGGTCTTGACCGCAGCACGCGCCGCGTCATCGGCAACGTGTTCGATCTCGAACACGTCTCGAAGTAGTCGCGCCACGACGTGGAACGAGATCTCGCGGGTGTGTGACTCGCAGTAGGTCGTGAAGACCTTGATTCCTCGGCCTTCAGCAGCCGAGACTGCCTCGGCGACCAACCGGCTCTTGCCGATGCCTGGCGGCCCCACCACGCCGACGACGCGACCTCGTCCCTCGACGAGTTGGTCGAGGACCCCGACGATGGAGCTCAGCTCCCAGTCGCGTCCGACCAAAGTCGACAGCTGCCGACTGCGACGTCCCCTTGTGGACCTGACGGTTAGCAACCGACGGGCAATGACCGGCGTCGCGACATTCTTGATCCGGACGGATTCGGCGTCGCCGAGCGTGGCAACACCGGCGACGAGACTGGCTGTCGACTGACTCAGCATCACCCCGCCGGGCGGCGCCACGGACTCCATTCGTTGCGCCAATCCGACCTGCTCGCCGATGGTGGTGTAGCTCGAAGGGCCAGTACCGATTTCGCCGGCGACCACCTCGCCAGAGTTCAGACCGATTCGTAGTCGCAACGCAATGCCGTCGCGGCGCTCGACGTCGACGGCGCAGCGCTCGACCTCGTGTTGAATGTCCAACGAGGCGAGGCACGCGCGAAATGCGTGATCCTCCAACGCGACCGGCGCGCCGAAGACTGCCATCAGACCATCGCCGGTGAACTTGTCGATGGTCCCCCCGTAGCGCTCCACCACCATCGACGAACACCCGAACACCTCGGCCATGATCTCGCGCAGCCGTTCCGCGCCGAGCGTGTAGGCCATGTCCATCGAACGCACCACGTCGGCGAAGAGCACGGTGACCTGCTTGTATTCGGCGCGCAAGCGCTCCGAGGAGATCCGCGCACCACAGCAGTCACAGAACCGCGCGTCCGCACGCGCTTCGTTGCCACAGCTTCGGCAGCTGTGCGGAGTCGCCGGTCCCCCACCGTCGTTCACGTCAATATCGTGGCACTGCGGCGTCGATGCCGCGGCCGAACCTCCAGCATGACCGAACGCCTAGCGGGAGGCCTTCTTGCGCTCGATGTCGGCCAGCGCCGCCGCCAACTCGGCGCGCTCGGCAGCCGAGGTCTCCCACGCCAGCTTGCGGTTCTTGACCACCTTCGCCGGAGCACCCACCGCGATCGAGAAGTCGGGGATGTCGCCCTTGACCACGGCGTGCGCACCGAGAACGCAACCACGCCCCACCGACGTCCCGCGCAACACCGTCACCTTGGCGGCCACCCACGTGTCCGGCCCGATCCGCACCGGGCCCTTGATGATGCCCTGGTCCTTGATCGGCAGCTCGATGCTGTCCATCTTGTGGTCGAAATCGCAGATGTAGCACCAGTCGGCCATCAGCACCGAATCCCCCAACTCGATGTCGAGGTAGGTGTTGATCACGTTGTCGCGCCCAAGCACCACCTTGTCGCCGATGCGCAGCGAGCCTTCGTGACAGCGAATGGTGTTCTTGTCGCCGATGTGCACCCAGCGACCGATCTCCATGGTGGACAACTCCGGCGTCGCCTGGATCTCTACGCCCTTGCCGAGGAACACCATGCCGCGGGTGATGATGTGGGGATTGGCCAGCTTGAACTTCAGCAGCCGGTAGTAGCGGACCAGGTACCACGGTGAATACGCCTTGTTCGCAAGAACCCACTTCAGCGACGCCCTGGTGAGGAACTTCGCCTGCCTGGGATCCCGTAGTCGTGAACCCCGCCAGCGCTGGTGAATCGGGGCGCCCCACATCGTGGTCATGGCCGGACAGCCTACTGCCCCCCTGTCCGGCTCCTCGCGCAAGCGCTCGTCGGTCCGTCCAGCTCGCCACGCTGTTGCCCGCTCCCGCCCAGTCACCGGGCGTCGGGATAGTCTCGGGACTCGATGCCTGCTCCCCGAGTGATCGTGCGCCGCGTAACGGCCGTGGCGGCCGCGGTGTTCACGACGTTGCTCTCGGGCGCATGCGGCAACACCGATTCCTGGGTCGAGGCCCATCCGGCCAGTGGTTGGCCCGCGCAGTACGGCGACGCGGGCAACACCAGTTACACGGCCGTCGACGGGGCGGGCGCCCTGCGACTGGACTGGATCCGCTCGGCCAAGGGCGAGGTCGACTCCCAGCCCGCGCTTGGCTCCGGTAGCTACCTTGCACTCAACGCGCAGACTGCGGGCGGCTGCTCCCTGATGGTGTGGGAGATCGACAACCGCGCCCGCCAACGCTGGTGTACCCGGTTGTGGCAGGGCGGCGGGTTGTCCAGTCCGCTGCTCGACGGATTCGACAACGTCTACGTCGGTCAACCAGGCGCGATCATGTCCTTCCCCGTGACGCAATGGATCCGCTGGCGCAATCCGGTGATCGGGCTGCCGATGACACCACGCCTTCTGGACCCCGGCCAGTTGCTCGTCGTCACCCATCTCGGGCAGGTGCTCGTTCTGGACGCGCACCGCGGCACCGTCGTCGGTGCACCACTCGACCTCGTCGAGGGCGTCGACCCCAAGGACTCCCAACGAGGTCTAGCCGACTGCCAGCTGGGCCGGCCGCGGTGCCCGGTGGCCGCCGCACCGGCGTTCTCCGCCGCCGCTGGCATGGTCGTGATGACGTTGTGGGAGCCCGACGCCGAGGCGCCCGCCGTGGTCGGGCTGCGCTACCAGCCGGGGCAGGCCGCCGTGCTGACCCGCGACTGGACCAGCACCGCCGTGGTGGGCGGGCCACTCGCCAGCCCCGTTCTGTCGGCCGACGGCAACACCGTCTACGTCAACGGCCGCGACGAACGACTCTGGGCTCTGAACACCTCCGACGGCACGGCCAAGTGGTCGGTGCCGCTGGACTTCCAGCCGCAGACTCCGCCATCGATCTCCCCGGACGGGCTGATCGTGTCGGGCGGCGGACCGGACGCGAAGCTGGTCGCGGTCAAGGACTCCGGCGATCACGCCGACGTGGCGTGGACCCGTGACGAAGTCGAGCCACTCTCGACGTCGAGCCTCGGCGGCGACTCGGTCGCCTACACCGTGGTGCGGGACGGCGAGGGCATGGCGCTGCTCGCCTTCGAGCCCGCCGACGGCAAGACCCTCAACACGTATCCGCTGCCGGGTGCGACGGGCTTTCCGGTCGGGGTGTCGATCGGCCACGACCGACGGGTCGTGACGGCAACCAGTGACGGCCGGGTTTTCGGCTTCGCTCCTGCGTGACTCGTTCTACGTGATCATGAAGTCGACGGGGCCGCGCGGGATGGTGACCTGCAGCGCTCCGGCTGCCTCGGGCAGAATGTCACCCTGTCCGAAGAAGAAGATCAGCGAGTCGTTGGTGATGGCGAAGTTCTGATACTTGGTCGGGTCGAGGCCCACCTCGGGCGAAATGGGCATCGACTGACCCAACTGCCGGTCCACGTCGGCCTGCACCAGCGGCAGGATGATCGGGAACGGTTGCGTGCCCTCCCGGAACAGGGTGTCGATGGTGATTGGCTTGCGCAGGCCCTGATCCCAGGTGAACGACTTGTAGAACGTCGTCGGGTGCGCGCCGCCGACACCCTGGTAGGTCTTGAACACCACGCTCTGTGTGCCGCGCGGCGGGACAGCCGAGTTGAACTCGGTCTCGGTGGTCTCCAATTCGTATGGCTGACTGCGCGAATCCGGCATCTTCGCGACGTTGAGGAACCCGTCACGCGTTTGCTTGACGTAGTCGAAGACCGCTTGGACGTCGGGATAGTCGATCGGATAGCTGATGGACATCGTGTAGGCGGGATCGGTGGCCTGGATCTGGCATGTCTGATCGGCATCGATGGCACCGCCGAGGTCGGCGCACTTCGGTGGTGCGGCGGACGCGACCCCGACACCCGACCAACCGAGCACCGCGACCGCTGAGATGGCCAGAGCCAGTGAGGAATGACGCATCTGCCGAATAACCTCCACCGATGGGTGCGGCACCGGCGCCGCCGTCGCCACATTACCCGCGGGTTCAGCGGGAGGGCTTGCAAACGTAGGCCACCGACCTGCTCGCGGTTCCCGCCCCGATTCTGGTGATCACCACGGTGAGCCGTTGCGAGCCGCGCAGCCGCAGGCGCGGCCGCAGCACGTCGGGGTCGACGGAGACACCGCGCACCAGGATCTCCACCGCGCCGACGTCGCGAATTGAAAGTTCTTGCCGCAGTGTACGTTCGGAGAAGTTCAGCTCGGCGATCACCTCGAATCCGCGGACGCCGTCCGGCAGGGTGTCCCCGGTGAGATAGGCGATCGCCGGGTCGAGCTGCCAGAGGCCGTGCCGGGCACCGTAGTGCCGCACCAAACCCGCTCGCACCACGGCTCCGTCGGGGTCGACGATCCAGCGGCCCGCCGGACCGGCCGGGCAGTCGTCGGGCTCGGCGTCGGTGATCTCCTCGGCGCGGTCGAGGATGGTGGCGCGGCGCGTCACCCCAGGCTCGGACAGGCCCGCAGACCACAGACAGGCTTCCCGCACCCCGCCGCCCAGTGAGGTGACCGCGATCTCGCCGACGAAACCGAGCCTCCCCACCTGGTCGAAATCGATTCCCGGAGCGCACTTCACGACGAGGTCACGGTCGGCGTAGACGGCGAGCAGCTCGTCGAGTGGTGGTGTGTAGTCCCGCGGATCGAACCGACGTCGGCCACCGATGCGCCGCGCCGGATCGGCGACGACGACGGTGTCGCGAGTGATGGGATGGAGGGCGTCGGCCCGGCAGAGCTCGACCCCGGCCACGTTGTGCCGCGCCATCGCCAGGCGCACCGGGTCGAGGTCGCTGCCGACGACGTAGTCGGCCGTGCCGCGCAGCGCCGCGAGCTCGGTTCCGACCGAACACGTGACGTCGTGGACGACCCGCCCCGCGAGTCGCCCAGCACGGTGCGTCGCGACTGGCTCGGCGGTGGCCTGCTCCAGTGCCTCCTCGGTGAAGAGCCAGCCCGACGCGTCGTCGAACTTGGCGGAGGCCCGGCGGCGAAGCAGCGTCGTCTCGATCAGCGCGGCGGCGCGGTCACCGAAGCGGTCCCGCACCGATGCGACGTCGGAGATCCGGCTGGCATCGGTCAGCGCCAGCTCAGCCACCTCTGCGAGGGCGCCCCGTCCGTCCGCGCCGCCGAGGTAGGCGACGGCGTCGACCGTGAAGCTCAGGCCACCCCTCAGGACGGCTTTACCCCGGTGACCATCACGTTGTAGAACCAGCCCTTCGGCACGACGTGGCGCCACACGTTGGCGTCGACCCAGCTCAGCGTTGTCCAGCTCTTGAACGCGAACTTGGCCCAGCCCCAACCCAATCGGCCCGGTGGCACCGATGCCTCGAAGGTGCGCACGGGCCAGCCGAGCATGGCCGCGGTGAACTCCTCACTGGCGGTCCTGACGTCGACGGCGCCGACGTTGGTGGCCATCCGCTCCAGGTCGCTGGGCTCGAACGTGTGCAGGTCGACGATCGCCTCCAGCGCGGCGGCGCGCGAGGACTCGTCGAGTTCGGACTGCGGACGGCGCCAGCCTTCGAGGCCTGGCAGCTTGGTGACACTCGTGGCGACCCGCCACGTCAGCGTCGACAGGTTGCGCGCGTAGACGTTGCCGGTGGTGGTCGGCTCGCCGGCGAAGACGAATCGGCCGCCGGGCTTGAGCACGCGGATGACCTCCCGCAGTGACAGTTCGACGTCCGGGATGTGATGCAGCACCGCGTGTCCGACGACGAGGTCGAACGTGTCGTCCTCGTACGGGATGCCCTCGGCGTCGGCGACCTTGCCATCGACGTCCAGCCCGAGGCCTTGGCCGTTGCGCACGGCGACCTTGACCATCCCGGGCGACAGGTCGGTGACCGAGCCGCGCCGAGCCACCCCGGACTGAATCAGGTTGAGGAGGAAGAAGCCCGTGCCACACCCCAGCTCGAGCGCCCGGTCATAGGGCAGGGCGCGCTGGATGTCGTCGGGCACGATCGCGTCGAAGCGGCCGCGGGCGTAGTCGATGCACCGCTGGTCATACGAGATCGACCACTTGTCGTCGTATGTCTCGGCCTCCCAGTCGTGGTACAGCACCTGGGCCAGTTTGGTGTCGTGGCGGGCCGCCTCGACCTGCGCGGCCGTCGCGTGGGGATTGGGGACCGGAGCGGCCGCGGCATCGGGCCGGAGAGCCGGTTCGCCATCGAAGCGTGGCTCACGATCGGTACTCGTCATGAAGGGCAGCCTAACGGGCCGCCCTGGCGCGGTCCGCCCTAGCGGGTGCCTGGGCGCTCGACGCGCCCTTCACGCAGGCGCCCTTCACGCAGGCGCTCATCGGCCGAACGCGGCCTTGGCTGCCGCCAGGACCTGCGCGGACGCGTCGACGTACCGCGCCGCCCATGCCACGGCGGCGTCGTACACCCCGTCCGGTGCCACCATCTCATCGGTCAAGCCAAGGGCCAGCGCCTCCTCGGCCGCCGCGAAGCGTCCGGTGAACGTCAGCTCCTTGGCCTTGCTGTCGCCGATTGCGCGCGCCAATCGCTGCGCGGCCTCCTCTGGCGGCGCCAGCCCGTCCAGGATCTGGGTGACGCCCCACTTCACGTTGTCTCCGCTGATGCGCCAGTCCGCAGCCAGGGCGAGGGTCAGGCCGGTGCCGAGCGCGTAACCGGTCACCGCGGCCACCGTCGGCTTCGGAATCGCCGCGACGGCGTCGACGGCGGCCATGCTCACCCGGACCGCCGAGGCGATGCCCTCGGCGTCGAGGGTGCGCAGCTCGGGGACGTCGTCGCCCGCGGAGAAGATCTCGTGGCCGCCGAAGAGGACGACGGCGGCGACGTCGGCATGCTCGCCGAGTTCGGTGGCGGTTGCGGCGATCTCCCGATAGGCCTGCCGGGTCAGTGCGTTGGTCGGTGGACGCGACAGCAGCAGGGTGCCGACGCCGTCCTTGACGTGGGCGCTGACGAACTCGTTCAAGAAGTCGCGCCCGGGGCCGAGGCGCCCTTGCCGGGTGACCTCCGATTGCGGGCCGCGTTGTAGCGTTCGCTGTCGAAGAACTCGATCTCCCAGTTGCCGTCGTGCATCTCGAGGTGCGGCTCGATGGTCACGATCCGGCGTTCGACGGCGAGCACCTCGGCGGTGGTCCGGCCGTTCAACGAGTCCAGCTGGGTCCAGGTGGGCGGCAGCAGGAAGGTCGTGCCGCCTGCGAAGTCGTCGAGCGCGGCTTGCGGGGTCGCCCACGCCGCCTGGTCGGTCTCGGTGTTGTCCCCGTCGGCTCGCTGCCCATCGGGCAGGACGCCGACGAAGAAGAACGTGTCGTAGCGGCGGGTGCGCTCTTCCTTCGGGGTGATCCAGTTGGCCCACGGGCGCAGCAGGTCGGCACGCAGGACCAGTTTCTCGGTGCGCAGGAAGTCGGCGAACGACAGCGAGTTGTTGGCCAATTCGGCCCTGGCGTCGCGGTAGACCGAGGCATCGCCCACGATCTTCTTCGCGCCGTCCGGCGAATTGGCGGGCCCCGCGAACAGCACCCCGGACTCCTCGAATGTCTCGCGCGCGGCGGCGCAGACCAGGGCTTCGGCCAGCCCGGTGTCGACGCCGAACCGCTGCGCCCACCACGCCGGCTCGGGGCCGAACCAGGCGATGTCTGCGTTCCGGTCGCGATCGTCCACCCCGCCGCCGGGGAACACCGTGACTCCTGCCGCGAAGGCCATGGCCGAATGCCTGCGCATCAGGAAGACCTTGATGCCGGAGGGCGTGTCGCGCACCAGCATTACGGTGGCAGCGGGCCGGGGCGGCAGTGGCGCGTCGGCGGAGGCCTCACTCACGTGGCCGCCCTTCTGTGCGCCGCCCTGCTGCGCGTTCGCCGAGCGAAGTAGCGGCCCTCGATGAGCTCCAGCGCGATGGACTGGCCGAACGCCTTGGACAGATTCTCCGAGTTGAGGACGTCGTCAAGGAGACCGGAGGCGACGACCTTGCCCTCCGACAGGATCAGGCCGTGACTGAACCCCGGCGGGATCTCCTCGACGTGGTGGGTCACCAGGACGGTCGCCGGGGCGTCGGGGTCGGCGGCCAGGTCGGCCAGCCGCGCCACCAGTTCCTCGCGTCCACCGAGGTCGAGGCCCGCGGCCGGTTCGTCGAGCAGTAACAGCTCCGGGTCGGTCATCAGCGAGCGGGCGATCAGCACCCGCTTTCGCTCCCCCTCCGACAACGTGTCATACGTGCGGTCCGAAAGATGCTCCGCGCCAACGCTTTCCAGCATGTCGACCGCCTGCTCGTAGTCGACGTCCTCGTAGCGCTCCCGCCATCGGCCCAGCACCCCGTAACCGGCCGACACCACCAGGTCCTTGACCAGTTCCCCTTCTGGCACGCGCTGCGAGAGCGCCGACGAGCTCAGTCCGACTCGCGCCCGCAGCTCGGACATGTCGGCCCTGCCCAGCCGCTCGCCGAGGACGTAGGCCGTGCCCGAGGACGGGTGCTCCATGGCGGCCGCGATGCGCAGCAACGAGGTCTTGCCAGCGCCGTTGGGTCCGATCACGACCCAACGTTCGTCGAGTTCGACCGCCCAGGTGACGGGCCCGACGAGATTCTTGCCACCGCGCCGCAGGGTGATCTTGGTGAAGTCGATCAGCAGGTCTGGGTCGACTGTGTCTTCACGATCGTCACGGGCGGCTGGCACTCGCTCATCGTAGTCAGGCGGGGTTCGGTGAATGACCACCCGCTGGCGGCGAGCCACCGTCGTGGCGTGACCTTCAGAATGACTTGAACCAGCGGGCCGATGCCGAAGGCGTACACGACGGTGCCGACGCCGACGGTTCCGCCAAGGAGCCAGCCGACCGTCAGCACGGTGGCCTCGATGGCGGTGCGGACCACGCCGACCGGCAGCCCGGTCCGGGCAACGAGCCCCGTCATGAGGCCGTCGCGCGGGCCGGGGCCCAGTCCGGCGCCGATGTACAGCACGGTGGACACGGCGTTGAGCAGGACGGCGCCGAGCATCATCGCGATGCGCACGGGCAGGCCAGTTGGCTCCGGCAAGACGGCCAATGCGGCGTCGACCGTGA
>NZ_JBEVLO010000198.1:0-13311 GCF_040509115.1 Mycobacterium sp. | reverse complement strand
CGTCGTCGCCGCCCGTGGCCATGAGGACTTGTCAAAGCGGGGTCCAAGGGATCACACTAAGCGGAATAATTCATCCGCTATAGCTGCGGCAGCGGCCCTCAGGCCCACCGGGCCGGTCCGTCCGAAAGGAGCTGTTCGGTGTGCGAGTTCGACGACCGGATCATCACGGAGTTCCGCGCCAACGGCGGTTGCGTCACGACCGGCGGCTTCGGCGCCGCGCCGGTGTGGTCCTGAATGAGGCGGACAACTCCACCTTTCATGCCGGCGGCGCGAGCGAAGGAAGGGCACTGCCATGGTCGCTGTGGACGTGAACCCGTTCGAGATCGAGGTGCTCACGCGCTTCGAGCAAAAGGCGCGTGCCGATGTGTATCTACCGGCCGGCCTCAAACATCCGGTGCCGGTGGTCCTAGGTGCCTCGCCCTACCAGAAGGCATTGCGATCGCTGCCTGCCGCATCGACCTTTCCGTTCATCGAATACGGGCCGATCCAGCTGTACTTGGACCGCGGCTACGCGTATGTCGCCATGGATGTCCCCGGTACCGGACGCTCCGAGGGCACCTGGGATCCGGTCTCACGGTCGGAGGGCGAAGCGATCCACGACATGATCGAACACGTTGCCGCACAGCCATGGTGCACCGGTGCCGTCGGAATGATCGGTATGTCGTACTACAGCTGGAGCCAGTGGAACGCCGCACGCACCCGCCCACCGCACCTCAAGACCATCGTCGCCTATGACGGTGCCACCGACATGTACCGCGACTGGATGTATCACGGCGGCATCCCCACCCAGGGCTTCCTGTCGGCGTGGCTCCTCGGATCGGTGCTCTACCAGCACTCACTGAGCGGTATCGACTATCGGACGGGCGACAAGCACGACTATCTGTACGACGCGTTGTCACACCCGCTCGATGACGCCTGGCAGCGACGCCGCTCCCCCTTCTGGGAGCTGCCGGAGGTCGATATACCGGTGTTCTCGATCGGCGTATGGGGCAAGGGCGCGTTGCACCTACGCGGCAACTTCTACGGCTACGAGCGCGTCACTGGGCCCAAGAAGTTACTGGTTGCACACCCCGACACCTTCGCAGGTGCGCACGAATACTTCTTCGACGAGGACTTCCACCGCAACGAGTTGTTGCCGTGGTACGACCATCACCTCAAGGGCATCGACAACGGCGTGATGGGCCGACCGGACGTGCGGTTCTTCGTCAACGGCGAAGGCGTGTATCGCGATGCCTCGTCGTGGCCGCCCGCCGACGCCTCTCCGAGCACGTTCTTCCTGTCAGCCGAGCCCAGCGGGGCGGTCTCCTCTCTCAACGATGGATCCTTGACCGAAGACCGACCGGACGTGGACGCTGCATCGACGTCGTGGACCTATCCCGACCCGAAGTGGGCCGCCGGGGTAACAGTTTTCGATGAGCAGGGCAGGCCCGACCACGTCGCCAGGGTTGTCACGTTCACGACGGCACCGATCCAGCACGCACGCGAGTTCACCGGCCACGGGGTGCTGACTCTGTACGCCTCGACCGATCAAACCGACCTCGATCTCATCATCAAGGTCTCACTGCTGACCGGAGACGGACCGGCGATACGCGTAACGCAAGGTTGGCTGCGCGCGTCCCACCGTGACGAGCATCCCGAACTGACCGCCGACATGCGCCCGTTCCACGCTCACGAGAGCGCTAAACCATTGCAACCCAACGAGATCCACGAGTTACGCGTCGAGCTGCTGCCAATGTCGTTCTTGGCGCAGCCGGGCGATCGCATCCGACTGGAGGTCAGCAACAACGACTCACTTCTGGCTGACGCTCCGATGACTCATTTCTACGGCCGCAAGGTCGGCACCGACACCTACCATCATGACCGTCTGCACCCTTCCTCGCTTCGCCTGCACGAACGACCCCGGCAATAGAACAAGAACGGGTAGCACCGACTGAAACGATGCCGTGTCGAGGTCGAACGCGAGAAGTGTTGCCGCGTACGGCGCTTCGGGCTGCCGAACCCGAACCGGGACACCCGCGATGACCACCGCTGCCGCACACCCAATCAGAACAGGACCACTGCCATGAACACCGACCGGGTCGTCATCATCACCGGGGCCGCCGGAGGCGTCGGCTCCGAACTAGTCGACCGATTCCTAGCCAACGGCGATACCGTCATCGCTACCGACGTCGACGACTCTGCGTTGGAGCAGTGGCGGAGCCGCTGGGACACCGACGGGCAGACCAACCCCAGACTGATCGCCACCGCCGCCGACATCGCGGCCGAGGAGAGCTGTCATCAACTTGCCGATCGCGCCGCTGAACAGACCGGCAGAGTCGACGTCCTCATCAACTGCGCAGGCTGGTTCCCGTTCGTACCCTTCGAAGAGATGACCACCGACCAGTGGCGCCAAGTCATCGACATCAATCTCACCGGCACCTTCCTGATGACCAAGTCCGCAGTCCCGCTCATGAAGAACCGCGGCTGGGGTCGCATCATCAATTTCGGATCCGGATCGCTATTCGACGGGACCGCCAATCAATCCCACTACGTCGCGGCCAAGGCAGGGGTCCTCGGCTTGACCCGGTCGCTGGCGCGCGAGCTAGGCGACTACGGCATCACCGTCAACGTCATCACCCCCGGGCTGACCGTCACCAAGGCCGTCAAGGACGCATTCCCCGAGGACATCCTCGAGGCCCAGCGCTCCCGACGCGCAATACATCGCGACGAGATCGCCGGCGACTTGGTTGGCCCCGTATTCTTTCTCGCCTCCGATGACGCCGGATTCATCACGGGCCAGACACTCAACGTCGATGGTGGCCAGCACATGCTCTGACCGCGCGACGCGGGCTGTCCCCCCGCTTCGGCGTTCCTTCCCCGCAGTCGCGGTTGCAGATCAATCCCGCCGCGATTGCTGCGCGGGCGACCCGATGACGCCACACATCTGTCGATCAGGGGCGGGGACGCTCGTACCCGGCGGTGGTCGGTGGGTTACTGGTCCTTGGTCGGCTTGTTCCTGCGCCATGCCAGATTTTCGGGCAACATCCAGCCCCGCCAACGTGCTAGCAGGCACAGCACCGCGCCCACCACTGTCGAAATGAGAAGACCGGTGTGCGGGTGCCCCAGGTATTGGATGAGAACCAGCGTGAGACTGGCGATCACGGCGCAGGTCGCGTAGAGCGTGTTGCCTCGGAAGATGGTGGGGATCCTGCCGACCGCAATGTCGCGCACCACGCCCCCGCCGACCGCGGTGACGGTGCCCAGCAAGATCGCGGGCAGCCAACTCAAACCGAGCGCGATGGCTTTCTGGGCGCCAGCGGATGCCCAGCAGCCCAATGCCAACGCGTCCACTAGGGGAAACAGTCGGTCCCATAGCCGGCCCTCGACCCGCACCAGGAACGCGACGCCCGCTGCGATCAATGCCGTCGTCAAGTAGGCGTAGTTCGTCAACGCCACCGGCGTGCCGTGCTGCAGTAACGTGTCGCGGATGAGGCCGCCGCCCAAAGCTGAAACGATTGCCAGCGCGGCGAATCCGACGGGGTCGAAACCGTGCCTGCGTGCGACCGCTCCGCCGAGAAGCGCGTTGGCGCAGACTCCCATCAGATCAAGGACACGCAGCAGGTCTGGCACGGACGCAATCCCACCCACCATAGAGCCACCGCCCACCGCGCTGTTGATGTTCTCCCATCGATGCCAGCGCCGCTATCCGGACAGTGCCTTGGACAAGGTGGCCGCGGAGATGTTGGCGCCGCAAGAGACGACCGCGATGCGATGTCCAGCGGGAGCTTCGTCCGCAACCGACGTCGCCGCCGAAATCGCCACCGCGGCTGCACCTTCGACGAGTTGATGCGTCCGGTCGATGACGTCCCGCAGCGTCTGTCGGATCTCGGGTTCCTCGACGAGAATCCAATCGTCGACCAGCGCAACGCACAGCGGGAGGGTGATCGAACCCGGCTCCACCGCTCCTGCCGTACCGTCACTGAGGGTCGGCTTGGCACGAACGTCGACCACCTGTCTGGTGGTGACTGACTCCATCATGGCGGGGTCATTGGCCGGCGATGCGCCGATGACGCGCGTGTGTGGCCGACGCGCCTTGATGGCGGCGGCAACACCTGCGATGAGACCGCCACCGCCGACAGCCACGACGACGACGTCGAGGTGTTCTGGTCCAAGTTGGCGGTCGATTTCCAGCCCAATGCCGCCCTGTCCCGCGATGACATCGAGATCGTTGTACGGGCTCACATAGACCATGCCGTTTTCCTCTGCATGGGCACGCGCCCAAACCTCGGTCTCACCAGTCTCCGACCCCGTGCGACGTACGGCGACGCCAAGGGCTTCGATGGCGGCGACCTTCACCGGCGAGGCGTTCTCCGGCACGCACACCAACCCCGACCCACCAAGGCGGTCCAATGCGTACGCCACGCCCAGACCGTGGTTTCCTGACGATGCCGCGACAATTCCGCGTCGTCGCTGTTCGTCCGACAGGGTCGCGAGCTTCGCGATTGCACCGCGCACCTTGAAGGAACCCGTGCGCTGCTGATGTTCACACTTGACCAGCACCGTGCCCGAAGTGGAAGCCGGATACCTGATGAGTGACGTGGTGTCGATGAAGGGACGCACGTGCGGCTCCACCGCATCGACGCGCTCGATCAGGGCGGCGACGAGCGCCTCGGACTCGCTCACGCACATAATTCGTTATGCCGCACCATGACCAACTCAGCCATGATCGCATCGTAGATCCCCAGCCCGCATTGATCGACCACGGTGATCTGATCGGCTCGGGTTCGACCGGGATGGCGGGCGCCGACGACATCTGACAGCTCGACGACATCGGACAACGCCAATGTCCCTGTCTGCACCGCGTGAGCGACTTCCCCATACCGCGCGCATGTCAGCACTCCATCGGCGACCACCAGGTCAGCCGCGGCGAGGACATCGACATGTAATTCCTGTTTGTCGGCGAAGTCAGAACCCATTGCGGTGATGTGCATTCCAGGCCGGAGCAAGTCCCGGTGAAGCAACGGAGCGCGACTCGCGGTCGTGGTGATGACGATGTCGGCGTGGACGACGGCAGCGGCTACGGAGTCGGCGACCTGCACGACCAGACCGTAGGTCTCGCGCAGCCGAGCCGCAAGCATCTCAGCGCGCGACCGGGTGCGGTTGTAGAGCCACACCGTACTCACGCTTCTGACGCCCAGGAGCGCCGCGAGCTGGTGTTCGGCCTGAGTGCCTGCACCGAGGACCGCAACGGTGGTGGCGTCCGCACGGGCCAACAGGTCGGTGGCCAAGGCTCCGGCAGCACCGGTGCGCAGTTCGGTCAACCAACCGTGATCGTGCAACTCGGCGAGTAGCGCGCCGCACTGCGCGTCGAGCACCATCGTGAAGCCATCGTTGACTGGCCGGTCGCTGCGTACGTTGGCGGGAAACCCGGTTGCCACCTTGAACGCGACGTAGGGCGATCCGAGCAAGTAGGCACTCTTGACATGAATCTCCCCGTCCTGCAGTCGCAACCCGATGTGCTCGGGCGTCACGACGCCGCCAGCGGCGAGCGCCAGCTGCGCTTGTCGCGCCGCCTCCAACGCATCTGACCGCGAGACGAGCGAACGCACCATGACCTCGTCGAGAACCAGTGGCAACCCACCCATCAGACGGCGATTTGCATGCAATCAGCGAGACGGCCGAGGAACGTGTCGACGTCCAACTCGGTCGTGTCGAATGACGTCATCCAGCGGACCTGGCTGCGCGACTCGTCCCAGACATAGAACGGATAGTCGTGCTGTAGCGTCGCCACGACCTCGGCGGTGGGGAGCACCGCGAAGACGGCGTTGGCTTCCACCGGATAACAGATCTGCACGCCGGGCAGTCGACGTGCACCGACAGCCAGGCGACCCGCCATCCCATTGGCGTGCGCAGCATTTCGTCGCCACAGATCGCCCTCCAGTAGCGCGACGAATTGGGCGGACAGAAACCGCATCTTCGACGCCAGCTGCATCGCCTGTTTACGAATATAGAGAGCCTTGCCCGGGCCCCGTCCACCACGATTGAACAGAATCACCGCCTCCGCTCCCATGGCGCCGTTCTTGGTGCCCCCGAACGACATCACGTCGACACCCAGCGGCGCCCCGAGATCGCCGAGTGCGCAATCCAAGGCCACCGCCGCGTTCGCCAGCCGTGCGCCGTCGACGTGCAGCAGCATCCCGTGGGCGTGAGCCCACTGCGCAAGCGCAGCGATTTCTTGGAGGGTGTATACCGTGCCCAGTTCGGTGGGCTGGGCAATGGACACGACCCGTGGTTGTACGTGGTGTTGGTCACCGCCGCCCAATGCGGCAGCCTCGACCAGCGCCGGAGTCAGCTTGCCGTCGGTGGTGGGGACGTCGGTTAGCTTGCTGCCCAGGAAACGTTCCGGAGCGCCGCCCTCATCGACATTGATGTGTGCGGTGTCGGCGCAGACAATGGTCTCAAACGGATGGAGCATCGTCTGCAGCCCAACGACGTTCGCGCCAGTGCCGTTGAAGGCGAACAAGACGTCGATCCCCTCACCGAAATGCTGGCGGAACAGCGAGTGAGCCTGATCCGTGATCGGATCAGCCCCGTATGACGCCACGTGGCTTCCGTTGACCGAGAGCATGGCATCGAAGACTTCGGGGTGGACGCCGGAGTAATTATCGCTGGCGAAGCCGGGTCGGCCGATAGTCATTGGCACTCCTTAGATTTCGGGCACGAGAAATAGGACGTGAAGAGTTCTGAGGGGACCCCGGGTTGGCCCGGTCTCAGCAGTGCTGAAGGAACCGGGAAAGAACCCGGGTACCGAACCGCAGTGCTGACAGCGGAACACGTTCATCAGGCCCGTGAAACATGGCGGCGAAGTCGAACGCGGGCGGGAGTTGTAGGGGCACAAACCCGTAGCCCCGGATGCCGAGTCGGGCGAACGAAGTGTTGTCGGTGCCCGCCGGCATGCAATAGGGCACGGTCACGGCGTGCGGGTCCTCGGCGATCAGGGCGGAGGTCATCGCGTCGACGAGCGGAGCGCCGAAGGGGTGTTGCAGCGCCGCTTCGGTATAGAGGTCCTCGACCTCCAGACCGGGACCCACGAGTTCGTTGAACGTGGCGGCAAAATCATCATAGAGACCGGGCAGATATCTTCCATCGAACACCGCCTCGGCCACCCCAGGAACCTGATTGACGCTGCCTGCACCGGCGCTGATCGCGGTCGGTGACACAGTGTGCGACAGAGCCGGTATCACCAGCCGGCTCAAGGAGCCGAGTTGGCGCTCTAGTCCTGCGCGATCGTCGAGATCAATCTCCGCTCCAAGCGCGTCGGAGGCGGCCGCGACGAACTCGCGCACGGTGTCAATCCGTTTGACGGGCCACCGGTAACCTCCGACGCGCGCAACAGCCGCGGCGATCGCCGTGACTGGGTTGTCGGGTCCGGGCATCGATCCGTGCCCACTGGTACCCCGCGCCCGGACCTTGCGCCACGCGATGCCCTTCTGGGCCGTCTCGACCAGGTACAGACGACGTCCTGTCGGTGTCGTCCACGAGAAGCCGCCAACTTCGCTGATTGCCTCATCGCAGTCTGCGAACAACTCGCGGTGATGATCGACGAGCCAGGCTGAGCCGAGCCGTGAGCCAGCTTCCTCATCTGCCAGGAACGCCACGACGATGTCGCGGCTGGGGATGATCCCCGCCCTTCTCCAATGCCCGAGCACCGCAAGGACCATGGCCAGGAAGTCCTTCATGTCGACGGCGCCCCGACCCCACAGACAGCCGTCGGCAATCTCACCGGCGAAGGGCGGCAAGGTCCACACCTGCCCCGCGACGGGTACGACGTCGAGATGACCGTGCACCAACAGAGCGGGCCGGTTGCGGTCATGGCCGTCGATCCGTGCGATCACGTTGGCGCGTCCTCGTTCGGACTCCAGCAATGTCGGAGTGAGCCCGAGATCAGTGAGCCATTCGGCCACCCTTTCAGCTGCGGCACGCTCCCAAGCTCCGTCCGCTCCGCCGACGTTCGTGGTGTCGTACCGCAGGAGTTCTCGACAGGTATCCACGACCTCGATCTGCGCCTGCTGCAGCGAAGTATCAACGTGCGCTTGGGTCTTCGTCACAGGACCCGCCGCAGGAAGTCGGCGGTTCTTGGATGTTTCGGAGCGGTCAGGACGGTCGACGGTGGCCCGGCTTCGACGATCACCCCTCCGTCGAGGAAGACTACGGTGTCGGCGGCTTCGCGCGCGAAGCCGATCTCGTGCGTCACCACCACCATCGTCATTCCCTGACCAGCCAGCTCCCGCATGACCGTGAGCACCTCGCCGACCAACTCGGGGTCGAGCGCGCTGGTTGGTTCGTCGAACAGCATCAGTTCAGGGCGCATTGCCAGCGCGCGGGCGATCGCAACCCGCTGCTGCTGGCCCCCGGACAGTTGCGACGGATACGAATCCGTCTTGTCACTGAGCCCCACCTGGGAGAGCAGCCTTTTCGCATTCGCAACCGCATCAGCCTTCGGCTCCCGTTGAACGCGGATGGGAGCTTCGATGACGTTTTGCAGCGCGGTCATGTGGGGGAACAGATTGAAGCGCTGAAAGACCATGCCGACGCGCTGGCGTTGCCGGTTGACAGCGCGTTCACTCAACTCCTGTAACCCGTTGCCGCGGCGGCGGTATCCGACGAGTTCGCCGTACACCCGTAACTCGCCGGCATCGAGCCGCTCGAGGTGGTTGATGCATCGCAACAGCGTGCTCTTGCCAGAGCCGCTCGGGCCGAGCAGGCACACCACTTCGCCTCGCTGCACTGTCAGGTCGATCCCTCGGAGGACCTGAAGGGGCCCGAAGCTCTTGTGTAGCGCCTTGGCGTCGACGGCCAGCGAGCTTTCGGTAGTGGCGACCGAACCAAGCGCGGCGCTCACCGGGCACCTGCCCGGCGGCGCGCCCCGCGGGCGATGCGCGCCAGCCGCGATCGCGGTCTTCCGCGGCCTGGGTGCCGCCCCGCGACTCCCCGGCCGAAGTGACGTTCCAATTTTCGTTGTCCGACAGTCAGAATCGATGTAATCGTCAGGTACCAGATGCTGGCGACGACGAGTAGGGGGATGACTTCGAAGGTCTGGGAGTAGACGTTTTGCATATTGGTCAGCAGGTCGTGTCCGGAGATGACCGACACGAGGCTGGTCGTCTTCAGCATCCCGATGGTTTCGTTGCCCATCGGCGGAATGATGACCCGCATGGCCTGAGGCAGTACGACCCTGCGCATCGCAAGCCCGCTCGGCATACCCAGCGCCTGGCAGGCCTCCGTCTGCCCGTGATCGACGGCCTGGATGCCGGCGCGGATGATCTCCGCAGCGTAGGCGGCTTCGTTGAGCCCCAGCGCAAGGATGGCCGCGGTCGTGCCGGTGATGACGGCACTCGTCGGCGCTTCGACGAAGACCAGATCGGTGAATGGCACGCCCAGCACGAGTTGCGGGTACAAGGCACCGAGATAGCCCCAGAAGATGATCTGCACCAGCACCGGTGTGCCGCGAAACACCCAGAGATACAACGACGAAAGGCCCACCAGGACGGGATTTCTGGACAATCCCATGACGGCCAGCATGGTGCCGCCAATGATCCCGATGGCCATGGCGAGGACAGTCAGCCAGAGGGTGACCCACAGACCCCGCAAGGTGAGCTCGCGGAACAGGTAGTCGAGGATCACGCCCTTCTCCAACCTGGGGTTGGTCCACAGGGAGCGAACGAGTAATGCGACGATCGCGACCAGAACGATGCCGCCAACCCAGCGGCCTGGTCGTGGTTGCGCTCGGGCCTTGATGGGGACCATGGTGGATTCGACCGGAGCCGCCGTCGTACTGGTCATCGTTCAGCTCCCGCTGCCGATGACCGACTTGTCCACTGCAATCGAAGCCAATCCGTACTTGTCGAGGATCTGGCGGTATGAACCGTCGGTGATGAGTGTCTGCAGCGCCTTCTGGATGGCGTTGGTGAGTTGCACATTGTCTTTGAGCACTCCTATGCCACCGGGCTGTGCGTTGTAGCCGGCGGGGCTTCCTGAGGGCGTCACGACTTCAAAGACGTTGCCGTCTCCGATCGTTCGAGCAGCGTAGCTGAGCGCGCCCGTGTCCTGAACGATTGCAACCACTTTGCCGCTGCGCAACGCCAACTGTGTGTCCGGGAAGGTTGGCAAGGTGAGAACGGTGATCTCGGCTTTTCCCGACTTGGTGCACTCCGCACTTTGGGCCTGCACGAATGCGACTTGTTGGGCACCTGATTGGGTGGCCACCGACTTGCCACAGAGATCGGCGACGCCTTGGATCCCCTCGGCATTGCCCTTGAGAACCATTATCCCTGTCCCGTCTTGAAAGTACTGAACGAAGTCCAACACCTTCTGCCGCTCGGTGGTCGCCGACATCTGGGAGATGATGACGTCACCCTGATGAGCTTGCAGGGCCGGGATGATTCCGCTGAAAGGGGTTTGCTTGAAGGTGAATTCGACGCCTAATTGGCGACCGAGGGCTTGCGCGAGGTCGTAGTCGAGGCCAGTCACCTCCCGGCTGTCTTGGGAGACGAACATCTCGTACGGAGGAGAGGGGATGTCGCTGAGGACGACTACGCGGTTGGCTTGTTGGATCGAAGCTGGAAGCTCGGAGTAAAGCGGGCCTGAACCGATGCTGGCACCCGCGCCGTCTGACGTGGAGTCTGTCGGCGATGACGCGCCGCCGCTGCATCCAGCGAGGGCAAGGACGGTGGTCGTGACGACCGCAACGGTCACCCCCGCACGGCTACAGCGGGCTCGGGGCAGGCAACTAAGACGTCGGATAGGCATGGCGAGCCTCCAGGCAAGGATTCGTTGGTGCCGCAGATGGCCGCACCAAATGGCACCGCACCAAAGCTGGGCACCGGAAGGCCGGGTACCGCGAGCAAGGAACGGCGATGTCAACCGCGCGATTCGAGCGCCGCGAGGCTGCTACCCGAACCGATTAGACAATTTATCAGGATTGGACATTCTGTCAAGACACTAGTCGGGCGTTTGTCGACGCGCGTCGCGCAGCAACGAGTACACAGTCGCCCGGGATACACCAAGCGCCTGCGCGGCGTGGGCAGCGGCGTGCCGGGTGGCGAAGAGGTCGGCCTGATCGAGTTCGGCGACGAGTTCTAGCCGTTGGGCTCGGCTGAGCGCACGGCGATTCAAATGCCGTTCTTTGCACCAACTGTCGACCGTCATTGCGATCTGCTCGCGCCAATCTCGCTCGAAGAGAGCGCTTGGACGGGCGGTCACCTCTGGCATCGCCAAAGTGGTCAACACCGACAGCACTTGATCCAGCGGCGACTTGTCGATGTTCACGCAAAGCAAACCGCGGGTGGTACCGGCCGCATCGCTTACCGCGGCGCTGACTGACGTCAGCCTTCGGCCGTCGGTCGTGACTTTCTCGTAAGGGCCGAGCACGTACTGACCGTCACCGAAACTAGACAGCGTGTCGTCCAATAGGGAGGGGTCACCTATCTGCCTGTTAGAGAAGCAGTTCCAAAGGCCGACGATCGTATCGGTTTCGATGTCATGCAACACCACTTCGGCGTACGGATTGAGGAGTTGGGCGACCGCGGCGCACGTCGGCATCAGCGGCTCGCTCCATGCTGGCCTCTTGGTCACGTCAACAGACTAGCTGCGGGCGCACACGCATCCTGCGACGCTGGGCGAGGTTTCGACACGGTCCTCGGCATGGGATGACGCTCTACTCCGAACGCACTGCACTCGCGGGACCGGCGGGTGGCCCCGCCGACGTCTATTGGACGACGTGCCGCGACCTGCCGGTCATGGAGTCGCGGTATCGCGGTCCAACCAGGGTGCCGCACATGATGACGCACAGCGCGCTGACGTCGGCGTGCACAGTGCCACCGTCGCGAGTTGCACAGTGACGCGGTTTTGCATCCCGTTCGGGTTCGACTGCCCCCTCGCGGAACTGGGCGCCGCTATTGCGGTCGGCGGGGGTTGCTCCCCCTCCGCCCAGTCCCGGCGCTCATCGTTGGCTCACCCACCGGGCGGCTCGTCGACCTGATGTTTGAGCTTGTCTTCGACTGGGAGCAACCCGTTGCCGAAGTCATCCATGGAGGCGGTGAGGATGGTCATCACCTTGTGTCCGGCGGCGAGTTCCTGGTCGGTGAGGCTCGCCATGGCTTGCCGGTTGGCAGCGCCGAGCTGAGCGAAGAAGGTACGCGCGACCTGCATGCCGTGGTCCTCATAGCGCAGGATCACCTTGCGCCGGTCGGTCGGGTCGTTGTCGCGACGGATGTGTCCGGCGGCGATCATGCGATCCACCAGGTGCGTGATCCCCGAGTGCGTAAGTCCAATCCGCTGTTGAAGCTGCCCGGCGCTGAGCACGACCCCGGTGGTCTCGCCGACCATGATGTGCAACAGGGCGTGGAACTCGTTGGCGCTGAGTCCGTGCATCTCGGCGAACATTCGTCCGATCCGATCGGACTGGGCCGTCAATGCACGCAGGTCGGCGGAGAGCAACGACTCCATCGCCTCTCGGCCGCCTGGGTACCCGACTTGCCCATGCTCGGTCAGTCACTCATCCTCCGCCGTGCGGGTAATTAGCGCAACCAGCGCGCGGCGGGTGCGCCAGCGCGTTATTTGGTCACCGGAGAAAAAGTCGCATAATTCGAAATTTGAATTGATCAATAGTTTGCCTTATGAAGCAGTGGCCGACTCCGTCATGGACCTTGACGGACGCCGCGCGCGGTAAACTGATCATGAAAACCAAGCTAGTGAGCTGTTTTCGAGTTTCCGAGACCGATCTCGTCAAAGGGATGACCGGAAGCCCAAAAATTATCTCGCCCGGCTCGAAATTTGCTGATTTCGCACTGCGGCGTGTGCTAGGTTTTGACCGCGCGGTCACGGCGGATCGACTACCAAGTCCACACCGCATTACGTGGGGTGTCGTGAGGGGCCGATTGGGGGCGAGGTCGGTCACGGCAGGTGCACCGTGACCGCGCGCCATCGATTGATCAAGCCACAGCAAAGCGGGACTGGCTCAAGGGGTCAGTGCGATGTCGATTCGGCCTCCCGCCGACTGTCAGCAGCAGGAGTGGCCGCTCAGCGTCGCGCCTGAGACGCGTCTTCAACCCGAATCAGCGACGTCGGCGACAGAAGCCTGCGCCTATCTTGCCGAATCGGATACCAACTCGACTCTAGGGGCTCGACCTGGTCCAGCCGGCGCGCCGCCGCAGACAAAAACCGCCCCTACCTGCGTTAACAGGGGGGCGGTAATGGCGGTGGCGGAGGGATTTGAACCCTCGGACGGGGGTTACCCGTCACACGCTTTCGAGGCGTGCTCCTTAGGCCGCT
>NZ_JBEVLO010000197.1:0-19452 GCF_040509115.1 Mycobacterium sp. | reverse complement strand
TACATCGCGCACGGGCTCGGCAAGGTGGTGGGTTTCGCCAGCGGAGTGATCATCACGATGGCCTACGTCGTGTTCGAGGGTTCGCTGATCGGCATCTTCTCGTTCTTCTTCCAGGACTTCGTCAAGACGGAGTTCGGCGTCGCGGTGCCGTGGTTGGTGCCCGCGATGCTGATGCTGATCCTCAACTGCATCCTGACGTACTTCGACGTGAGTCTGGCGGCCAAGGTGCTCGGGGTGTTCCTCGTCACCGAGATCGCCATGCTGTCGCTGGGAGCGCTGTCGGTGTTGTTCAAGGGCGGCGGTCCGGATGGCTTCGCCGTCGCCGAGACGCTCAACCCCGTCGGGGCCTTCCAGCCAGCGGCCGGGATCGCCGGCGCCACCGCGGGACTCGGGTTGTTCTTCGCCTTCTGGTCGTGGGTCGGCTTCGAGTCGACCGCGATGTACGGCGAGGAATCCAAGGACCCGAAGCGAATCATCCCGCGCGCCACCATGATCAGCGTCCTCGGCGTGGGCATCTTCTACGTCTTCATCTCGTGGATGGCGATCGCGGGCACCGGACCGCAGAAGGCCGTCGAGCTGGCGCAGGACCCGGCGACGGCGGGCAACATCTTCTTCGATCCCGTGCAGTCCACCTACGGCGACTGGGCCATCACCCTGTTCAAGCTGCTGCTGGTGACGGGATCGTTCGCCTGCGGCATGGCGTTCCACAACTGTGCGTCCCGCTACCTGTACGCCCTCGGGCGTGAGGGCTTGTCGGCGGGCCTGCAGAAGACGCTGGGGGCAACTCATCCCACGCACGGATCGCCCTACATCGCCTCATTCGTGCAGACCGCCATCACGTTGGTCCTCGTCCTGGCGTTCTTCTTCGCAGGCATGGACCCATACGTCCACCTGTACGGACTGCTGGCGATCTTGGGCACCATGGCGATCCTCATCGTGCAGTCACTGTGTGCATTCGCCGTCATCGCCTACTTCCACTTCCACAAGAACCACCCGTCCAGTGCGCACTGGTTCAAGACGTTCCTCGCTCCGCTGCTCGGCGGCATCGGCATGCTGTACGTGGTGTATCTGCTGTGGGTTCACAAGGACACCGCCGCAGGCGCCGCGTCGGGCACACTGTTGTTCAAGATGACCCCGTGGATCGTCGTCGGCCTGTTCGTGCTCGGCGGCGCGATGGCGCTGTACTTCAAGTTCCGTGACCCACGCCGTTACGACTTGATCGGCCGGATCGTGTACGAGGACAGCGAGGTTCGCGACTAGAGTTCCCGGCCGGAGGAGGTCTTCGTGGCTGACCAGTTGGGCCGGTTCCGCGTCCTCGACGCCAAACCGGTCAACCTCGACGGGTTCAGCGTCACCGACCCCGATCTGGGGCTCGTCGCGATGCGCAGTCCGCACGACCCGACCCCGTCGCTGGTGTTGGCCGACGGCCCTGGTGGGCGACGCGTCGTCGAACTGGACGGCAAGGCGGCCGTCGACTTCGACGTCATCGACGAGTTCGTCGCCCGCTACGGCATCGACCTCGACGTGGCCGAGGAGGCGATGGCACTCGACGACGTGACGCTCGCCCGCATGGCGGTCGACGTGAACGTGCCGAGGGCGGAGGTGGTGCGCCTGATCGGTGGCACCACGCCCGCCAAGCTGGCGCGGGTGATGGCCATCCTCTCGCCCGTCGAGATGCAGATGGCGATGCACAAGATGCGCGCTCGCCGGACGCCGAGCAACCAGGCGCACGTCACCAACCAGCTCGACGACCCCCTGCTCATCGCGGCCGACGCGGCCAGTGCCGTCGCCTACGGTTTTCGCGAGGTCGAGACCACGGTGCCGGTTCTCGGTGACGCCCCCTCGAACGCCGTCGCGCTGTTGATCGGCAGCCAGGTCGGTGCTCCTGGGGCCATGGCGCAGTGCTCGATCGAGGAGGCCCTCGAGCTGCGCCTGGGCCTGCGCGGGTTGACCAGCTACGCCGAGACCATCTCCATCTACGGCACCGAGCAGGTATTCGTGGATGGCGACGACACGCCGTTCAGCAAGGCGATCCTCACGTCGGCGTACGCATCGCGCGGCCTGAAGATGCGGGTCACCAGCGGAGGTGGTGCCGAAGTCCTGATGGGCGCGGCCGAGAAGTGCTCGATCCTGTACCTGGAGTCGCGGTGCGTCTCGCTGGCCAGGGCCCTCGGCTCCCAGGGCGTGCAGAACGGTGGCATCGACGGCGTCGGCGTTGTCGCCGCCGTGCCCGACGGCATGAAGGAGCTGCTCGCCGAAAACCTGATGGTGATGATGCGCGATCTGGAGTCGTGCGCGGGCAACGACAACCTGATCTCGGAGTCCGACGTGCGCCGCAGCGCGCACACCCTGCCCGTCCTCTTGGCGGGCGCGGACTTCATCTTCTCCGGCTTCGGGTCGATCCCCCGCTACGACAACGCATTCGCGCTGTCCAACTTCAACTCCGACGACATGGACGACTTCCTGGTGCTGCAACGAGACTGGGGCGCCGACGGCGGTCTGCGCACCGTGTCACCCGAACACCTGAGGGCCGTCCGCACGCGGGGCGCGAAGGCCGTCCAGGCCGTCTACCGCGATCTCGGGCTGGCCGACTACGACGATGCCAGGGTCGAGGAGGTGGTGAACGCCAACGGATCCCGCGATCTGTCCGCAGGGCACCCCAAGATGGTGGCCGAGGCCGCCGCGTCCATCGAGGCCCGACAGCTCACCGTGTTCGACGTGATCGCCTCGCTGCAGCGGACCGGGTTCGAGCCGGAGGCGGAGGCCATCATGCACCTCACCCGCGAGCGGCTCCGCGGTGACCAGCTGCAAACCTCGGCCATCTTCGACGAGCAGTTTCGCATCCTCTCGAAGATCACCGACCCCAACGACTACGAAGGCCCTGCAACGGGTTACGCGATGACCGAGCAACGGCGCGCAGAAGTCGACGCCATCCGGCAGGCCAAGACGTCGGCGCAGTTGACGGCGGATCAGGCCGAACATCGCGACCACGTGATCGTCACCGACGTCGAACAGGCCCGACAGGGCAGCGACCCGAGGGAAGTGTGCATCGGCCTCTCCCCGGCGTGGGGCCGCAGCGTCTGGCTCACCTTGTGCGGGTTGACAGTCGGGGAGGTGTTGCGGCAGATCTCGGCCGGACTCGAGGAGGAGGGCTGCACCCCGCGGCTGGTGCGGGTGCGGTCCACCATCGACGTCGGGTTGATCGGGCTGACCGCCGCGCGATTGTCGGGTTCCGGAATCGGAATCGGGCTGCAGGGCAAGGGGACTTCGCTGATCCATCGGCGCGACCTCGCCCCTCTGGCGAACCTCGAACTGCTCAGCGTGGCGCCGCTTCTGGACGCCAAGACCTATCGCGAACTCGGCAAGAACGCCGCTAGGCACGCCAAGGGCATGGCGCCGACGCCGATCTTCACCGGCGGTACCGATGAGTCGATCTCGGCTCGCTACCATGCCCGTGCCGTCGCCCTGGTGGCGTTGGAGCGCGAGGCCTGTGAACCGGGCCAGCCACCTGTCACCGTGGAGGTGAGGCGACCATGAAGTTGGACAGTGACCAGTTCACGGTGGAGAACGCCGTCGACGGCAAGCTCGGACTGTCCGACCTGCGAATGGATCCCGTCGCGCTGGCCCACCAGGCCGTCGTCGCCGAGGAGGGCGGCAACCCGCAGCTAGCCGAGAACTTCCTGCGTGCAGCCGAATTGGCCGTGATGGACGGTGACGAGGTGCTGGCCCTGTACGAGGCGCTGCGTCCCCACCGCTCGACCGTCGACCAGCTCGACGACCTGCAGCAGTCCCTGGAGACGCGCGGCGCCGCGCGGTGTGCGGAGCTGGTGCGCCAGGCCGCCGTGGTCTACGCCAGGCGGGGTCTGTTGCGTTGAGCGGTGTGCTCGCAGGCTGGGTGGTCGCAGGCGTTGACGTCGGCAACCACACCACGGAGATCGTCCTCGCGCGGGTGCACGATGGCACGGTGACGACGCTGGCCCACGGTGAGGCGCCGACCCGTGGCCGCAAGGGCTCCCGCGAATCGCTCGTCGGCGCGGCCGCGCTCCTGCACCGGATCGAGGTCGAGGCTCGGGTGGTCGCCGACGAGCTCCTGCTCTCGGTGCTGCGGCCCGTAGACACGGCCACCGCGCCGATCCCGCGCGCCTCGACGCCCCGCGCACCGGTCCGGAGCCTCCGCAAGCCCGACGCGAGTACGCCCGCCGGTGCGGGATACGGTGTGGGAAAACATGTTCGGCTACGGGACCTCGCCGACGACCCGGCGGACGGCCAGGTGATCGTGTCGGTGGACGGCTCCGTCGACTTCGAGGTGGCGGCCGGAGCGATCTCCGACGCGGTCGCGGCCGGCTGGCGCATCGCAGGCGTTCTCGTCGCGCAGGACGATGCCGTGCTGATCAGAAACCGCATCCCCGTGGACGTCCCCGTCGTGGACGAAGCCGACGTCGACGGTCTCGAACCCGGTGCTCTGATCGCGGTCGAGGTCGTCGAGACGGGTCGCTCCTATCGCGCGATGGCCGATCCGATCGCGCTGTCGGCGGCGCTGGACCTGCCCGCCGACGACATCGTGAACGTCGCGGAGTTCTGCCGCGAACTGGCCGATTCCGCGGCCATCGCCGTGACCCGTCGCACCGGGCCGCCTCCGTCACCCGCCGTCGACGACGACTACGTCGACTGCCTGATCGACGGGGTCGTGCAGCGATATTCGCCGGCTCAGGCCCACGCCGTCCTGCGCCTCGCGCCACCCGGCAGCGTCCGACGCATCCGGTTGGCGGCGGTGCCCGTCGCGCAGCACGGCGTCGCGGTGGAGGACGCGTACTTCACGGATCTGTCCTCGATCGACAACGGGTCCTGGCTGCGACGCGGGGTCGCCGATGCCCACGGCACGGTCGTCGCCATGCTCGCCGCCGACGAAGTGTCCGACGCCGCAAGCACACTCACCGAGCTGACCGGCAGGACCGCGCGAACCCTGGCCACCGAGCCCGAAGCCGCGGCCTCCGGGGCCCGCACGACACCCGGGCTGCCGTCCGATTCGGTGGTGTGTGACATCGGCGGCGGCACCATCGATCTCATCGGGGCGGACACCACCGTCGTCGCCGCGGGAGCAGGGGAGACCATCACCGTCGCCGTCGCGCGCGTCCTCGGCATCCCGCGGGCGCTGGCCGAACGCGTCAAGCGCACCCCCGCCGTGCGCGTCGAGGGACCCCACGTCGCGCACGAGGAGGACGGCCGCCGCGTCTTCCTGGACGCCCCCGCACAGTCCGATGCCATCGGCAGGCTCTGCACCAGGGGCAGTGCGGGTTTGGTGCCGTTCTCCAACCGGCTGGCCGCCGAGGAGTGGCGCAGCCTGCGGCTGGCGATCAAGCAGGAGACGGTCGCGTCCAACATCGCCAGGTGCATGCGGGGTTTCGAGCGTCCGCCCACCGCTCTCGTCCTGGCCGGTGGCGGCGCCCTTGACGACGAACTGCTGCGCACCGTCGCCGAAGCGCTGCGCGCGGTGCCCGTCGTCGTCGGGCGGGCCAACATCGACGGCCTGCACGGCCCCCGCTTCGCGGTGGCGAGCGGACTGATCCACCTGTACGCGTCGGGGCGGTAGCGGCTGCTCGAACGCGCTGAGCGTCCGCGCAACGAGCGAGGGTCAGGCCACGACCGCGATCTTGAACACCAGCGTCGTCAAGGCGCCAAACGCGCCGTGCGCGCCGATGAAGAGTCGTTTGGTGTCGTATCCGGCGACGTCCTTCATGGTCTCGGCGCCGAACCGGGCCGGTGCCTGGCCGTCTATGACGGTGACGTGGGCGCCGAGCAGGGCATGTCTGACGTGTTCCCGTTCGGCGCCGGTGGCGGTGGCCACCACCTCCCCGATCGTGCGGTCTACACCGGTGGTGGGGACCGCGGCACAGGTGACGCCATGCCCGCCGAGGTAGCGGCTGAGCTCGGCGACGGTCACGTCTGCCCCGGCGACGAGGCTGAGGTTGCCGAGGTTGATGGCGATGTCGGTGCTGTCACCGGCGGTGAGCCGGGCGTCTGAAGCCGGGGTGAGGCCGCCGGTGATGGCGTCGCGGACGGCCGCCCCGAATGCACTGGCATCGGGCTCTTCTGGAGACGGCGTGGGAAGCATGATCCCGGGGTTGAGCAGCCCGGCAGGGTCGAACGCGGTCTTGATCGCACGCTGGGCGGCGATCTCCACCGGGGTGAAACGCTTGGTCATGAACTGGATCTTCTCGGTGCCAACTCCATGCTCGCCGGTGATGGTGCCGCCCAAACCGAGTGCAGCTTCGATGATTTCGTTGTTGGCTGCTTCCAGCGCGGACGCCGCCAGCGGATTGTCCTTGTCGAAGAACGTCGTGGGATGCAGGTCGCCGTCGCCTGCGTGGCCGCAGACCGCGATGAACAGCAACCCGTCGACGTGGCGCGCCGCGGTGGCCTGAATGGCTTCTTGCATCTCGGGGATTCGATCGCGGGGCACGGTGACGTCACCGATGAAGAAGCCCTTGCCGCTCTGCACCACCGAGTTGGGGGCGTTGAGGCGGCCGTACCACAGCGCGGCGCGGTCCTCGTCGTCCTCTGCTATCCGAACCTCGGTGGCCCGCTCGCGCAGGATCCGCTCGACGACGGGCTGGTCGTTGGCGACCTCGGCGGCGGTGCCATCGACGTCGATCAGCACGATGGAATCGGCGTCCAGCGGATAGCCGGTGTCGTAGAACTGTTGCAGCCCGGCGATACCCGCGCGGTCGAGCCACTCCACGGCCGCAGGCACGACACCGCTGGCGATGACCGCGGCGATGGTGTCGGCGCCTTCGCGGGCCGAGGCGAACGCACCCATCAGGCTGTGGGTGACCTCGGCGATCGGCCGCAGCGCGACGGTGGCTCCGGTGACGATGCCGAGCGTGCCTTCCGAGCCGATGAGGACACCGAGCAGGTCGGGGCCTTCGTCGTCCGCGCTGAAGCTGGTGGTGGATCCGTCGGGGAGTACGACCTCGACGGAGAGAACGTGGTTGTAGGTGACGCCGTACTTCAAAGCGTGGGGGCCACCCGCGTTTTCGATGATGTTCCCCCCCACGGTGGCCAGATGCGCCGACACCGGATCAGGTGAGAAGCACAAGCCGTGCGGAGCCAGTGCCGCCTGCAGGTCGGAGTTGATGACACCGGGTTCCACTCGGGCTCGTCGGTTCTCGACGTCGACGCCGAGTATCCGATTGAGGCCCGACAGGTCGAGCAGAGCGGTGCCCGAGGCAGGCATCATCCCTCCCGAGCAGTTCGACGCCCCGCCCCGCGGGACTATCTGGACGCGGTGTTCGGACGCGAGCCGCATGATGGCGGCGATGTCGTCGCGGCCGTGAGGACGCAGGAGCAATCCTGCCATCCCCCCGACGCCCCAGTAGTCACGGCCGCGTTCGGTGAGCTCTGCGCCATCGGTGATCACGTCGGCGTAGGTACCGACGGCGTCGGCGAAACGCGTCATGGACGTGGCATCCGTCGTGACGACTTGCGATATGTGAGTGGCCATTTCAATCAGATCCTCCGGTGGACTGTGCGCGTAGCCAGGCCTCTTCCTCCCCGGGTGCGGGTAGCACGCGCCCACCCTCGATGGCGAAGTGTGCTGGGCTGTTTTGAATCACGACCAGGACGCGCTGGGCCGGAATGCCCGTGACCCGGGATGCCGCGGCAGCGATCTCGGCCACCAGCTGGCTGCTTTGAGCCTCGGGATGGCCAGTGCGGACCCACCCGTTGATCAGAAGCGGTTGTGCGGGTTGGCCGTTGGTATAGACGTCGTCCTCGGCCAATTCATGGAAGACCACGTTGACGTACGTGCCTGGGACGTGATTGATCATCGAATGGATCCTGGTCACCTCGCCAGCCAGATTGGCCTTCGTCTCGGCGCTCAGCGTCGACCGCACGGTTGTGCACGTGTAGACCGGCATCACTTAGCCCAGGAACGGTAGTTGCGGCTGAGTGGGCACCACGATGACGGTGGGTCCGTCGGCTTCCAACGCCGCCTTGAACTCGCTGGCGAGCTCCTCGGTGCTGCCCGCGGTCGCCGTCCGGCAGCCGAAACCCTTTGCCAGTGACGCGATGTCGAGCCCGGGCAAGTCGAGCCCGGGTACGTTGGGCGTCTCCTCCAGAAGCGCGAATGACTTCAGGACGCAGTACTCGCCATTGCGCTGCACCACGAACACGATGGGCAGCTCGTGCTGCGCCGCTGTCCAGATGGCCTGGATCGAGTACTGGAACGAGCCGTCGCCGATCGAAGCGACGATGGTCCGCTTCACGCCGCGAGCCCGGTCGCCGAGCGCGATGCCGACAGCTGCCGGGACACCCCACCCGATGCCGCCGCTGCCCGTCGCGAAGAAGCTGCCCGTACGACGGGTGGGCAGCCAATGAATGAGGTCGGCCAGCGTGGACGTGGACTCCATGACCACCGCAGCGTCGTCGGGCTTGACCGAGCTCAACACGGCGTAGACGTCGTTCGGCAGGAGCGGTGCGGACGCCACCGGGAGCTCGACGGTGGAATCCCTCCTCAAGCCTGGAGGTGCCTGTCGGTCGGTCGGCACGTCGACGAGGTGCAAGAGCTGCTCGAGGACGGTCCCCATGTCGCCGACCAGGCTGTCACCCACCGGCGCGACCGCGGCGAGGTGGGGATCGGCGGTGATCTGCAACACCTCGGTTCCCTCCGGCAGGTAGTCCCCCGCCACGTAGGGGTAGTACCGGAACACCTGTGCCCCGATCACGATCACCAGGTCGAAACCGCGCAGGGCCTCGTTGACACCGGCGATCGTCAGCGGAAGCGGGCCCCCGTACAGCGGGTGATCCTCGGGAAACGAGCACCTGTCGGACAGTGCGCTGCCTCGGACCGGTGCCCGTAGTTTCTCGGCGAAGGCGATGCCTGCATCCCAGGCTCCGCCGCGGTCCACCTCGGGCCCCAGCAACAGCAGTGGCCGCTCCGCCCTGCTGATCCGGTCGGCGAACTCGCGCAGCCGTTCGGCGTCGGGCTGGACGCGCCTGCTGACCGTCCTGACCACCGCGGGGCCCAGCGCAGGCTTGTTCCAGTCGTCGAGCGGGATCGACAGAAACACCGGACCGGCCGGCGGCTGAGTCGCCACCGCGTAGGCGCGCATGAACGCCGCAGGCACGTCCTCGGCACGGGCAGGCTCGTAGGCCCATTTGACCCACGGTTGCGGCATCACCGTCGCGTCGGGATTGTTCAAGTACGGATCACACAACGACATCTCACGGGTCTGCTGACCGGCAGTCACGATCAGTGGCGTGTTCGCACGGTAGGCGGCGATGAGACTGCCCATCGCGTTGCCGGTACCGGCGGCAGTGTGCAAGTTGACCAACGCAGGCTGACCGGTGGCTTGGGCGAAGCCGTCGGCCATCGCCAGCACGGAGGCTTCCTGCAGGCCCAACACGTAGGTGAAGTCGTCGGGGAAGTCCTGCAGGAAGGTCTGCTCGGTGGAGCCCGGGTTGCCGAACACCGTGGTCAATCCCAGGGTCCGGAGCAGGTCGTAGGTGACGTCGTGAACGGTCTTCTGGTCGGTCATCGGTCGAGCCCTTCGTGGAGGAAGTTGGGCAACTCAGCTGCAGAAATCACACACCCCCGGGAGGCACGCCCACCCGGTGGAAACCCCGGGTCGCGCGCAGACCCGGGCCACCCGGGGCCCAGCGACACGCCACCCAGTCGTGCCAGCCCGGCGGCCGACCACGGCCGTCACTCCGTGCCGCTGCGGGCGGTCTGACGTGCGAAGATGACCGACATGGGCGGGGTTCTCGGACGTGGACCGCTGGTGGGACGGAAACACGAGCAAGACACACTTGCCGAGCTGCTGGACCGCGCCCGGGGCGGGCGGAGCGGGGTTCTGGTCCTTCGTGGTGACGCAGGCATCGGCAAGACGGCGTTGCTCGTCGACGTCCGCGCCAAGGCCGCCGATCTTCGGACCATTGCTCTTAGCGGTGCGGAGTCGGAAATGGAGCTCGCCTACGCAGGCGTGCAGCAGCTGTGTGCCCCGCTACTCAGTCGCATCGACCGGTTACCGGATCCGCAGGCGAAGGCTCTGCGCGTAGCACTGGGATTGCGCGAAGGTGGTGTGCCGGATCGCTTCCTGGTGGGCCTGGCGGTGCTGACGTTGCTCGGTGACGCAGGCGCAGAGCGAGCCACCGTCTGCATCATCGATGACGCTCAGTGGATTGACCGCGCCTCACTACTCACGCTGGCGTTCGTGGCTCGTCGGTTGATCGCCGACCCGGTGGTGATGATCTTCGCCGCTCGCGATGTCGGCGGCACCGATGAACTGGCCGGTCTTCCCGACCTGACTCTGGGCGGGCTTGCCAATGTCGATGCCCGCGCACTGCTCGGCGCGGTGATGCCCGGCCGACTCGATGAGACCACGCGCGACAACATCCTGGCCGAGGCGGACGGGAATCCGCTGGCCCTGCTTGAATTGCACCGTGCGCTCGCGCCTGCGCAGTTGGCAGGCGGATACGGATTGGCCAACGCCAAGCCGTTGGCGAGCCGACTCGAGCGGACCTTCGACCACCGACTGGGTGAGCTGCCTCCGCAGACGCGGACACTCCTGCTGCTCGCGGCGGCCGAGCCGACGGGTGAGCCTGCGTGGTTGTGGGCAGCGGCCGCCCAGCTCGAAATCGGCAGGGAGGCAACCCTCCCCGCGGAGCGGAGCGGCCTGATCGCCGTCGAATCCCGCTTGCGATTCCGGCATCCGCTCGTTCGTTCAGCCGTCTACCGCAACGCCTCCCATTCGGCACGGCGGCAGGCCCACGCCGCGCTGGCAGACGTGATCTCCGGTCCCGGCGCTGACGAGCATCGAGCCTGGCACCGCGCCCACGCCGCGGACGCACCCGATGAGACGGTGGCCGTCCAACTGGTGGAGTCCGCAGACCGAGCCCGCCGTCGTGGCGGCGCCACCGCGGCCGCGGCGTTCCTGGCCTATGCCGTCGAACTGACGCCGGACCCCGCTCGTCGGGCCGAGCGAGCCCTCGCCGCGGCGCAGGCCAAGGTCGACGCTGGCGACCCGGACTCCGCCGCTCGATTGCTCATGGCAGTCTCGCGCGTCGAGGATCAATTGCTCAGTGCGCGAGCCGACTTGCTCCGCGCCAAGATCGCGTTCGCCACCAGCCGAGGACGCGACGCTCCTCCGCTGCTGCTCGCGGCGGCCGAACGGCTACGCACCCTGGATCCGGGACTCGCGCGCGAGACCCATCTGGAGGCGCTGATGGCGGCGATGATCATCGGTCGTCTCGCGGTCACCGAGAAGGCTTCCGCCGCAGCGGTTGCCGAATCAGCACGGCGGGCCCCGCCCGCCTCGGATCCGCCGACGGCGGTCGACCTATTTCTCGACGGGCTCGTCGTCCGGCTCACCGAGGGCCACACCGCGGCCGTCCCGCTGTTGAAGCGGGCCGTCGGCGAGTACCTGAGGGATGAGGAGGCGGGCGTAGCGGACCCTCGTTGGCACGACATCACCAATCGAGTCCTCCTCGATCTCTTCGATCAGGACACCTACGGTGCGCTCAATGCCCGTCAACTCGAGATGCTCAGCGCTGCAGGCGAGTTGACCGTCTCTCCTGCGGCATTGACCGCCAACGCAAGCGTGGCCGTCACATCGGCCGACTTCGCCCACGCCGCTGAGCTACTCGAACGGTCCGATGCCATCTCCGCTGCCACCGGTGCGCCACCCCACCACTCCATCCGGTGCTACCTCGCGGCCTGCCGCGGACAAGAGGATCTGGGCCGCAAACTCGTGAACTCCACCATCGACGAAGCCACCAAGCGCGGTGAGGGCACCGAGGTCACCGTCGCCCTGTTCTCCGCGGCAGTGCTACACAACGGACTCGGGCAGTATGACGACGCCCTGGCGGCGTGCACGTCAGCCCTTGAGTACGACGACGTCGGAATGTTCGGGCACGTGCTCAACGAAATGGTCGAGGCCGCTGCTCGGTCCGGCAATACCGACATCGCACGCGCTGCGACGGGTCAACTGATCGCACGTGCCGAAGCCACGGGAACTGCGACCGCGCTCGGCTACGCGGCCCGGGCGAGAGCCCTGGTCAGCAACGGGTCTGCTGCTGAGAGCGAATATCGCAGGGCGATCACGGAATTGGAGCGCTCACCCCTCGTGGTTCTCACCGCGCGTACCCACCTGATCTTTGGTGAATGGCTGCGGCGCGCCAACCGCCGGGCCGACGCAAGCGATCGTTTGCGGACCGCCCACGAGATGTTCGTTCGGATGGGAGCCGCAGCATTCGCGGAACGCTGCCGACGCGAACTTCACGCTGCCGGCGCAGCGATCGGCAAGGACGAGGCCAGAACGTCCACGGTTCTGACGACGCAGGAGGGCTATATCGCGCGGCTTGCGGGTGAGGGCTACACCAACTCCGAAATCGCCGGCCACCTATTCATCAGCCCTCGCACGGTGGAGTGGCACCTGAGCAAGATCTACGCCAAGCTCGGCGTGACTTCTCGCCGCGGGTTGAGGCGCCTGCGGGAAGGTGATGATGGGCGATGAACCCGGTGCCGGACGGGCCCACGTCATTGAGCGAGGTGATCCGCGTCGCGTGGAGGGTCGCTAGCGGCGCCCGAGGCCGGGAAGGATGTCGTCGAGCTCGAACGTCACGGGACTGTCGAGCTGCGCGTAGGTGCACGTGCGCGGGTCCCGGTCGGGGCGCCACCGATTGAATTGCGCGGTGTGCCGGAATCTTTCGCCCTCCATGTGGTCGTAGCGCACCTCGACGACCAGCTCGGGGCGAAGCGGAACGAACGAGAGACTCTTGCCTGCGTTCCAGCGTGACCCGGCGTTCCGCACCGACGCAGGTTTCGAGGCTTCGTGGTCCGCCCAATTCCATGGATGGCCGACGAAGTCGGTGACCAGCGGCTGCAACTCGGTGAACATCTGCCTGCGCCTCGCCATGGGAAAGGCCCCGATGACGCCCACCGAGGCGAGGGCGCCGTCGTCTCCGTACAGCCCGAGCAGCAAGGACCCGATCGCGTCGTCCCCCGATTTGTGCAGGCGGTAACCGGCGACCACGCAGTCGGCGGTCCGCTGATGCTTGATCTTGAACATGACCCGCTTGTCGGGCTGGTAGCACCCCATCAACGGCTTGGCGACCACTCCGTCCAGGCCTGCGCCCTCGAACTCCGAAAACCAACGTTGCGCGGTGGCTAGCTCGGTGGTGGCCGGGGTGACGTGGACACGCGGACCCGAGCCGGCCAGCGCGCCGACGAGCGCGGCGCGGCGTTCCTCGAATGGGCGCCCCGTGAAGTCCTGGTCATCGAGGGCGAGCAGATCGAAGGCGATGAAGGATGCCGGTGTTCGTTCGGCGAGCATTCGAACCCGCGAATCGGCGGGATGCAGGCGCAGCTGCAACGCATCGAAGTCCAGCCCGTGATCCGTCGCGATGACGATCTCGCCGTCGACGACGCAACGCTGCGGAAGCTCGGCGAGCACCGCTGCGACCAGTTCGGGAAAGTACCGCGTCAGCGGCCGCTCGTTGCGGCTGCCGAACTCGACCTCGTCGCCGTCGCGGAAGCAGATCGACCTGAAGCCGTCCCACTTCGGTTCGTAGGACGAGCCGGGCGGGATCTCCGACACCGACTTCGCCAGCATCGGGGAGACGGGTGGCAGGACGGGCAGATGCACGAACTCATTGTCCGCCCTTCGTGACGGACACCTGCTGCCCTTGCCGCGCACCGCACGACAGCGGCGGCCGTTAAGAAGCCGTATGGATCGCGGCCGTCGACCGATTTCGGAGGTAGACCTGAAGCCGTGAGTACCGTTGTCCTTCCCCGCAGCACGTGGCATCGCCTCTCGACGGCGCTTCTCGATGGCGATCATCCCTGGGGGGCGATCGTCTCCTCGCCTGCGCGTTACGGCGCTTCTCGACATCGATTGGTGGTCTACCCACCCGGTATCACGAAGCAGGAACGCCGCTGGCTGCGGGTGTGGCGCGGCTGGTTCGGCTGGGGCGGGCTCCTGTGGCTCGTCCTCTACGTCGGCCTGCTGCAGATCACCAGCCCGGTTCAGGCGATGACCGTGTCCTGCGGTGTTTGCGTCACCGCAGGTGCCGCGGCCTTCGTCATGGCCGGTGACGCCAAACACCGGGTGCGCACGTTGCATGCGTCCGTCTTCGCGGGGTGCGCCGACCCGGTCCTCGTCGAAGGCCAACGTGCCTTCCGGCTGTTGACCACCACATTGGTCACCGCACACGCCATGCATCGTCGCGGCGAACTCTCCGCGGTCGATTACGAGCGCGTCTGGTGGGAGGTGTACGACGCCATGGCCCCGGAGCCCCGCACGGTATGACGGGGCCCGGCCGAGTACGCGCGCGACGTCACCCACGGCGTGATGAGTTTCATCGCGATGGGTAGTCCATTCCAACGTCGGCACAGGGCTGGCCGTCATTGACCGATGAAGCAGGATGGACACCGTGGACCTTCCCGTGCAGCCCCCCGTCGAACCGATGTTGGCCAAGGCGGCCACCAAGGTTCCCGACGATCCTGGGAAGTGGTCGTACGAGCCGAAGTGGGACGGCTTCCGCGCGCTGGCATTCCGAAACGGCGACGACGTCGTCCTGCAGTCGCGCAGCGGCAAGGAACTCGGCCGCTACTTTCCCGAACTCCTCGACGCCCTGCGCGACGAGCTCGCGCCGCGTTGCGTCCTCGACGGCGAGGTTGTGGTCCCGCGGGAGATCGACGGCCGAACTCGGCTGGACTGGGAGTCGTTGAGTCAGCGCATCCACCCCGCAGAGAGTCGCGTGGCGATGCTCGCCGAGCAGACGCCCGCCCACTTCATCGGGTTCGACGCGCTGGCCACCTCCGACGAATCCCTACTGCGTCAACCGTTCCGAGTGCGACGCGAGGCGTTGCTCGACCTCGTCGACGAGAAGGCGTGGTGCCACGTCACCCGCACCACCGAGGACCCCGAACTTGGGACGCAATGGCTGACCACGTTCGAGGGCGCTGGCCTGGACGGGGTGATCGCGAAACGACTCGACGGCCACTACCTGCCCGGCAAGCGTGAGATGGTCAAGGTCAAGCACAAGCGCGACGCGGACTGCGTGGCCATCGGCTACCGCATCCACAAGAGCGGCGAAGGCGTCGGGTCCGTCCTTCTCGGACTGTATCGCGACGACGGTGTACTCCAGATGGTCGGCGGTGCAGCATCATTCAGCGTCAAGGACCGCATAAGGATGCTCGCCGATCTCGAACCGCTTCGCGAGGGCGATCAGGTCAACGACGGCGAGCCCAGCCGATGGAATTCGGCGGCCGACAAACAGTGGATCCCGGTGCGCCCGGAGAGGGTCGCCGAAGTGGCCTACGACCAGATGGAGGGCAACGCATCTGGGGCGAGCGAAGCGACGGCAGGGGTAAAGGACGGTCGACGCTTTCGACACGCGGTGAAGTTCGTCCGATGGCGACCGGACCGCGAGCCGTCGAGTTGCACCTTCGCCCAGCTCGACGTGCCGTTGAACTACGATCTGTCCGACGTATTGGAGTCCTCAAATGGCTGACAAGTTCGGGCCTGCAACAGAAGTCGACGTCGACGGAGTTCCCGTCCGGTTGACGAGTCCGGACAAGGTGTACTTCCCCAAGCTCGGCGCGGGTGGCACCAAGCGCGCGCTGTTCGACTACTACCTCTCAGTCGCCGAGCCCATGCTGGCCGTGCTGCGGGACCGCCCAACGCACCTGCAGCGCTTCCCAGACGGCATCGACGGCGAGGAGATCTACCAGAAGCGCGTTCCGGCAAAGCATCCCGACTATCTGCAGACCTGTCAGGTCACCTTCCCATCGGGTCGCACCGCGGATGCCCTCAAGGTGACGCACGCGTCGTCGATCGCATGGGCGGCTCAGATGGGCACCGTCACCCTGCACCCGTGGCAGGTGCGCTGTCCAGACACCGAGCACCCCGACGAGTTGCGCATCGACCTGGATCCGCAGCCGGGCACCGCGTTCGAACAGGCCAGCGAGATCGCCGTCGACGTTCTCAAACCCGTGCTCGACGAGCTCGGCATCGTCGGCTATCCGAAGACCTCTGGTGGCCGCGGCGTGCACGTCTTCATCCGGATCGCGCCGGACTGGGACTTCATCGCGGTGCGTCGAGCAGGCATTGCCTTGGCCCGCGAGGTGGAACGGCGAGCTCCCGACGCGGTGACCACGTCCTGGTGGAAGGAGGAGCGCGGGGAGCGATTGTTCATCGACTACAACCAGAACGCGCGCGATCGCACGTTTGCCTCGGCCTACTCGGCGCGACGGACTCCGATTGCGACGGTGTCCACGCCGTTGACGTGGGAGGAGTTGGCAGGCGCCGACCCCGACGACTACACCATCGCGACGGTGCCCGATCTCGTCGCCACCAGGGAGGATCCGTGGGCCGCCATCGATGCCGTCGCCCACTCCCTGGAACCGCTCCTGGAGATGGTCCGAGCCGACGAGGACCGCGGGCTTGGCGACCTGCCCTACCCGCCGAGCTATCCCAAGATGCCGGGGGAGCCACCGCGCGTGCAGCCCAGCAAGAAGGTCGCTGCGCACTGGGACGAGGACGGCAACCCGACCGCCGACGCCTGAGCGCGGGGGATCACCTAACGCAGTGGTACGGCGACGCCGTTGGCCATGCCCCCGTCGAACCACCAATCGGGAATCTCATCGTCGTCCGAACTCGCCGAACACGCCGCCAGCGAACTGAACTCCACGACGCCGATGATCAGGAACGGCCACAGCAGCCCCGCAAGAACGCTGAAGGCGAGTGAACTCAGCGACGACACCTCCTGGTTGGTCAGCCGCCTGCTGAGTACGTAGGCGGGGAGGGTGACCAACACGCATCCAACCAGGTAGACCATTGCGAAGGTCATCACCACCGCGTTCCCCCTTGGCCGCCGGACACTGCTATCACGCAATGTAGCGGGGTTCGCTGGGAGTTAACAACCCGAACTGGCGACGGCCGCAACGCGATGGACGAGGGCAAACCTGCTGGTAATCACCCTTCAATTAGCTGTGCCGCGCGTATCTGGGTGATCGTCGGCCACCCGTTTGCCGCTTCCAGGATCGCCTGCCGGTCCTGGTTCCGCGCCCGGCTGGCGTGCTGAACTGTGTCTTAGATCATATTTTGACGTTTGGTGCACGACGCGACGGCCTGTCGTGGCGGTAGCGGACGCCGATGTGGTAGCGCTGCCAAAAGGTCACTGAAGCTCGCCCGGCAACGACCAAAGTTTTGGTGAGCCGCGGTAAGTCGAGGACGCCACCGAAGGGGCTCAGGACGAGAGAGTCGCCTTACCGTTGAGCTGCTGACCGGCGCGATCGATCCACACCAGGTCCACCACGTCACCCGGATAGTGCCGATCCAGGATGTCGGTCAGCGTGGTAGCTGAGTTCAACTGCGTGCCGTTGATGCTCAGAAGGACGTCGCCGTCGTGCAGCCCCGCCTGCTGGGCGGGCCCGCCTTGCAACACCTCGAAGATGATGACGCCGGGCAGCGACTCCTGCTGATTGCGGGCGCTGACGCCGACACCGAGCAGCGTCGGTGGCCCGATGTGGACGCTTCCCGTCGGCACCTGCGACCGGATCTGCCCGGCGATCCCCATGGCGTCGTTGATCGGGATGGCGAAGCCCTGGCCGCCGGGCCCCATCCGGAAGTTGACCGTCGCCGCAGTCGTCACGCCCACGACCTGCCCCGCCGCGTTGATGAGTGGCCCACCCGAGTCACCAGCTCGCACGGGGGCGGCGAACTCGATCAGACCGGTCATCTGCTCGGAACTCCCGGTCAACTCGTCCTTGGCGCTGATCGTCCGACCGAAGCCGATCACCTCACCCGACTCGTGGGTCAGCGGGCTGCCGGACCCTTGAGCGTTTCCGAGCGCGACGACCGGGTCGCCCTCGCGCAGCTGAGAGGAGTCGCCGACGACGGCCACGGGGAGCCCGCCCGCGCCGCGGAGTTGCAGCACCGCGATGTCGCCGCTGCGGTCGTAGCCGACGAGGTCGGCCTGGTACGGACGCCCTGCGACGGTGGCCGTGATGGTGTCCGCGCCCTGAATGACGTGAAAATTGGTGAGTACGGCGCCACCGGGATCGAGGACGATGCCCGTACCTGCACCGATGGCGTGCTGGTAGTCGATGGTCGTGTCGATGCGAGCGACGGCGGGCTCGACCTGTGCAGCCACCCCCGAGAGGTCGGCGGGAACGGCCGACGCAACCGTGGCCCCCATCAACGCGGTCGTCGCGGCGACGGCGGCACCAGCCAGGGAGACGACGGCGAACCGCCACCTTGTGTGGAACCTGCGCATTGGCCACCTTCCGCGCCTAGCTGGGTCTATCCCACCAATTCTGACGGTGCGACCGGCGGCTGTCGAAGCGCGAGCCCGGAACGTCAGTCGTCGAGGGCTACGCCACGACGCGAACGTCCGAACAGCCGGGACGACTGCTTTCCGCCCGGCCGCCGATTTCGCAATGTGCTACCCGACTCATCGGCGCCCGAACCATCGGCGTTACCGGAGCCGTTGCTCGTCACCGGCGCGGCGTCGGCGTCGGGGGCGGCGTCGGCATCAGCGTCGGCGTCGGGGGCGTTTGGACGGTCGGTCTCCGGGGTGGTCTCGGACGGCTCGACGTCCGCGGGCTTCTTGGTCAGGTCGACCGGGTCCGTGCCATCGGTGCGGTCGGTGCCATCGGTGCCGTCAGTGCCGTGGGTGTCGTCGCCGACGGTCTCGTCGACCTCCTCGACCGAATCCTCGTCGGCCTTGGTGCCCCGACCCCGCCGACGGGCCTGGACCCGAGGCTTGAGCGGCTTCGGCGGTGGCGGCGGCAACTCGGCGGCGAAGGCCAGGTAGAACCCCAGCGCGCCGAGCAGCGCGATCGCGGCCGCGGCTCCGTACACGCCGAACAGGTACACCCCGACCGCGTCGAGGCTCAGCCAGATTTCGCTGACGGCGGCGCCGATGATCAGCACGGCGGCCAGCACGTGAAGAACGATCGACCAGAACCGCAAAGACAGCGCCAGCTGCGGCGTCCCGAATTCCGGCCTGCGCGTCCTCAGCAGGGTGAATACCACGGGAAGGGCCGCGAGACCGATCAGCGTGCCGCACACGATGCGCATCGAAAGACCCAGCGCGAAACCCCACGCGCCGGTCAGCTCGAACCAGCGGGGAAGCACGAAGAAGAAGTAGAGCGCCCCGGCGATCACCAGGAATGATGCGTGCCACAGGATCGCGATCCAGCGCCGCATACTCCTCCTCGAGTAGGTAGTGCTCATCTCAGGGCCGGAGCGCGACCAGGCTCTTTGAGGACCTGGTCGCGCCCGGACCGCTGCGGAGGATAGGGGATTTGAACCCCTGAGGGCTATTAACCCAACCCGCGTTCCAGGCGAGCGCCATAGGCCACTAGGCGAATCCTCCGTCGGCAATGGTAGCCGACCGACGAGAGATGCCCGACCACCCTCCTGACCCCCGGTCGCTCCGCTCCTG
>NZ_JBEVLO010000196.1:0-24868 GCF_040509115.1 Mycobacterium sp. | reverse complement strand
CACTAGTGCGACAGACACGTCGTACCGCCTCAGTTGTCTCGAACGCGGGAAGTCAGATGGTGCGGGAACTGACCGAGGCGACGTTGCTCACACTTACCGCACAGGTTTGACCCACGGACGATAACGTAGCACCTCTGCAGGTATAGCAACTAGCCAAATCGTGACTAGATCTGCACAATGGGGTGCGAATTGTTTACCGCCGATTCTCCGGGGAGGGGTCAGATGGCATCGTTTGACCGCTCTGGCCAGTCACTTAGTGGCACGTCGCAGCTCAGCAATCCTGCTCAACCGACGGGGTGCGACGGCCACAATGACGCGGACGCGAGTTTGCCAGTGAACAGCATCGCGAAGATTCGAACCTCTACAGCCCGCCAGTCGGCGTGGAATTATTTGGTGTTTGCCATCAGCAAGAGCTCCACGCTGCTGATGACGGTCGTCCTTGCGAGGTTGCTTGAACCGGCCGAGTTCGGCCTGTTCGCACTGGCCCTCTTGCTGGTGAATCTGTTCGATTACGTCAAGGATTTGGGCGTCGTGGCGGCCCTGGTCCAGAGTGACCGCGACTGGAAGCGGATCGCGCCCACCGGATTTACGCTGTCCATCGTCTTCGGGGTCGCTACCGGTGCCGCGCTCGCCGCCACTGCGAGCATCTCGTCCGCGATGCTCGGCCATCCGGAACTCGCCGGGCTGATCCGAGTCCTCGCGATAGCGCTAGTGATCTCGTCCCTCAGCGCCATCCCGCTGGCTCGACTGCGCCGCGACCTGAGCTTCCACAGCAGACTGTTCCCCGAATTCTGCGGCGCCGTTGCCAAGACCGCGCTCACGATCGGGCTGGCGGCCACCGGGCACGGGGTATGGAGCCTCGTCTACGGTCAGCTGGCGGCCGTCGCCATCACCGCTGCGCTCTACTGGCGAGCGGCACCGGCGATGGGTCGCCCGGGGTTCGACGCCGCCGAGGCACGTCAGCTGATCCGGTTCGGGATGCCGGTCACCGGTGTCACCCTGCTCGCGTTCGCGATCTACAACGTGGACTATCTCGCCATCGGAACCCGGCTGGGCACAACCGAACTCGGCCTCTACACGTTGGCCTACCGCATCCCTGAACTACTGGTGCTCAACCTTTGCATCGTGATCAGCGAGGTGTTGTTCAGCTCACTGTCCCGGCTGCAACACGACCGAGCGCAGCTGGCTGCGCACTATCGGCAGACCCTGGTCGTGGTCATGGCACTCACCGCTCCGATCGGAGTGGGCCTCGCCGCAGTGTCGGGACCATTGGTGTCGACACTCTATGGAACCGAGTACGAGGGCGCCGCAACGATGCTGGCCATTCTGGCCGCCTACACCGTCGTGTACTCGGCCTCGTTCCACGCCGGCGACGTCTACAAGGCCGTCGGCCGACCGGGATTGCTCACCGCGATCAACGCGGCCAAACTCCTCGTGCTCGTCGGGCCCGTATGGTGGGCAGCCGGCCACGGGGCCACCCTAGTGGCAACGGCGATCCTCGGCGTCGAGACCGTGCATCTCGCCCTCCGACTCGTGCTCGTTCGCCGGTTGGTACCGCTGCGAGCGACTGATCTGCTCTCGGCAATCGCCCGACCCGTCGCGGCGGCAGTTCCGATGGGTCTCGCCCTGGTGGGCCTCGACGCCGCGATGGCAGGCGAACCCGCACCGCTGCGACTCGGCGTTCTCATCGCACTGGGACCCGCGATCTACCTTCTGGCCCTTCGCTTCACGGCCCCACAGCTCACCAGAGAGGCGCTTCGGTTGGTCAAGGCTCGCACCGAACGTCTGCGCCACACCCAGACTGCGCCCCAAGCCGGTCGCCAAGAGCCTCACTCGAAAGGATAGTCATGCATCGTCAACGAATCCGGTGGCAGGCACGCGCCGCGATCTACGCCCTCGTCGGCCTCGTCATCGGCGTCATCGTCGGCCTGGCGGCTCCGCTGCCGACGCACTACCAGGCCGAGGCCAGGGTGGCCCTGCTCCCCGCCGCCAACCTGTCCATCGCCGACTCGTCGAGTTACTGGGAGGTGCTCAGCCGCGGCCAGGTGCCACACACCGCGGCGGTCGTGTACGGCGATGCGAAGTGGCTGCAAAGTGCGGCGTCCGCCGCCAACGTCGGACCGTCCGACCTGACGCTGACCGCGGGTCCGATGCCAGACACCACGCTGGTGCTACTGACGGTGGACGCGCCTTCGGCCGCTGCCGCGCAGTCGGCACTCTCGGACGTGCTGGCGAAGGCGACACCCGAAGTCGCAGCGTTGTCCGCTCCGTTCACCCTGCGCGTGGTGGCAACGCCCGAGGGAAACACGACAGCCATTGGGCCCCAGCGACTTCAGGTGGTCGTCGTCGCCGGAGTCATCGGACTTCTGATCGGCCTCGGTGCATACTTCGCGGCCCGCCGCCTCATCAAACGGTCAATCGTGGTGCATAGCTCGCCGGTCGAGCCTGAATCGCTGCCGGTGTCAACGTGATTCATCACCCGGCGCTTGGCCACCCGGTCACGCGCACTGACGCTGCGTTCGTGGCGCTGCTCGTCATGGTCGTCGTCGAGGTGACCAACCTGAGTGCGGTTGCCGCAATGCACGTGGCGCTGCCGATCTTCACCGGCTCCCTCCTGCTGGGCATCGTCGCACTCGGGTTGACGCTCACCGACCACACGGCGAGAGCGCGACTGAACCGATGGACCGTCGTCGGTGCAGTGCTGGTCGGAACCTACATGTGCGGTCAGCTGGTGGCGACTCTCGGGAGCACTGACCTTGGGGCCTCGACCCCGACCCTCTGGCGCGCAGGCGTCGACGCGATCTACGTCGTGGTCGTCCTGATGTTGGCACAGGTCACCGCTCGACCGTGGGCGCTGGCGGCCGCCGTCGTCGTCCCGATGGCGGCATTGTCGATGCTGACGGTCTTCAGTTTCGTCGTCTTCCACGGCGCCACCTCATTCGGCGGCTTCGCGACCATCACCGACGCCTCCGGCGAGCTGGTCACGACCCAGCGCTACGGCGGTCCATTCCCGGACTCCAACTTCTGGGGACGGCATCTGGTCCTGGCCATGCCGCTCTCCTGGGCGTTGGCACATCGTGCGTGGCGGATCGACCTCCGCGGCCGCGCCGTCGCCTGGGGTGGGGTCACCCTGGTGTTGATGGCCGGCATCTACCTGACCCAATCCCGGGGAACGCTCCTGGCCGTCGGCGCGGCGGCGGTGTTGTGGCTGGTGATCGCGGGCATGCCCGCCAAGCTCGCCGTCCTCCTACCCGCCATGTTCGCGATGCTGCTGATACCGGGCATCGGCAACCGGTTCGTTGCGCTGATCGCCGACGTATCCGGCGGATCGCATGGGGTAGATCCGTCGGTCTTGGGCCGCAAGGCATCTCAGGAGATCGCCTGGGCGATGTTCGAGCAGCGACCGCTGTTCGGCTACGGGCCAGGCACCTTCTCCGACGCCATTGCGGAATACGCCGGTCGGGTACCAACCGTCGTGCACGACGAGATCATCGCCCCGCACAACCTCTACGCCCAGTTGGCAGCGGAGAGTGGCTGGTTCGGTCTCATCACCTGGATCGTGATGATCGCTGGCTTCCTCACTCTCCTGGCGGTGCGGATCGCCGCACACCCAGGGCGGGACAGGGGACTGGTCGCCGCGGTGTTCACGGGAATCGTCGCGTGGTCCATCGCCAGTCTCTTCCTCCATCTCGCCTACTTCCGCACCCTGGGACTCCTGCTCGCGCTGGCATGCGCTCTGTGTTCGACAGCGCCCGTCGGACGTGTCGGCGTGCGGCGCCTCGTCAACACCACCGCGCGCTGGAGCGGCGCCGTCGTGATCGGCGCCGTGGCCGCGGGTGGCATCCTGTCGCTCTCGGGAACCTCGGCGGTGACCGCCAGCGAGAAAGTCACGCTGGCACCGGTGGGTCGACCGGACGGCTACTACGCATACGCCCTCGACGTCCGCTCGCGCGCCGAGCTCCTCCCCACCTTCGCGGAGCTCATGACGGCGCCGGGCACCCCAGCGACGATCGAGTCAGACCCGGTCAGAGGCACCATTACCGTCAGCGTCACGGCACCCGACTCCACAACGGCGCGAACCGAACTCGACGACGTCATGCGGTCGGCACGGACGCGGATAGTGGAGTTCATCGGGCCGAACCAGTACGCGATAGTCCAGCTCTCCGACCCCAGCGTGGCCGGAGTCGTCCTCACGCCGCGGCCCGCGATGTTCGCCGCCGCCGTGGCAGGCCTCGCCGCGGCAGCGGCAGCGGCAGCACTCCTCCCCTCGCTCATCGCGGCCGCCCGCTCGCGGCGGCGCGGATCCTCGTCCCCAACGTCGGCCCTCGACGACCAGGCAGACTCGGAATCCGACCCACACCACGTGCCCCCGCCCGTCCTGCAAGAAACGATGTCATGACACGCGATGCCACCGTCCTCGTCGAGTTCTCCCCGTCGGGAGGGCTGTTCCAGTACACCGCCCAACTCGGTGACGCCTTGGCCAAGCGCGGCACTCCGGTAGAGCTGTGGACCGGACCGAAGCCCGAATTGGACTCCTCTCAGGCTGGATTCACCGTCCGTTCGATGCTGCCCACGTGGCATCCCGGTGACACCGCGCCACTGGCGAAGCCATTGCGCCTGGCACGTCGGGCGGCCCGCGCCGCCCAGTTGGTCGTTGCGTGGGCAGTACTGGCCTACCGGCTCCGGACCGAATCACCACGTGCGGTGCTGTTCTCCCAGTGGCGCTTCACGTTCGAGCCGCTCTTCGTCGTGGCCATCCGAATGCTGATGCCGCGAACCGCATTCGGGATCGTCGCCCACGAACCCCTGCCCCGGTCGGATGCCAAGGACACCAGCACGCCGAAGTCGGGCCGACTGCTGCGGGCGGCATTCAGTGCTGCCTGGCGTCGGATGGACGTCGCATTCGTCCTCGGTCCGCAAACGCGCCAGGTCGTACTGGACCACTGGCAGCCCCGGTGCGAAGTCGTCGTGATCCCGTTCGGCGACGCGGGTTCCCTATGGAGCGCCGAAGAGGTGAAGCCCGCCGATCAGACCGAGCCGACCGCCGTCTTCTTCGGCACCTGGACCACGTACAAGGGCATCGACGTCCTGCTCGACGCGTTCTCATCGGTTCGAGCCGAACTCCCCTCGGCCAGGCTGATTCTCGCTGGCGCGGTCGGTGCCGACGTCGACGGCGAGGAACTCGTGGCCCGAGCCGGGCGAATCGGGAACGTGGACTGTCGGCCCGGCTACCAGCCGTTGGCGGAGGTACCCCGTCTTCTCGAGGCGGCCCGAGTCGTCGTGACTCCCTACATCCGCGCCAGCCAAAGCGCCGTCGTCCATCTGGCCTTCACCTTTGGCCGACCCGTCGTCGCCACCACCGTCGGCGACCTGCCTGCCGCCGTCGACGACGGTGTGACCGGACTGCTCGTTCCGCCCAGTGATCCGCAGTCCCTGGCCACCGCCATGCTCAAGCTTCTGCTGAATCCCGACCTCGCCGCCGACATGGGCGCCGCAGGGCGGGCATCGGTGTCCCAAGCATGGGCGGTGACCGCGAGGCTCATCGGCGACGCAGTGGCCGACGCCGCCAACCGACTCGACAGGAAGGCGTGAATGTCGTTGTCACGCAAACGAAAGAAGATCCTCGCAGCGGCCGTCGTCGCCCTGGCGGTGGCCGCGACCTTGTCGGCCGTTGTGACTAGCGGACAGTCGGGGGGCAGCACGTTCGTCCAGCCCTTCGCGGATTCGAGTCCCTTCCGAACACCGATACCGGACGACGTCGCGGTCGATCCCGGCAGCGACGCCATGATCCGTGCGGTGACGGGTGACGGCAACCTGCACGCCGCGCTCGTCGAGTTCGGGATACCGATCTTCAGCGCCGATGCCCAGACACCGACGTACACGGTGCCCTGCCGCGCGACGGATTGGGGTCCGTGCCCGTTCGACGGCAGGCAGATCCCGATTCCCGACGGGGCTCGGCCACACACCGGTTCAGACGGCGCGATGGTGGTGGTCGACGAGTCGACACGCACCAGCTACGAGTTCTGGCAGGCGATCAACTCCGATGGCGGATGGTCCACCGAGTTCGCCGCCATCAATGACATCGACGGTTCCGGATGGAGCGGAGCTGCCACCGGCTCGGGCGCATCCCGCCTCGCGGGGGTGATCCGCATCGCGGAGGTTCAACAGGGTTCGATCTCGCACGCGCTGGCGATGCAGACCAACAACGTGTGTGAGGGGGCCCCGCGACCTCCCGCCCTGAAGTCGGATGGTCGCTCGACCAGCCCGGACTGCCTTCCGGAAGGCGCTCGCCTCCAACTGGATCCGAGCCTGGACCTCGACTCGCTCAATCTGACGGCCGGTGAGCGCATGGTGGCCGTGGCGATGCAGCGCTTCGGCGGCTACATCGTCGACGTCGGTGGCGCACCGTTGAGCGTCAGCTTCGAGATGGATCCGGCCTCACGGAGCGACTTCATCGGCTCGGCGTATCAGGAGGCAGGTTTTCGATGGGACTACGACGGCATGACCGACATACCGTGGCAACGACTTCGGGTGGTGCAGTGAACCTTCATTCGACGACTGCGAGTACGAGCTCGAACACGATGACGGTCTCCGGTACCGCCACGCGGCCGATGCGCGTCCTGGTCCTCATCGACGCCTTTCGCATGGGCGGCGCCGAAACTCTGTTGGCGCCTCTCGCGGCGGCATCCCGCGACACCGACGTCGTCATGGACTTCGTTGGGGTGTCACCGGCTTCGGTCAACGCGGACAAGACGATGGCGATTCTCGCCGAGGCAGACATCCGGCCCCGTTCGCTGGGCATTCGACGGCTGCTCGACCCCTTCGCGATACCACGGTTGGTGAACGAAATCCGGCACGGGTGCCGCGAGGGCGGGGACGGTAGCTACGACCGGGGATACGACCTGGTCCACGCGCACCTCGAAATGGCGATGACGCTCGCCGTGCCCGCCGCGCGGTTGACCCACCGCCCGGTCTTCTGCACCTTTCATCACGTCGCCCGGCCCTTGGATGGTCGCGCACGCTGGCGAGAGCAACTGGCCGTGGCCGCAGCCACCCGGTCAGACGGGGCCCTGTTCGTCTCGGACGCCTCACGCGCGTCGTTCCAGCAGCGGTACCACCCCAGTGGGCTGCCCGGTAACTGGGACGTCCTGCACAACGGCATCGACGTCGATCTCTACCAACCCGGGCAGGCCAACGCCGCGGTTCGTCGCGAAATTGGCGGCGGCACGGGACCACTGGTGGTGCTGCCCGCCGCGTTCCGCGACTTCAAGGGCATCCCCGTCGCCGTCAAGGCGTGGCGGCTCGTCCTCGACCGCCATCCCGACGCGACGCTGGCGCTGGTGGGTGGCGGACCGCTCGAGGCCGACCTGCGGGCCGCCGTCGGCGAAGCGGGACTGACGGATTCGATCGTCTTCGCGGGCGTCCGAACCGACATGCCGGAGGTGTACCGCGCCGCCGACGTCATCCTCCTGCCGTCCACCCACGGGGAGAATCTGCCGACCGTGCTCATCGAGGCGTCGGCGAGTGGGCGCGCGATCGCCGCGTCCCGGATCGGTGGCGTCCCCGACATCGTCGTCGACGACGTCACGGGCCTGTTGTTCGAGCCGAACGACCCCGAGGGGCTCGCCGACGCGGTGGGGCGTCTCATCGAGAGCCCGGCACTGCGAAATACCCTCGGACAGAATGCGATTCTCCGCGCGCAGCGCGAATTCTCCGCTGCGGCATGGCTGTCCCGGCTGCAGACGCGCTATGCCGTCGCCCTCGGCAGGCAACCGTGAGTCGAGTCGCAGTCGACTACCTCGTCTCGAGGTTTCCCGTCACCTCCGAGACCTTCATCGTGCGGGAACTCGAAGCGCTGTCCGACACCGGCCGTTACGACATCGGCCTGCGTTCGCTGTTCGCTTCCCCCGATCCCGAGGTGCACGACGTCGCCCGCCGCTGGACGCCCCGCCTGGTGCGTCCCGGCATCCGGCAAGCGGTCGAAGGCATGGCATGGGCGGTGGTGCGGCATCCGATCGCCACCATCGCCGTTCTCGCCCACGTGGTGCGCGGCTACGCAGCGGCGCCGAAGCTGCTGATTCGCGCGTTGGCCACCGTGCCGCTTGCGGCGGCCCACGCCAGAGATCTGAGTCGGCCAGGGGCTCCCCGTCACGTGCACGCCCACTATGCGACGTACCCTGCGCTGGCGGCGTGGATCTGCTCACGGCTCGCCGGTGTCTCCTATAGCGTCACCGCGCACGCGCACGATATCTACGTCGATACGTCCATGCTGGCGACCAAGATCGCCGATGCGCGATTCGTGGTCACCGTCTCTGAGTACAACCGGACCTTGCTCAACGGGCTCGCCGGCGGGGTCACCCCCGTGGAGGTGGTGCACTGCGGCATCCGCAGCGGCGAGTACACCCATCGCCCCCGCTCGATCCCGTCGACCGGCCGCATTTCCGCGCTGTGCGTCGCCTCGCTGCAGGAGTACAAGGGCCACGCGGTGTTGCTGCGCGCGCTGGCGCTTGGCGGGGCAGGCGTCGACCGCATCGACCTGGAGCTCATCGGCCACGGCCCGCTCCATGACGAGCTGATTGGCCTCGCCGCTTCTCTCGGGATCGCGGGCCGGGTGCGGTTTCACGGTGGACGCTCGGAGACGTTCGTCAAGGACGCTCTCGACCGCGCCGACCTGTTCGTACTGCCCAGCATCGTCGCGGCCGACGGTCAGATGGAGGGGCTGCCTGTCGCCTTGATGGAAGCGCTCGCGTGCGGCGTTCCGACGGTATCGACCACCCTGTCCGGCATCCCGGAGATCGTCGTGCCGGGGGTCACCGGACTGCTGGCCACCGCAGGCGACGCCGAAAGCCTCCGGGACACGCTGGAGGAGATGATCGCGGCGGGCCCTGCGGTGGCGAAGTTCGCAAGGGCTGGGCGAGAACTCGTCGAGCGGGAGTTCGACTCCGTCGATGCGACGAAGGCACTGCTGCGGCTCTTCGACAGCTTGGAATGACCCGTGTCAGATGCCAAATTCCACTGGCGGCGAGGACAATTCGCCGAGCATCCAGGCGATCCCCGCGGCGGAACGCTCGGCGGCCTTGCCGTCTCCGAACGGATTGCCCAGGGACACCATTGCGGCCCGCTCGGCCGGATCGTCGAGCAGCCTGGCCGCCATCGCGGTGATCGCGTCGGCATCGGTGCCCATCAGTCTGGCGCAGCCGTAGTCGACTGCCTCCATCCGCTCGGTGACCTCACGAAGGACGAGCACGGGCACACCGAACGTCGGCGCCTCCTCCTGGATGCCGCCCGAATCGGACAACGCCAGCGTGGCCGCCGCCAAGACCCGCACCAGTACCGGATAGTCGAGCGGCGGCGTGATGCACGCCCGCGGATGACCTCCGAGGGCGGCGTGAACCTGTTGCCCCACAGCGGGGTTCGGATGGGTCGGCAGCACGACCTCGACGTCCGGATACGCGTCGAGCAGGCGTCGGACGGCGCCGAGCACCCGATCCAGCGGTGCGCCCCAGGACTCCCGCCGATGCACGGTCACCAGCAACAGCCTTCTGGTGCGTGCCTCGGCGCGGGCGACGAACGCCGCCACGGTCGGGTCCTCGATCGCGTGATTCTGCGAAGAGATCTCCAGGACGGCGTCGACGACGGTGTTGCCAGTGACCAGGACGTCGGAGGTGTCGATGTTCTCCCTGAGCAGATTGTCGCGGGCGGCGGGCGTCGGCGCCAGGTGCAGCGAGGCCACCTGACCCACCAATCGGCGGTTGCCCTCTTCGGGGAACGGAGCAGCGAGATCATGCGACCGCAGACCGGCTTCGAGGTGCACGACCGGAATCTTCGCCCAGAACGCCACCATCGCCGCAGCGAGCACGGTCGTGGTGTCGCCCTGGACCACCACGGCATCCGGCGGCGACGCCCAAAGGCGTTCGAGGGCCAGCGTCAACCCCGCCATCAGCTCCGGCTGGGTGCCGGTCGAGCGAACTACTTCGAGGCTGACGTCCGGCCGCATTCCGAAGGACGCGAGCGCTTGGTGGACCATCGTCGGGTGCTGGCCACTGGCCACGAAGAAGGGTTCCAGACCCGCATCGCGCAGCGCGGGGACCAGGGGGGCGAGTTTGATCGCTTCGGGACGCGTGCCGGCGATCAGGTGCACTTGAGCCATACCCCATACTATCCATACAATGCATTTGCTTGTCATCTCGACAGCAACACAAATGACTTCAACGTACGACGACGGGTGGTTCGGTGATCGGTTACCTGGCTCTTGCCGCATCGTCTTTGGCTTATGCCATTGGCCTGGTGGCACAGAGTGTCGGCGCACGAAGAGCGCGGCGCACCGACGGTGTCGACGTCACCCTGCTGGCACGCTTGGCGACCGACCGAGTGTATTCATTGGGATTTGCTGCACAGATCTTGGGGTTCCTGCTCGCCTTCGTCGCCCGCGGCACCCTGCCGCTTTACCTCGCGCAGGCGGGGGCCTGCGCCTCGGTGGGCCTCGCGGCAATCGGCGGCGCCGCCGTACTCGGTTGGCGCGTGACCCGCGCCGAAGTGACGGTGTTGGCAGTGATGACCGCCGCGCTGCTTCTGCTGGCAGGCGCGGCCGAACCGTCGAGGGCCAGCGACGTGTCGGTCACGACCACGGCAATCCTCACAACGGGTCTGGTGCTGTGCGGCGCGCTCTGCATTCCGGCGTGGCGGGCCCGTGGCGGAGTCCCTCTCGCGTGCCTGGCAGGCGCTGCCTTCGCGATCCTGGCCGTCGCCAGTCGCCCCCTCGCGTCGATGCCGATTCACGACTGGCTCGCCGAACCTCTCACCTGGCTCACTCTCGCCTCCGCTCTCCTTGGCCAGGGGTTGCTCGCGGCAGCGCTTCAACGCGGCTCCACCATTTCGACCGGCGCGTCGATGGACGCCGTCACCATGGTGGTGTCCGCGCTGGCGGGCATCGCGCTTCTTGGCGATCAGATCGCCGGCGGCCGGACGTGGTGGGTCGTGCTCGGACTGACGATGATCACCGCTGGTGTGCTGGCGATGGCACGGGTCGGCACCGTCGTGCCGAATCCTGACGACGTACCTGCCGTAGTTGCAGGGGAACGGGGCTGATTCATGATGACCACGCGACCGGTTGGCAGTGTGTCCTTCGATCTCGACAACATCTGGTCCTTCCTCAAGACCCATGGCGATCCCGAGTGGGCAGAGCGACCAAGCTACCTATCCGTTGCGACGCCGAGGATCGTCGAGTTCCTCGGTGAGACCGACGTCGTATCAACGGTTTTCGCGATCGGCGCGGATGTCGTCCGCGACGACGGCGCCGAGGCGGTGCGCTCCTTCGCCGCAGCGGGGCACGAGATCGGGAACCACTCCTTCGAGCACGAGCCGTGGTTGCAGCGGTACTCCGAGGACCGCTTGGCCGACGAAATCGACCGCACGCACGACGCAATCGTCGCTGCAGGGGCGCCGGCACCGATCGGTTTCCGGGGACCCGGGTACAGCACCAGCCCGGTGTTGCAGCGGCTGCTGGCCGAGCGCGGCTATCACTATGACGCCAGCACGCTCCCGACGTGGATCGGGCCGTTGGCGCGGGCACACCACTTCCGCTCCACTACGCTGACGCCAGAGCAGCGCGAGGAGAGGGCCGAGCTGTTCGGTGGTGTGGGTCAGGCACGACTGCCGTTGCGGCCGTATGTATCCGGTGAATCGGGTATCGCCGAGCTTCCCGTCACCACGATGCCCCTGCTGCGCGTCCCGATCCACGGTTCGTACCTGATTCAGCTCTACGCGGGATCACCGGCACTGGCCCGCACCTACTTTCGCACCGCCCTTCGCCTGTGCCGGATGCGGGCAGTGGGAATGTCGATGCTGTTGCACCCCACCGACCTGCTCGACTCACGCGACGCACCGTCGCTGACCTTCTTTCCAGGCATGTCGGTTCCGGCGCAGGAGAAGCACCGATTCATGTCGTGGGTGGTGACGACCATGAAGCGGGAATTCGACGTCGTCGGTACCGGGGCGCACGTGAAACAGGCACTGCCAGCCGTCAGCCTCTGACGGGCGACTGCACTCCGTTCGAGGCGGTTGGCGGCGCCACGGGCGACTCACCAGGGCAGGCACGGCGGGTGCGAAGGAAACCGAACACGGCGAGCAACAGCCATGCGGCGACGATCGCGACACCGTCGGCCACGCCTGCGGCGCGCGCCCCGGCCAGCGCGGCGATCACCTCGTCGACCCGCGTGTGATGAAGATGAGGCAACACGAGCAGAGCCACGGCGGCGAGCGGCATCCACGCGAGCGGGCCGCGGCCGCGTCTCCAGAAGGCAGCAGCCACGGCGGCCATCGCGGGGACCGCGATGAGGATGTCGCCGGGCTGATGGACCACCGCGACGATCACCGTGACCAGACAGAGCAAGTCGGCGACGGGTGCCAGCCCCGGGATCGACGAACGGTCGAGACGGCGGGCGATCAGCCCGCCGATGACGATTGCCAGAACCAAGCTGGCAACTTCGAGACCCGGAGGAGCCCAGCCGGTGAGGCGGAAGAACACCCCGGCCATGTCGGGCCTGCGTGCCGTCATGGAGTCGATGGCCGCGTAGTCGGTGTTCTCCGCCCAGTTCAGGTTCTCCCTGATGGCGGCGAGGAAGGACGACAGCCCCTGCTGGGCGATCAGATAGCCGACGACCGGCGCACTGGCCGCCGCGGCGATGGCGGTGCCGCCGACGGCGACCCGCCACGACCCCATGATCAGCAGCACGACGGCGAGCGGAAAGCCGAACTGGGGCTTCACCCATGCCAGCGCCAGGGCGGCGGCAGCCCATCCGGGATGCGTGCGGCGCAGCAGCAGCGTTCCCGCGGAGCCGAGCGCAACCATCGGGTTGATCTGCCCGACGTAGAGCTGGGCCTTGCCGACCTCGCCAACCAGCAGGAGCGCCGCGACTCCCCCGAAGCCCGCCGCCAGCGGAACGCGAGGTCGTAGCTGCCGCGCCGCCAGATATGCCAGCAACAGCAGTAACGCGAGCCCCACCAGGGTGAAGGCGACCGCCCCCAGTCGATATCCGCCGACCGCAAATGGCATGTTCAGGATCAGGTGATACGGCTGGTAGAGGTTGAAGTTCTGGCGGACCGGCCAGTGCTCGAACATCGACGACGGACTGTATGGATTGTGCCCGGCCATCAAGTCCCGGACGGGGTAGTACAGCGCATCCCGGAAGTCCTGCATGCGAACCTCGGCCTCATTGGACCGATCGGGCAGCGGGACCTTGATTGCCGGCTGGACGTCCAGCCAGGCCCATATCGCGCAGAGCGCGAGAAGCACCACTGAAGCCACGGTCCAGCGCCACGCGGGCACCGCGCTCGACGGCCGCTCGTTCGCGAGCTCCTTGACGGTCTCTGCCACGGGACTTCTCCGACGCCTCTTCTGTCAGCCGGGATCCCGAAGGGTTCGGAACCAGCGAGGCTACCCCCGCCCCGGTGCACTCGCACCCACGATAGCGCGCCTTCGGCAAACTATCCAAAGTGTGCCAGATTAACGAGTCGGTGCGCGGCGTCGCCGTGTCAGCCCTCCAGCTTGTAACCGAGTCCTCGGACCGTCACCAGGTGAACGGGGTTTGCCGGATCCCCCTCGATCTTCGACCGCAGCCGCTTGACGTGAACGTCGAGCGTCTTGGTGTCGCCGACGTAGTCAGCGCCCCACACCCGGTCGATCAGCTGACCGCGGGTCAGCACCCGGCCACTGTTGCGCATCAGGTACTCCAGGAGGTCGAATTCCTTGAGCGGCAACGTGACTGCCTCACCGTTGACGGACACGATGTGCCGTTCGACGTCCATCCGTACCGGGCCCGCCTCCAACACGCCGTCGCCGATGCCCGAGTCGTCGTTGTCGACGCCGCGCCGCAGCACCGCCCGGATCCGCGCGATCAGCTCGCGCGCCGAGTACGGCTTGGTGACGTAGTCGTCGGCGCCCAACTCGAGCCCGACCACCTTGTCGATCTCGCTGTCGCGGGCGGTAACCATGATCACCGGCACGCTCGACCGTGACCGCAGCTGCTTGCAGACGTCGGTTCCGCTCATCCCCGGCAGCATCAGGTCCAACAGCACGATGTCGGCGCCCGACCGCTCGAACTCCGCCAAGGCCGACGGGCCGTCCGTCACCACCGTGGCCTCGAATCCCTCCTTGCGGAGCAGGAAGGCCAACGGATCGGCCAGACTCTCTTCGTCCTCGACGATCAACACACTGGTCATCAGTAAGCCTGGTCCTCTCGGTCGTCCGATTCGTCATCGGTGTCGGGATGCGCCGGGATCGACAACGTGAACGTCGATCCGGTCCCCGGTTGGCTCCACAGCCGTATCGAGCCGTTGTGATTGGCCGCTACGTGCTTGACGATCGCGAGCCCCAGCCCGGTGCCTCCGGTGGCCCGCGACCGGGCGGTGTCGACGCGGAAGAACCGCTCGAACACGCGCTCCTGGTCGTCGCGGGCGATCCCGATGCCACGGTCGGTCACTGCGATTTCGATGTTGTCGCCCCGGCGGCGGCGACTGATCGACACCGGAGATCCCTTGGGCGAGTAGGCGATTGCATTGGACACCAAGTTGGCGATCGCGGTCACCAACAATTGCTCGTCACCCTTGACCCGATAACCCGTCGGCGCATCGGTGGTGATCGCGATGTCGGCGTTGTCGGCGGCCACCTTGTAGCGCGACAGTGCCTCGGACACCACGGTGTCGACGTCGACGGCGTCGAGGTCGGGCAGCGGGGCGGCGCCCTGCAGCCTGGACAGTTCGATCAGCTCACCGACCATGTTGGCCAGCCGGTTGGATTCGGTCACCATCATCTCGGCGAACCGGCCCACGGTCTCGGGGTCGTCGGTGGAGGCCAGCAGAGCCTCGGCGAGCACCCCCATCGCCCCGACCGGAGTCTTGAGCTCGTGACTGACGTTGGCCACGAAGTCCCTTCGGGTGGCCTCCATCCTCGCGTGCTCGGACTGGTCGTCGACGAACACCACCGCGAAGCGGCGATCGTCCTCGGAGAGCAGCCGGACGTGACCACCGACGGAAAGCCCCGAGCGGCCGGGATTCTGCCGCCGCACCGGGGCCAGGTCGAAGTCGACGTCCACGCCGGTGCTCAACGTCCGCTGGGCGGCCGTCCAGGCCCGGTCGTCGAGGAGCCTTTCGCGCACCAGTCCGAGCTCGCGCGCCTTCTCGTTCATGAAGACCACGTCACGGTACTTGTCGACCACCACGGTGCCCACCGGTGACAACGCCACGATCTGCTGAAGCATCTGGGAGACGGTGATCCCGTCCTGGTCGACCGAGCGGCGCTGTCTGCGCGCAGCGATGCGTGGCGCGAACCTCAGCGCGATCATGGCCCCGATTGCGAGCGCGATGAGAGAAACGACTGCCACCAACAGCAGCGCCGCTACCACACTCACGCGAAAATCGTACGCACTCGGTGAACGCCATCCCAGCAGCGTGCGGCCAAATCGGGACAAGTCACACACACAAACACAGGAGTTCGGACCCCGTTCACCGGAGTTCACCCACTGTTTGCCTCGGCGGCGGTTCGCCGGAGGCGCGGACCGTTACTTCGCGCCCTGAGCCGCGACCGCTGCGGCACCCGCCGCGGCGGCGTCGGGATCCAGGTAGGCGCCACCGGGGACCGTCGGCTTGAGCGCGTCGTCCAATTCGTACACCAGCGGAATGCCCGTCGGGATGTTCAGTCCGACGACGTCGTCGTCGGACATCCCGTCCAGGTACTTCACCAGCGCTCGCAACGAGTTGCCGTGGGCGGCGATCAGCACCGTCTTGCCTGCCTGCAGGTCGGGCACGATCGTCGACTCGAAGTACGGGACGAACCGGGCCACTACGTCGGCCAGGCACTCGGTCAGCGGACCACCGTCGATGTCGGCGTACCGCGGATCGGCGTCCTGGCTGAATTCGCTGCCCTTCTCGATGGGCGGTGGCGGGGTGTCATAGCTGCGCCGCCACGCCATGAACTGCTCTTCGCCGTACTTGGCCTTGGTCTCCGCCTTGTCCAGACCCTGCAGCGCGCCGTAGTGCCGCTCGTTGAGACGCCAGTCGCGGTGCACGGGGATCCAGTGCCGGTCGGCCTTGTCCAGCGCGAGGTTGGCGGTGTTGATGGCCCTGCGCAGCAGCGAGGTGTACAGCACGTCGGGCAGCACGCCCTCGGCCTTGATCAGCTCGCCGCCGCGGACCGCTTCGGACCTGCCCTTCTCGGTGAGGTCGACGTCCACCCACCCGGTGAACAGGTTCAGCGCGTTCCATTCGCTCTCGCCGTGACGGAGCAGCACCAGAGTGGCCATGCGCTTGATGCTATCCCGACAACGTCTTGGCGTGCCCCCCGCGACCGTGGGGGTCATGCACGGTTTCGGCCCCGTTCACGGGCACGAGGCCCACAGTCGGCTAGGAATCGTCGCCGTCGTCGATCAGATGCTCGAACGCCCGCAGATTCTTCAACGACTCGCCTCGTTTCACCCGCCAATCCCATTCCTTCTGGATCGACGAGTGAAATCCCAACTCCAGCAACATGTTGAAGTCCGACTCGACGGCCTGCAGCACCTGACCGAGGATGCCGTCGATCACCGCAGGGGTGACCGACTCCAACGCCAGGCGGCCCACCAGGTAGATGTCGCCCAGATTGTCGAGCGTGTACGCGACGCCGAAGAGCCTGCGGTTGCGCCGCAGCAGGTACCGGTACACCTTCTCGAAGTCCTCGTCGGGCTTGCGGCAGACGAACGCCTCGATGCGCACCGCGTGGTCGCCGACGGTCAGGATCGTGTTGGTGATCAGCCTGCGCTCGCCGGGCACCGCCACGACGAGACCCGACGGCGCGCCGTCAACGCCCTCGTGGAAGGCGTAGTCGAGGTCGGACTCCTTGAGCGTGTCCTCGATGATCTGAAGCGCTGGGTTGTCTACTCCTCGCGCAAGCGGCCCATCGCCCCTCACGCGCGGATCCCCCGCCGGATCGAGAACCGTCGCCCGTTGCGCCGCTCGGTGCGTTGATGGCGTGCCCGGTAGTCGGTGATGGCGTGCGCGTAGCTGGCCAGCAGGGCGTCGACGGTGTGCGCCCAGGAGAACGTCGCGGCGTGCTCGATCGCCGCGCTTCGCATCGTCGCGGGCCCGCGCTCGAAGAGATCGGCCATCGCAGCGGCCCAGTCCTCTGCATCGTGGCTGTGCACCAGGGTGCCGCTGACGCCGTCGCGCACGGCGACGGGTAGCCCGCCCACCGCCGCGGCGACCACGGGGGTGCCGCAGGCTTGCGCCTCGACGGCGACCAGCCCGAAGGATTCGGCGTAGCTGGGTACGGCGACGATGTCGGCGGCGCGATACACGTCGACCAGTTGCTCGCGGGTCTGTGGGGGAAGGAAGGTCACGCGTTGCGTCATACCCAGCTCGTCGGCGAGCCGAACCAGGCCGTCGGGATTGGCCAGGCTCCCCCCGCCTTGGCGGGATGTTGGGCTCCCCCCGCCTTGGCGGGCGATGAGGCCGGAGCCCGACGGCCCACCCGCCACCAGCACCCGGACGTCTGGAAGCTTGGCGGCCGCGCGGAGCAGCAGGTCCGGCGCCTTGAGCGGCTGGATGCGGCCGATGAAGGCCACCACCTTCTCGTCGGCGGCCAACCCCAGAGCCGCCCGCGACGCGGCGACGTCGCCGGGCCCGAAGGCGGCGAGGTCGACCCCGGGATGCGCGACGTCGATGCGGTCCGCGTTGGCGTGGTGCAACGAAATCAGTTGCTGGGCTTCATATTCGGTGTTGACGATCAACCGGTCGGCCTCGTCGACCACTTGCTGCTCACCGACGGCCCGCAGCGGCGGCTCGGGCTGATCGCCGATGGCCAGTGACGCGTTCTTCACTGCTGCCAGCGTGTGCGCGGTGTGCACCAGAGGCACCGCCCAGCGGTCTCGCGTCAGCCAGCCCACCTGCCCGGACAACCAGTAGTGGGAGTGCACCACGTCGTAGTAACCCGGTTCGTGGGTGGCCTCGGCTCGCAGCACGCCCGCGGTGAACGCGCACAACTGCGTCGGCAGGTCGTTCTTGTCTAGACCCTCGAACGGCCCGGCGACCACGTTGCGGACCAACACCCCCGGCGCGACCCTGACCAGCGGTTCGTCGGCCGAGGACGTCGCCCTGGTGAAGATCTCCACCTCGACGCCGCGCCTCGCCAACTCCAGCGCGGTCTGCAGGACGTACACGTTCATCCCACCCGCGTCGCCGATCCCCGGCTGGGCCAGCGGCGAGGTATGGACCGACAAGACGGCTACGCGCACACCCAATACTGACACCGAGGTCGGAGTCGCCGACCGTTGCCCTGTTCGCGGGCCCGCCAAGGGCTGCGTCAGGCGGACTTGTCGCGGATCGCGCGGCGCATCGCACCGATCGGATCGGCGTACAGCCCGCCGAGGGACACCACACCCGCTCCGGCTTCCTGTACCCGGTTGCCGAATGCGGTCACCCGGATGTCGCGCGGCGCGAGCACTGAACGCCTCTCGTAGGCGGCCTCGACCAACGCCATGCCCTCTGGGTACTCGGTGAAGGCCTGACCGCCCACCACGAGGTCGTCGGGGTTGAGCATGTCGCGCAGCAGTGCGACCGCCTCGCCGAGCACGCGGGCACGTTCGGCGAGCAGTTCGGCCGCCTTGGCGTTACCCTGCCGCGCGGCGCGCAGGACGCCCGCGATGGTGGCAGACGGACCCTCGAGGGGGATGATCCGCAACTTGCGGGCCGCCGTCAGCACCGCCTCGTCGCTGACCGTCGACTCCAATTGGCCGCTGCCGCCCAGCAATTCGGAGTACGCGGGCAGTGCGGCGATGGTGCCCGGACCACTGGCTGGCGAATGCACCCGGCCACCGATCGACAGGGCGTACCCGACGGTTTCGCGCGCGTACACGTAGAGGCTGGTGGAACCGGTCGCTCCCGCAGCACCGGTGCCCGCACCCCGCGGAAGGGTCCCCGCGTCGGGGACGGCGCGCGTGCCGAGCAGCAGTTCGGCGCCCGCCATGGCGTCGACGTGGGATGCCAGCGACACCGGCAGACCGAGGGTTTCGGCCAGCACCGGCCCGACGGGTGCGTCGGTCCAGCCGAGGCGCGCATGGTCGAGGTGACCGGTGGCGCTATCGACGATGCCGCCCGCGGCGACGCCGACCCACAGCGCCCGACGGCGGTGCCACCGACTCAGGTAGCGGCTGGCGCTGCCTGCCAGCGCCGCGAGTGCCGCGTTCTGAGTTCCACGGGGGGTGGGGGTTTCGACGACGTCGAGGGTGCGGCCGAAGAGATCGGTGGCGACGATGCTGGTGACGCGGGCGCCGATGTGGATGCCGAGAGTGAGGAAGGGTTCGTGGTTGACCTCGACGGGGACGCGGGGCCTGCCGATCGCGCCGGAGACGGCCAGATCGGCGCGCTCCCGCAGAACGCCGGCGTCGAGCAGGGCGGTGACCTGCCGGTTGACCGTGGCGATGCTCAGCCCGGTGGTCTTCGCGATGACGTCCCTGGCGATGGGGCCGCGCAGTCGGGCGGCGCTGAACACCGAGGACGCGGCGGCATCGGCGACGCGCAGCGAAGGGGCGACGATGTGGTGGCGGGCAAGCAGGGCACGCTTGGCGTGCGCGGTGGAACCTGCGGAACCGGCGTTACCGGCGAGGGGGGAACGAACGGCGGTGGCGGTGGTGGTGCTCACGTGGGGTGTCCTTGGGGGAGAGTCGGCTGGTGGGCTTTGGCCACACCTGGCGACTCAGCAGGACGGGGAACGTCGGCGTGCAGTCAGGCGCGGCGAGATACGCGGCGACAACAACACGCCCGGGACGTGGCGAGGCGCGAAGCCTGACTAGGGGACACGTGGTGAACTTAGCACGCCAACTAATGTTGGTGGAATGACGGCACCTGAATCTCCCCAACTCGTCGCGGTCGTCACCGGCGCCAGCTCGGGCATCGGTGAAGCAACCGCGAAAACCCTTGCTGGACTTGGCTTCCACGTAGTCTGCCTGGCCCGCCGCGAGGATCGCATCAAGGCCCTCGCCGAGGAGATCGGCGGCACCGCCATTGTGGCGGACATCACTGACGGCGCGGCGATCGAGGCGTTGGCCGCCGGCTTGAGTCGCGTCGACGTCCTGGTGAACAACGCAGGCGGCGCCAAGGGCGTGCAGTCCGTGGCCGACGCCGACCTCGACGACTGGCGGTGGATGTGGGAGACCAACGTGCTGGGCACTCTTCGCATCACCAGGGCGCTGCTACCGAAGCTGATCGAGTCGGGCAACGGACTGATCGTCACGATCACGTCGATCGCCGCGTTCGAGATCTACGACGGCGGCGCCGGTTACACCTCGGCCAAGCACGCGCAGGCCGCGCTGCATCAGACGCTGCGCGGTGAGTTGCTCGGAAAACCGGTGCGGCTCACCGAGATTGCGCCAGGAATGGTCGAAACCGAGTTCTCCGTCGTCCGGTTCGGCGGAGACCAGAAACGCGCCGACGCGCTGTATCAGGGCATGACCCCGCTGGTGGCGGCGGACGTGGCCGAGGTCATCGGGTTCGTCGCGTCCCGCCCGTCACACGTCAACCTGGACCAGATCATCATCCGGCCGCGGGATCAGGCCACCGCGACGAGGAAGTTCACCCGCCAGGAGTCGGAGCCGAAGTAGCCTGGCTCGGCGGCGTCGTGGTCGGCGTGCCCGACAGCGACGGCGCGTCCGCCGGGGTCGCGGGCGCGCTGGTGGGCATGTTGACCTGCGACGCCTCCGGGGTCACCGCCGACATGGACTTCCACTCGTCCCAGCTGACGGCCCAGTCCCAGATGTCGCCGTCGGCGTAGGACAGCTCGATCGACGTGCCGGTGACCTCGACGGGGTCACCGTAGATCGCGGTGTTGAAGTACTGCTGGGCGTCCTCGGTCGACAGGTTGATGCATCCGTTGGTGACGTTGGTGTTGCCCTGGGCGCTGGCGCTGTTCGGGTTGGCGTGAATGAACTCGCCGTTGTTGGAGATCCGAACGGCGAACCGCTCGTGCACGTTGCTGTACCCGGCCGCCGGGTTGGACATGTAGAAGTCCTCGTACTTCTCCGTGACCACGTGAACGCCGCTACGGGTGACGTTGCGCGGCTCGTCACCTTCGCCGTAGCTGCACGGCAGCGTCATGATGACGCCCTCATCGGTGACGACCTCGATCTGGTGCGACGACGCCTCGGCCTTCACCACCTGGCGCCTGCCGATCTCGATGTCCAGCGTCGAGTCGGCCGCGCCGAACGCGCCGTCGCCGAACGGGACCCCGTAGAGCCGGGCGTCGACGTGCACCTTGGTTCCCGGCGGGTAGTAGTCGCGCGTCCGCCAGTGCACCCGCGAACCGCCGACCTCGTCGGGCAGCCACGCCCAGCTGCCCTCGACCGATGGCGTGGTGGTGACGGTCAGCGCTCGCTCGACGTCGGGCTTGGCGTCGTCGCCGATCGCGGCGTCGAACTGGATGATGACCGGGGCGGCGACGCCGACCACCTGTCCGTCGGAGAGCTGGAACTGACCGTTCACCTGGGTCTGGGGCAGAACCGTCGTGAAACTGCCGGTGAGCGGGATGGCCTTGCCGTCGCGGCCGACCGCGGAGCCGCCCCAGGTGTACTCGACGCCGAAGCCGAGCGGCTCGGTCGTCGTGAACGACGTGCGGTCGCGATTGATGACGCCCGAGACCACCAGACCCTGCGCGTTGGTCAGTGAGACGCGTTGCAACCAGCCGTTGGACACGTCGATGCCGACGGGAGCGGTGGGAACGACGTCGGTCGACGAGAGGGCGGGTTTGAAGGCGACCTCCGCCTTCGCAGGCGCCTCGGTCGAGGACTCTGACGAGGATGTGATGGACCTACCGCTACAGGCGGCGAGGACGCCGGAAGCGCCCACGGCGATTGCGGTCAGCGCCTGGCGCCGATTGATGGTCACGTGTACATACGGTACCTAGAGATTGCACCCAACCAGAATCGGCTCGGGTGTGAGGTCTATCCCGAACGCGTCCCGCACCCCGTCGCGCACCGTCCTGGCCAGGGCCAATACGTCCGCCGTCGTGGCCGTCCCACGGTTGGTGATGGCCAGCGCATGCTTGCTCGACAGCCTTGCTGAAGCTGCGTCGTCGGGGTAGCCCTTGCCGAAACCGGCCTTCTCCACCAGCCAGCCCGCCGCCAGCTTGACCCCGTCGGCGGCCGGATAGTTGGGCACCGGGCCGTCCCAGCCGGATCGCAGCCGCTCGAATTCGGCCGAGGACACCACCGGATTGGTGAAGAACGAGCCGACGCTCCAGGTGTCGCGGTCGGCCTCCTCGAGCACCATGCCCTTGCGGGCCCGCAGGGCCAGCACCGCCTCGCGCACCCGCGTCGGTTCGACCCTGGCACCGGGGTCTGCGCCGAGCGCGGTCGCCAACTCGCCGTAGCGCAGCGGTGCGCTCAACTCATCGGTGCCGAGCTCGAACTCGACCTCGAGCACGACGGCGTGTGTCGAGTTCTTCAACACGCTGCTGCGGTAGCCGAAGCGCAGCGCGTCGGGCCCGACCCACCGATCCTCGCCGGTGCGGCGGTCCAGCAGGCGCACCCGGCTGATGACGTCGGCCACCTCGCCGCCGTACGCGCCGACGTTCTGCACGGGCGTCGCCCCCGCCGACCCCGGGATGCCGGACAGGCATTCCAGCCCGCCGAGGCCGTATGCCAGCGACGTCACGACGACGTCGTCCCAGACCGCGCCCGCCTCGACGCGCACCAGGTTGTCGCGCACCGTGATCTCGGTGTTCGCCATCCGGACGACGGTGAGATCGGCCAGATCGTCGGCGAGCACGACGTTGGAGCCGCCACCAAGTACCAGGACGCGGTCGGCGGGGGCGTCAGGCAGCTCCCGCAACACGCCGATCACCTGATCGGTGGTGTCGCACGTGACGAACCGGGCCGCGACCGGCCCGATCCGCAGGGTGGTCAGCGGGGCCGTCGGGACCGACGTGTGGACGGCCACGCCCCCGATCTCCGAACTGGCCACGGGCGGTAACGGTAGCCTGGTCGGCTATGCCGCGTTCCTTCGACATGGCAGCCGAGTACGACGGCCCCGTCGACCAGATCCACCGCGCCTTCGCCGACGAGCAGTATTGGCTCGACCGCTTGGGCGACTCGGGCGCGGACAAGGCGACGCTGGACTCGATGATCTTGGGCACCGACGGTGGCATCGAGGTCATCACCACGCAAACCCTGCATGCCAGCCGGTTGCCCGCCGTCGTCGCGCAGTTCCACCACGGCGACCTGAGCTTCGTGCGGGAGGAGACGTGGACGCCCATCGTCGACGGACGCGCCACCGCGGTGGTGAAGGGCACGATCCCCGGCGCCCCCGCGACGCTGGGCGGGGACGCCACCCTGACGAAGGAGGGCGCGGGATCCCGGCTCACCCTCACCGCCACCGTCGAGGTTCGGATCCCACTTCTCGGCGGCAAGGTGGAGAACTTCGTGGGCGGTCAGCTGTTCGAGCTTCTGCGCGCCGAGCAGGAATTCACGTCGGCGTGGATCGCCAGAAACGCCTGACCGGCCACTAAGGTCGAGAGGCATGGGGCCCCCGATCGGGCAGCTCACCCGAGGGACCACCGGGTACAACCGGTTGCGCCGCAGCGACCGCTGGCTGGTGCACGCGCCGCGCGTACGGGCCACGCTGCTGTCCGCCGCCGATCCGCTGGTGGTCGACCTCGGCTACGGCGCACTGCCCGTCACCACGCTGGAGCTCGCGGCGCGCCTGCGCACGGTTCGCGCGGACGTCCGGGTCGTCGGGCTCGAGATCCACCCCGAGCGGGTGGAGACCGCCCGCGCCGTCGCGGGGGCCGCCACGGACGTGGAGTTCGGCCTCGGCGGCTTCGAGCTGGCCGGGCTGCGACCAGTCTTGGTGCGCGCCTTCAACGTGTTGCGCCAATACCACGTCGACGACGTCGCGGCGGCGTGGATGCAGATGCAGACCCACCTCGGCCCGGGAGGCCTGATCGTCGACGGCACCTGCGACGAGCTCGGGAGGCGATGCGGCTGGGTGCTGCTCGACGGCCAGGGACCGGTCAGCCTGACACTGGCGTGCGACCCGTTCGCCATCAACAGCCCTTCCGACCTGGCCGAGCGACTGCCGAAAATCCTTATCCACCAGAATGTCTCGGGTCAGCCGATCAACACGCTGCTGACCGCCGCGGACCACGCCTGGGCAGGCGTTGCCGGTCACGGCGTGTTCGGCGCGCGGGAACGCTGGCGTGCAATGCTAAATGCGCTGCGCGACAGTGGGATCGCGGTCGAGCCGCCGCGCCGCCGGATGCGCGACGGCGTACTTACGGTGCCGTGGGCAACCGTGGCCCCGCATCAGCCTTGACAAGTTCCGGCTCCGGTTCGACCGTATCCACCTCGCCGAGAGCGTCGTCGAGATCTTCGACCACCCGGATGTCGAGCCCGCGAATCGGCGCCGCCGGGGTGACGAGCGCAACGGCCGCATAGGTGACCAACGACGCCGCGAACGCTATGAACGTCGGCCAGCCGTCGAACGATGCGTCGAATACTCCGTTGGGGATGTAGAGGATCGTATTGTCCAGGCCGTACATGGTCGGCGTCATCGCGAACAGCACGAGGCGGACGGTGAGACCGACGACGATCGACACAAGTGCGGCAACGGCAGTGCCCCTGCGCCACACCAGCCCGAGAATGAACGGCACCACCAGACACGCCAGCAGCAGATCGAAGGCCAGCGTCAGCAGGATCCCGGTCTGCTTGACGTAAATCGCGATCACGATCGCCAGCACTGTCACCGGGACCATCGCGATGCGCGTCGCCCACAGGAGCGGATCGCGCTGCCCCGGCACGTGCACACGGCGAACCCCGCCGAGGTTGCGCACCGACACATTGGAGATGGC
>NZ_JBEVLO010000195.1:0-4249 GCF_040509115.1 Mycobacterium sp. | reverse complement strand
TCGAGGGCCGCCTTGTCCGGGAACACCCGCCGCCCTTCAATGCCGGCGACGTAGGCGAGCGCACGCACGTCAGCGTCGGCCAGTACAGCAAGCTCGTGGTCAGTCATGTCGTGATTCCGGGGACTAGAGGGGCAGGAACGCTGCGATGCCGATGGTGCCAACGCCTTGCTGCTTTACAGGGAGGTAATCCAGATATGAGGCTTCCCGGTTGGTCGGTTTCGGATAGGGACCTTTTGCAAGACGGCTCAGGCGAGGGCCTCGAGCTTTTCTGCAAGCCGGGTGCTGAAGCTCTGCGCTGCGCCTGCCGGTGCGAAACTGATGTGCAGCCTGGACACCCGGTTGTCGGCATTCCAGTGGATGACCACGACGCACTCGGCGTGACGGCCACCCTCAAGCTCGGCGTCGTACTGGAACAGGGAGCGGCTGTCGTCGACACGCTTGAGGAACGTCGGCTTTTGCGAGAGATACAGTGAACCGCCGGCCTTGACCGAGCGGAGGACGGATTCGCGTCCCTTTACCGGTTCAGGAAGCGCGTTGGTGATCAGCACGACGTCGTCGGAGAGGTCGTCGAGGAACGGGTGGCGAGTGGGGGCTGCGGCAGTCATGGGGTACTCCGGGTAGGATGGGTAAGCCGAGCATGACCAATATCTTGCCAAAGTGCAATTACACATATAGGATTAGCCCATGGACCCGCTGCGCGAGCTCGACAACTGTCATTACCTTGCCTACCGCCGGAGTGATCGCTTCATCACACGGTTGTACGACCGCCACTTGTCGCGTGCAGCGCTGACGTCGTCGCAGTTCACCCTGCTGATGAGCCTGAAGGTCAGCCCGGGCATCGGCGCCATTGCGCTGGCCGACGCGATGGTCATGGAGCGCACCACGCTCGTGCGGGCCCTCAAGCCCATGCGCGATGCAGGCTGGGTCGAGGCGTCCGCCAGCGGTGCCGGGCGTGGCATTGCGTTCAGGCTGACCAAGGCCGGACACGCAAAAGTCGACGAAGGCTACCCTTTGTGGGCGGCGGCGAAGAAGGAATTCGAAGACACGGTCGGCGAGTCGAAAGCCAATCGCATCCGCACCAGCAACCTGACCGTGGCCCGGTTGGCGCAAGCCTGAGCGGCCGGCGAAAGCTCGCCATACGGCGGGTTTTCACCGATCTTAAAGTGTAATTACACATCCTTTTTTTCTTCTGATGAGGCCCATCATGAGCGACATCCTGTTCACCCCGGCCAAGATCAACGGCCTGCAGCTCCCGAATCGCATCATCATGTCGCCCATGACCCGCGGCCAGAGCCCCGGTGGCGTCCCGGGCGAAAACGTAGCGGCCTACTACGCAGCGCGCGCCCGTGGCGGCGTCGGCCTCATCACCACGGAAGCTGTGGCTGTCCAGCGACCCACCGCCGCCAACCATCCGGGCATCCCGAACCTGCACGACCCAGCGGCGCAAGCTGGCTGGCGCAGGGTGACCGACGCCGTGCACGCTGCCGGCGGCCTTATTTCCGCCCAGCTCTGGCACTGCGGCGAGCAGCAGAAGGCGGATCCGATGTACACAGCCGACCTGCCCTTCGAGTCCCCGGCCACGATGTCAGACGAAGACATCCAGGACACCATCTCTGCCTTCGGCCGCTCGGCTGCAGCAGCGGTTGCCGCAGGTTTTGACGGCGTTGAGCTCCATGGCGCCAACGGTTATCTCATCGACCAGTTCCTGTGGGCGCAGACCAATACGCGCACCGACGCATGGGGCGGCGACGCCGTGGCCCGTAGCGCATTCGCACGCGAAGTCATCAAGGCTGTCCGCGCTGCCGTCGGGCCCCAGGTCCCGCTGAGCTTCCGGTTCTCACAGTTCAAGCTGCGCGACTACGCCGCAGACCTTGCCGACGGTCCAGACGAGCTCGGTCGCATCCTCCAGCCACTGGCCGACGCTGGCGTCGACGTGTTCCATGCCTCACAGCGCCGTTTTTGGGAGCCGGAGTTCCACGGCTCCCAACTCAACCTCGCCGGCTGGGCCAAGAAACTGACGGGCAAGCTGTCCATCTCGGTCGGCTCGATGGGCCTGAGCGGCCCGGATACCGGGGACTTGCTGGCACACACCGGCGCGTCGGCCCCCACCGGGCCCCTCGATGAAGCCCGTGAGCGCCTTGCCCGTGGCGAGTTCGATTTCATCGCCATCGGCCGCGCGTTGCTGACCGACCCGGACTGGGCCCGCAAGGTTCGCGAAGGCCGCGACAGCGAGCTGAAGGGATTTGACGTCACATCCCTGTTCAGCCTCGTTGGCGCCGAACCGACCGAGGCGGCGTAACGCCATGGCCGACAAAGCCACACAAAAGCCCGTCGCGCTCGTCAGCGGCGCCAGCGGGCGGCTCGGCGAAGAGGTGGTCACGCTGCTGTTGCAGCGTGGCCACCCGGTCATCGCCGGCAGTCGCAATCCGTCAAGGGTTGCCCACCTTGGGAAGCTGGGGGCTGAGGTGCGACGCGTCGACTTTGACGACGCGCCGGATGAACTGACCCGCGCGTTCGAAGGGGCCGAGCGCCTGCTCGTCATCTCCACCGATGAGCTTGCAAAATCCGGCCACCGCATCGCCCAGCAGCTCAGGGCCGTCCGGGCCGCATCGGAAGCCGGCGTTCGCGAGATTGCCTACACTTCCATGCCGCAACCGGATGAAGCATCCCCTGTGCCCTTCGCCGAAGACCACCGCGTGACCGAAGCGGCGATCTTCGACAGTGGCATGCGCTACGACATTCTCCGGAACGGCTGGTACTTCGAAAACCTGCTCGGCCTACTCCCGTTCGTCATTCGTGCCGGCGTCTGGTACACCGCCGCGGGCGACGGCCGCATTCCCTACATCGCGCGACACGACACGGCTCTGGCCGCCACCGAGTCGCTGGCTGGCGGGATGAAAAACAGAATTGTCGACCTTGCGGGTCCTGAGGCGATGACGGTCGACGAGATGGCGGCAGCCATCCGCGCCGCTTACGGCGTCGAGCTTCGCGTCGAGCAGGTGGCCGCAAGCGAGCTCTCAGACCACCTGGTTGCCCAGGGTGTCGACCCGCGTTACGCCCCGTTGATGGTGGTGACCGACATCAACCAGCAACTGGGCCGCTTCGACGTCAATCGCGACGGCCTGGCGGCGATGACCGGCCATGTCGCCTCATCTTTCAAGCGTTTCCTCGAAATGAACCGGGATGGCTTGGTCATTGCCTGATGGCGCGCTCTTTCTGGCGTACGCCTGTTCGTGTTCCCCACAGCGGTCTTCCCGTGCGTCTCAGTGTCGCTTCAAAGCTCCATGTTTCGATGTTCATCGTTCTTGTGCTCGTCTCGGGCACGTCCATGGTCGGGGCCGAGACTCTCCAGCTCACGTTCGATGACGCCGAGCGCTCGTTGCGGCGGCCTGAGCTTCATTGTTTTCCTCTAACCCATCACTGGTGCGCCATGCAAACCGCAACAGAAGTCTTTCAGGGCTACATGGCCAGCGACGCAGTCACCGCCGTCGATTTTTTCGCCGCCGACGCTGTGCTCGAAATGCCGTATGCCGGCCAGATAGGCCTGCCCCTGGTCTACCGTGGACCTGAGGAAATACGTGGTCTCTTCGCCTTGCTTGCCCATGCCATACCGACCTGGCGGTTCAAGAAACCGGAGATCCACATCGCCACTGACGACAAGGTGTTTGCGGAGTTTTTCATCGACGAGCCAACGATCACACCAGGGCGGCATTTCTCCCAGCACATCTTCGCCCTGATGGTCGTCCGCCACGGCAAGATCGTCCGTCTCCGGGAGACGCTGGACCTGATTGCATCTGCGCGAGCTTTCCTGCCCAACGGCGTGCGCGACATTCCTGCCTGACGCGACGGCGTGAGCGCGATCGAGCCGCGCCTGCGCGCTGCGTGCGCAGCGGTGGCTCGTGCCGTCTTCGACTTGTTCCCCAACGGTCGACTCGGCCTGCGATGACCTCGCGGACGCTTTGAAAAATCGCGTCCTGACTCGAATCGACTGACCAACGCGCGCAACTGCCTCGTGGAGGCAGTCAGCGAAGACAAAACGAGCTCTTCAGTCACTCGATAGATGACTGGGTTCCGGAGAACCACCCCGCGTAGGGCATCCATCAGTTCGTGGACAAGGTGCTCCCTTTCCTGCTCGCTTAGACCTGCGTTGGTGGTTCGCCATAGACGTCCTCTCACGATCAGATATCGGCCGTCTGGGGTGATTGGCGCATTCAGCATTGACTATTCCCGCTCGGTTTGCCACGTCACC
>NZ_JBEVLO010000194.1:0-9726 GCF_040509115.1 Mycobacterium sp. | reverse complement strand
GTGGTACGGGCACTGCTTTGGTTCCTTCTGGCCTTTGCGGCCTACTCGGCGGCCGTGAGCATCATGCCGTTCATCGGACTGAGTGATCTGGTTTGGCCTCGCTACATCGTCGTCAACGACCAGACGGGGTGGGCTGGTCGAGCCCTTGGCGTCTTCGTCCAGCCCGTCGTCAACGGAATGGTGCTCACGCTCGGCTTCGCGATCGCGATGTTGCTGATGAGCCGACGCAGCGAACCGGCATGGCAGAGGTGCGTGGCCTTCGTCGTCGCAGCTGGCTGCGGCTGGGGCATCTATCTGACCCATACCCGGGCGGCCTGGCTGAGCGCTGTCGTCGTGTTGATCATCGGTGCACTTCTTGCCAAGGGATTCCGCAGAGGTTTCGTTGCGGTTCTGAGCCTCGTGGCGATCGTGGTCGCCGCCAACTGGTCGGTGTTCACCAGCGCCGACCGGGAAGCAGGCGGCGTGGCCTCGGTGAGCGAGGTCGACGATCGGCTCAACAACCTCCAAACCGCCCTGTGGGCCTTTGCGCGGGAACCGTTGCAAGGATGGGGAATCGCACGGTTCCAGGCCGTCAACTTCTATCACCACCAGCAGTGGTCTACAGACATTCCATGGATCCGCGGTCTCGGTGACGTGTCGCACGAGAACGAGTTCGGCATCCTTGCTGAGCTGGGGCTGATCGGATTCGCCGGATGGATCATCGTTCTGGCGCTCATCGCGTACCGCCTGAGGAAGGCATACCGGACGCTGCCGGCCGACGAGCTATGCGGTCAGCCGCTTGCGGTCACCGCGATCATGGCGTTTGCGATCCTGATCTGCACCGGGATCACCGTCGACCTCCGGTTCTTCGACTTTCCAACGGCCGTAATATTCCTGCTCGCCGGAATCACGGCTGGCTGGCTCGAACGAACTGAGGAATCGGGTGTCTCGGCGGCCGTCGACGCCCCCCAGCGATTGCTGCAGCGACATGGCTGAGCGGCGGGCGCTGTGGGTGTCCACCAGCACGCAGACCCGAGGCGGGATAGCGTCATATGTCCGGGTCATGCAGCAAACGCCACTGTGGAGCGACTGGGAGGTCCGGCACGTCGCCACCCACCGGGACGGATCGGCGGCGGACAAGATCGCGGCGTTCGCGCTTGGCGCGCTGCTGTTCGTCGTCGAGCTGATCCGGTTCCGTCCGAACGTAATTCACCTGCACGCCAGTACCCGCGGCAGCTTCGTGCGAAAGGCCATCCTGTTCTGGATCAGCCGACCTACCCGGGTGCCCGTGATCCTCCACATGCACGGGTCGGGCTTTCAAGCGGACTACGAGAACTCGCCCCGGCTGGTTCAGGCGGTGATTCGGGCGACCCTCTCCCGGGTCAGTGCCTTCGTCACACTCGGGGAACTATGGGCTGACCGGATGCGGGTGATTGCCCCGACAGCCCGAATAACGGCAATGCCCAATGCGGTTCGACTCACACGTCGTGTTGGCCAGCCGGCACCGGGTGAGCCGACGCGCGTGGTCTTCCTGGGCCGAATCGGCGATCACAAGGGCACATTCAGGCTGCTGGACGCATGGGCCAAGCTGGCGTGCGAGCCGGGATTCAGTACGGAAGTCGGAGCCTTGGCGACCTTGACGATCGCTGGAGACGGCGAGACCGAGCAGGCGCGTCGACGAATCAAGGAGCTCTGTGTGGAAGACACCGTCCAGGTACATGATTGGCTGTCGGAGGACGAGACGGCCAAAATGCTCGACAGCGCGCAGGTGCTGGTGCTCCCGTCGCGCAACGAGGGGCAGCCCATGGCGGTTCTCGAGGCGATGGCGCGAGGCATGTGCGTCATCGCCACCAACGTCGGCGGGCTACCGGAGATGATCGGCGACGGGTGTGGCGTGATGATCTCGCCGGACGACACCGAGGCAATTGCCGCCGCGCTGCGCGAGGTCGTCTGCGATCGCGAGTTGCGCGCTCGATATGGTGCGGCGGCCCATGCGCGAGTCGAGGATCAGTTCGATACCAGCACGATTGGGCGCCGGCTGGACGCGCTCTACCGCGAGGTGTGCACGTGAGCGACCGTCCGATCAGGGCACTGTTCGTCGTCCCACACCTGGCGGCCGGCGGCGCCGAACGACATGTGAGCACGCTCCTGCCACGGATGGACCCAGCGCGGTTCACCCCGTCGGTCGTGTGCATCGGCTGGGACGGTGAGCTCTTCGCCGACTTGAGTGCAACCGGGGTGGCAACGAGGGCGCTTTGGCTGCGCAAGAGGCAGGCTCCGCGCGCGCTGCGCGAACTGATTTCGATCATGAAGCGCGAGCGGCCCGACGTCGTGGTGGTGACGGGCCGCAACGCAGAGATCCTTGGCCGCGTCGCCGCCCGCCTCGCAGGCGTCGCACACACGATCATGTGGGTACACCACACCAGCGAGATACTGCCTCGCGGAATCGTTCACCGCACCGTGGATCGTGTGCTGAACCGCTGGACGAGTGCATATTTCGGGGTAGCCGAGGCGCAGCGGCGGTTCCTGGTGCACGAACGCGGGTACCCCGACGACAAGGTCCGCATCATCCATAATGGAGTGGATGCAGCGTTGTTCGACGTGACGACCCGCCGCGACGTCCTCGCCGAAATTGGCTTCGCCGAAGGCGATCCCGTGGTGGGCATCCTCGGTGCGCTCCGCAAGGAGAAGGATCACGCGACCTTTCTACGGGCCGCCCGCGTCGTGCTCGACGAGATGCCGAGAGCGAGGTTCCTGGTCATCGGTGACGGGCCCTGCCGTCCCCAACTCGAGGCACTGTGCGCCGAACTGCGCATCACTCCCAACGTTCACTTCGCAGGCATGCGTCGCGATGTCGATCGCATGCTCTGCGCGGTCGACGTCTTCGCGATGACCTCGACAACCGAATGCTTTCCGATGGCACTGCTCGAGGCGATGGCCTGCGCTCGGCCAGTGGTTTGCACGGCTGTGGGCGGAATCATCGAGATCGTCAACGACGGGGAGACCGGTTACCTGGTGCCGCCCAAGGATCCGGCACAGATCGCGGCCAGGTTGCTGCGCTTGCTGTCTGACCCGCAGACGGCGCGTGGGATGGGCCTTGCCGGGCGTCAACGCGTCGAGGCTGAGTTCGGTCTGGACCGCAGCGTGGAGGGGGCGCAACGCGCGATCGAGGGCATGGTCGCAGCTCGATGAACACCAACTTGGGGGGATGTACGCAATGAAGCGCCACATACTGATGCTCGTCGAGAACCTGTCAGTGCCATTCGACCGCCGCGTGTGGCAGGAGGCCTTGGCACTGACCGATGGGGGATTCGCGGTCACCGTCATCTGCCCGGCCGGTGCCACCCAGGACACCGAGCGGGAGGTCGAGATCGAGGGTGTCCGGATCCTGCGCTATCCACTGCGCCCGGCAACCGGTGGGCCGAAGGAGTACCTCCGTGAGTACACGCTCGCGCTCTGGCACACGCTGCGGCTCGCGATCAAGGTCCGCTGGTCGGGGCCCGTTGACGTCGTGCATGCGTGCAACCCCCCCGACATGCTGTTTCTGATCGCCCTGGTACTGCGGCCAACTGGCACGCGGTTCGTCTTCGACCAGCACGACCTGACGCCCGAACTGTTCCTGTCGCGCTTTCCCGACGGCGGGCGAATCCTCTATCTGTTGACGAGATGCGTCGAACGACTCACCTTCGCAGCGGCTGACGCCGTCATCTCGACGAACGAAAGCTATCGGCAGATCGCGATCGAGCGCGGAAAGATGCCTCCTGACCGGGTGACCGTCGTGCGTAGCGCACCCGACCTAAACCGCTTCACCCCCCGGCAGCCGGACCACAGCCTGCGCCGCAAACCCTACCTACTCGCGTACCTGGGGGTGATGGGACCGCAGGACGGAGTCGACTACGCGTTGAGGACGTTGCAACTGTTGCGTGAAGAGATCAGACGTGACGACTTTCACGCGATCTTCATGGGCGCAGGTGACGTCTACGACGAAATGGTCAAGCTCAGTGTGGATCTCGGCATCGCCGACATCGTGGACTTTCCTGGCCGAGTGCCCGACGAGTTCGTCCAGCGTTGCCTTTCCACCGCCGACGTGTGTCTGTCTCCCGACCCGTGCAACCCACTCAATGACGTGTCGACGATGAACAAGGTCGTCGAATACATGGCGATGGCTCGGCCGATCGTATCCTTCGACCTCGTCGAGGCGCGCGTGTCTGCCGGTGACGCAGCGGTATACGTCCGGGCGAACGACGAACTCGCCTTCGCTCAGGCAATCGACTCCTTGCTGAGGGATCCCGATAGTCGTTGCCGGATGGGGGAACTGGGGCGTCGCAGGGTGGAACGGGAACTCTCCTGGGAGGTGTCGCGCCGGGAGCTCGTGGCGTTCTATGAGCGATTGCTGGGACCGAGCCGACCCATTGCCCGCAGGCATCCAGGCCGAGCCCGTCGAATGGAACGGCGAGGGACGATACGTGTCTAGGCTCGGTTGGTATGTCGGTCGCGCGGCGACGATGTCGCCTCGCGAGACGGTATGGCGTGCTCAGCGGGTGTTCGGCACGCTGGTGCGCCGTGACGGATTGCGCGAGCGGCCCGACTCCAAGATCCTGACGGGTCCGGTGTCGGACTGGAACACGCTCTTGGAGCGGTTCCGCGACGACACGACGCGACCGGTACTGCTCGATGCGCACCTCGCAGAGCAGGTGGCAGCCGAACGGCCGGTCGAGGTTGCGCAATTGGTGGCCGAGGCCGACCGAGTTCTCGCGGGTGAGCGCTCCTATTTCGGGTACCCCCGCGTGAACGTCGGCCCCGTGATCGACTGGAACTACGATCCGATCACCCGTCAGCGGTGGCCGGCAGTCGCCAGTAGGCGGATTGACCACCGGGTGGCGTCGAGCGACCCGAAATGGATCTGGGAGCTCAATCGGCTTCAGCATCTGCCCGTGCTCGCCCAGGCGTGGCTGTTCACCGGCGAGTCACGCTACGCCGACATGGCCTTCGCGGACCTCGACTCGTGGCTGGACCAGAACCCGTTGGGCGCAGGCATCGCGTGGCGGGGCCCCTTCGAGGCGGGGGTCAGGGCCATCTCGGTGGCCATTGCCATGCAGGGACTGCGGAACTCGCCTGCCATGACGACCGCGAGGTACCGCCGGGTGGTCCGGATGCTGGACGCGAGTGCCCGCTACTGCTGGACTGCCCGTTCCCGATTCAGTTCGGCCAACAACCACCTGGTCGGCGAACTGGCCGGGCTGGTGATCGTGCACCTGCTGTTTCCTGAATTGGCCGCGCCCGCATCGCTTCATGGACGTGCGGTCGACATGCTCGCCGCCGAGGCGGACCGTTTGATTCTGCCCGACGGCGCAGGCGCCGAGCAGTCGATCTCCTATCAGATCTTCGCCTCCGAGCTGTTGGCGGCCGCGGTGGCACTCCTGCAGCGCAGCGGTGATCGGGTGCCAACGGCGTTGACCGCGGCGCTCGATCGTGGTGCGCAGTACCTCGCCTCGCTCGTCGGCTCCGAGGATCCGGACCCTCGATATGGAGACGACGACGACAGTTTCGCGCTCAGGCTGGGTGCCGAGGGCAAGCGTACGGTCCGCGAGCATCTCGGGATCGTGGCAGCGATCACTGGGAACGTGACCGCAGCGCGGTACGGCGGGAAGACACTTGCGGAGTGGTGGATGGCCGATGCGCTACGAACGGACGTCGGCGTGATTGGCGCGGGTGTGGGCAGCGGCGAGAGTCCGCCGAGCGTCTATGCGCCGAACGGTGGTCTGGTGGTATTGCGAAGCGGTCGTCGGCGACTGACGATGGACGTCGGGCCTCTCGGCTATCTCTCGACCGCGGCGCACGGGCATGCCGATGCGCTGGCCGTGACGCTCAGCGCCGATGGGCGCGAACTGATCGTCGACCCGGGGACGGCCAGCTTCTACGGGAATTCGGCTGTGCGGAAGGTGCATCGGGGCACTCGCGCTCATCCCACGGTGTGCGTCGACGACCTCGACCAATCGGTGATCGGCGGCCCGTTCTATTGGCGTCACCACGCCGAAGTCACCGTCCACTCGGTAGATCTCGAACGCGGGATCGTCGACGCCGAGCACGACGGCTATCGGCGGCTCGACGACCCGGTGGTGCATCGACGGTGGATCATCGCCCCGCCCGGTGATCCGACCGTGGCAGTCGTCGACCTGGTCGACGGCCGGTCGTCGCATACCGTCGCCGTGGCGTGGCCCCTGCATCCAGAGCTGGAGTCGACGCCCACCCCCGACGGGCAGCTGATCAGCCGCGATGGGGCCCCGGTCATGGAGTTTTGCTACGCCGCGACTTCGCCCGTCGATACCGAACAGACACGGGGGGAGGATGATTCGCACCTGGGATGGTGGTCGGACCGTCTCGAGGCCAGGACGCCGGCGTGGCTGGTCGGGGTGCGCTCCCGAGCCGCCGCACCCATGGCGGTCCTTTCAGTGCTGCGCGTTGGTGATCCCGGCGTCATCGCCGCACCCGAAATTCTTCGGAATGGTTCGACGCTGATCGTCCGGTGGTCCGAGGCGGGTGTCCGGCGCGGACTGACGATCGATGCCGGCAGGTCCGGCGCCGCCGCGGTGTCCTCTTCGTCTGATATGGGGTTGGTGAGCAAATCGTGAACGCAAAGGTATCGGATTCGGTAAGTGTCTTCGGACTTGGCTACGTGGGCTGCGTGAGCGCGGCTTGCCTGGCATCTCGCGGACATCGGGTGATCGGCGTCGACGTCAACCCGGACAAGATCGACGCCCTTCGGCAGGGTAGGTCGCCGGTGGTGGAGGAACGAATCGGCGATCTCACCGCCGAGGTCGTCGGGGCGGGGAATCTCACCGTCACGACCGATTCGGCCAGCGCAGTGCAAAATACGGACCTCTCGCTCGTCTGCGTCGGTACCCCCTCTGCCCATGGAGGAGGACTGTCCACCGCATTCCTCGAGCAGGTAAGCGATGAAATCGGTGCCGCATTGGCACTGAAGAACTCCTGGCACGTGGTGGTCTACCGCAGCACCATGGTGCCGGGTACGTGCGAGAACCTACTCATTCCACGACTGGAATCGGCATCGGGCAAGCGCGCCGGGGTCGACTTCGGGGTGTGCGTGAACCCCGAATTCCTGCGCGAGGGAACCAGCGTACGAGACTTTCTCGATCCGCCCAAGACTGTCGTCGGTGCCACCGATTTGCACAGCGGGGAGATCGTGCTGAACCTCTACGAGGGCCTTCCGGGTCGGCAGTTCCAGGTCCCGATAAGGGTCGCCGAGATGACCAAGTACGTCGACAACAGCTTCCACGCGCTCAAGGTGGGTTTCGCCAACGAGATCGGGGCGATCTGCTCGTCGCTGACGCTTGACTCGCACGCCGTCATGGACATCTTCATGTCTGACACCAAGCTGAACATCAGCCCCGCCTATCTTCGGCCCGGATTCGCCTTCGGAGGCTCGTGCCTGCCAAAGGACGTGCGCGCCCTCACCCACACCGCGCGTCGAAATGATCTCGACGTTCCGTTGTTGGCGAATCTTCTGACTTCCAACGAGAGCCAGATGCGTCGCGCTGTCGACCTCGTGCTCGAAGCAGGCCGCCACAAGGTGGGTATCTTCGGGCTGTCGTTCAAGCCCGGTACCGATGACCTCCGCGACAGTCCCATGGTGGAGCTCGCCGAACGCCTCATAGGCAAGGGATTCGACGTGAAGATCTACGATGCGACCGTTGTTCTCTCGCGACTGACTGGCGCGAACGGAGCCTATATTCGGCAGCAGCTTCCGCACATCGGCGACCTGCTGACCGACGATGTCGATGCCGTGCTCGACCATGGCGACGTGCTGATAGTCGGGTCTCGCGAACCCAGGGTCGTCGACGCCGTCGCGCGGGCCGGGTCGGACCGGTTCATCGTCGACTTGGTGCGACTGCCCGACGCAGAGCAACTGCGCGGAGCTCCCAACTACCAGGGCATTGGTTGGTAGCCAGATGTTCTGGGCGAAACGCCGCGCGCACATCGGTTCCACCATGGGCCGATCCGAGAAGGAGTCGGTATGGGCATCAAGGTCCTGATGATCGGTCCGTATCCGCTTGAGCCTGGTGTGGTTCACGGCGGAATCGAGTCGGCGACAAGCGCTTTGGTTCCGGCGTTGGCGCAGCACGACGACATCGAGAGTGTCACCGTGCTGCGGTTCCACGGCGGCGATGCGTCGACCGATTTCCGACGTGAGAGCCCGAAGGTCGAGGTCCACTATCTGCGTGGCCAGCGTGTGCTCCGAACGATCAGCAGGTCGTTCCTCGACGTGCGAAAGGCTCGCGAGCTCGTCGCGCAGATGCAGCCCGACGTGGTGCACGGTCAGGAAGTCGGCTTGTACGGCGACATGGCGGAGCGTTGCAGCCCGAACGCCGCGGTCACCATTCACGGTGTGACGCTGCCCCAGACCAACGCGGACACCCGTGAGGGTAGCGGTCTTCGAGGACGACTGCGCAACAAGCTGATTCGCAACTTGGAGAGGCGGGTGGTGCGCCGCGCCAAGGTCGTGATCTCCATCTCGAACTGGGATGCCGAAGTGCTGGACCGACCGATCCGCGGCACACGGATGAACATCCCCAATCCGACCGGCGCGGAGTTCTTCGCACTGGCGCCGCCAGGGCCGACGCAACCATGCCTGCTCTTCGCAGGCGGGCTCACGCCGAACAAGAACGCCCTCGGCCTCGTCAATGCCTTCGCGCGGGTGTGCCTGACCGTGCCGCAGGCACGGCTGTTGATCGTCGGTCCGCAGCCCGACGCCGACTATGCGCAACGCGTTCGCGACCGAGTGAACGCGCTCGGCTTGGAAGGCAGTATCGACATCGTCGGTCTGGTCGACAACGAACGCATGCTGCGTGAGATCGCCAATGCTCGCGCCGTGGTGTTGTTTTCGCGACAGGAGAATGCTCCCACGATCCTCGCGCAGGCCATGGCCGCGGGAAAGCCCGTCGTGGCGAGCCGGGTTGGCGGCGTTCAGGAAATGGTGGACGACGGGCAGACCGGCTTCCTGGTGGAATCCGACGACGAAGCTACGTTCGCCGACCGGATCGTGAAGCTGCTCGTCGATCAGGAGCTGTCCGTGCGCCTGGGCCGACGTGCGCACGAAGTTGCGTTGGACCGGTACGCCGCTGCGGCAGTCGCGGACATGACCGTCGAGGCGTACCGAAGAGCTCTCGCTTAGGAGGAATGACCGTGGCTAGCTTGAACGATTGGAAGTGCGCGCTGCTGTGCGCATTCGGGGTCCCGACGATCGAGCGATGGAGACGTTCGCGTCGGCTCGCGATCCTCATGTTCCACGGGGTGGAGCGTGAGCCGGTGTCCCCGCCCGCCGACTGGGTGATCGACACTGCCACCCTGCGCCGTGACCTGGAGTACGTCCGCAGGCACTTCACCGTCTTACCGCTGGAGGAGGCGCTCGAGCGTCTCCGTGACGGTACGCTGCCAAGCCGTGCGGCCACGGTGACCTTCGACGACGGAACCCGCAACCTGCTGACCAACGCCGCGCCGGTGCTGCGTGAGCTCCGAGTTCCCGCTGCCGTCTTCCTCGCGACGGGACCGATGGGAACCGGGGAGTTGCTCTGGCCCGACCGGCTATGGCACGCCTTCGCCGAGACGTCCGAACCCGAGATCGACCTCTCGGCGGTCGGCCTCGGGGTCCGTTCACTTCGGAGCGATGCGGATCGCGTCCAGACGCGCGACGCGACGCTTCAGTGCTTCAAGCAGCTGCCCGATGCG
>NZ_JBEVLO010000193.1:0-13190 GCF_040509115.1 Mycobacterium sp. | reverse complement strand
CAGATGCATCGCACCCTGGCCGGACTGATCGAGCACCCCGAACTACGGGCCCGCCACCTCGCCCTGGCATCGCCGAGCGCCGACCCCGAAACCCTGGAGGCCCTCGATACCGCTGCGGTCGTCGCGCGGGCCCGCGGCGCGCCCGCCACCGCAGCCGAACTCGTCGATCTGGCCATCAACCTCGGCGGGGATCGACCGTCACGCCGGATCCAAGCCGCCGAACACCACTTCCGCGCTGGAAACTCCGAACGCGCCAAGGAACTGCTCAAGTCGACCGTCGACGAACTGCCGCCAGCGCCGTTGCGCGCGCGTGCCCTGAACTTGCTTGCGGCGATACGGATCTATGACGACAGCTTGTTCGATGCGGTCGAACTGCTGAACCGCGCGTTGAGCGACGCGGCGGACGACCCCGTGCTGACGGTGCGCAGCCTGCTCCTGTCGTCGTTCGCGTCCCTCTACCTGGGCAAGTTGGACGACTCCGTGAAGCGCGCCGACGAGGCGCTGGAACAGACCCGCCTCCTGTCCATGCCCGAGTTGACCAGCCAGGTGCTCGCCATGTCGGTCCTGGCCAAGTGCATGCGCGGCGACGGCGTCGACGAGGCGAGCCTGCAGCGCGCCGTCGAGCTGGAGGACCTCTCCGCCGACGTTCCCATTCAGTTCCGGGCCTGCGCGATCAGGATGATCACCCAGGCGTTCACCGGCCAACTCGACGAAGCCCGGCGGGGAGCCGTCGCCGTTCGACAGCTCTACCTCGATCGTGGAGCCGAGTACGACGTGATGGCGGTCGCGGCGCACAGCACCCTCGTCGAGGTCTGGCGCGGCGACTTCGCAGCGGCCGCAGTGGTTGCCGACGAGGCGATGGAGCGCGCCGTCCACATCGACACCCAACACGTTCGAGGTGTCGCGCTGACCAGCCGCGCCACCGTGGCGGCACATCTCGGGCGGGTTGACGCCGCCCGAGAAGACGCCCGCGCGGCGATGGCGATCTCCATCGAGTGCGGCACGCCTCAGCTCGCGCTCCGGGCGATGACACTGCTCGGCTTCATCGACGTGTCGATGGCGAACTACTCGGACGCACTGACCACTCTGCAGCCGCTCATCGACGCGTTCGCGCTGCTGCCCGGCAGCGAGATCAGAAACCTCGACTACGTGCCCGACGCCGTTGAGGCCCTGATCGCCGCAGGCCAGATCGCGGAGGCGGAACCCCTGATCGAGAAACTGGAGAACGACGGTCGTCGGCTCGATCGGCCGTGGATGCTGGCCACCAGTGCGCGGTGTCGCGGCATGTGGTGGGCAGCGAAGGGCGACGTCGAGCAGGCGATGGCTGCCGTCACAGCGGCGATGACGGAGCACGACCGCCTGCCGATGCCGTTCGAGCGGGCCCGCACCCTCCTCTTGCTAGGGCAGCTGCAGCGCCGACTGCGGCTCAAGCAGCCCGCCGCCGAGACGCTGGGGCAGGCGTTGGCCGAGTTCGAGCGGATGGGGGCCGCGCTGTGGGCCACCCGTGCCCGCGAGGAGCTGGACCGCACCACCGTCGGAACGACGCGAAAGACCATGCTCTCGGCGACCGAGCTGCGGATCGCGGAGTTGGCGATCTCGGGCATGACGAACCGCGACGTCGCGGCCGTCCTCTTCATCAGCCCCAAGACCGTCGAATCGAATCTCTCCCAGATCTACCGGAAGCTGGGCATCCGGTCGCGCGCCCAGCTGGCCGCGAAGTTGGCCCCCGTCGAATCCCCTGGCCCCCGTTAGCTCAGCGCGACTCTCCGCCGCCGTCCTGACGACGAGACCGTCGCGGTTCAGTCGAGTACGCGCTCGACGAAGCGGCGCAGATCCTCCCGCAATCGTTCACGCGACACGCCGTCGGCTGTGACGAGGTGGTCCACCAGATCGATGCGCGTGGCGGCCAGCAGTGCGTAGGCGATCCACCCGGAGTCGTCGGCCCCGACCACGCCCGCGAGGAGCTGGGCCAGCAGCTGGTGGGTTGCCACGTAGTGGGGAGATTTGTACAACGTCGAAATACCGCCGGACTGATCCTGTTCGAGCGCGAGCGCCAGGCGCCGGTTGTCGAGCTTGAAGTCGACTATCGCCTCGAGCAGCGCCGGGATGCGGTCCGCGGGCGGCGCCGACGGCCCCAACGGCGGACCGCCCGTTTCGATGGCCGACCGCAGATCGGCCAGCCGGGCGTCGTACACGGCGCGCAGGAGGGTGACGCGGTCGCCGAACCGTCGGAACAGCGTGCCCTTGCCCACCCCGGCGGCGCGGGCGATGTCGTCCATCGACACGCCCCCCGGGTCGGCGCCGTCGTCGAACAGTCGGCCCGTCGCCTCGAGGACCGCCTGCCGGTTGCGCGCAGCGTCGGCGCGTTCTGCCACTCGCCCCCCCTTGCATAAACGGACCGTCGGTCCGTATGGTCGTCTAGGTAATCGGACCGTTGGTCCGGATGTTAACCGACGAGGAGATCCCCATGCCAGACACCACTCCAATCGAGGTGTTCACCGCGGCGACCAAGGCGTTCACTGCACACCGCGCCGACGGGTGGTTGGCGTACGCCCACGACGACATCGTGCTCGAATTCCCGTTCGCACCGGAAGGCCTGCCGCGCCGCGTCGAGGGCAAGGCGGCAGTCGAGCAGTACTTGCAAGAGGTCCCGGGTCAAGTCGAGTTCGAGGATGTCGCCATCCTCCGCGCCCACCAGACCGTGGACCCGGCCACAGCCGTCATCGAGTGGACGGCGAGCGGCCAGATCAAGGCGACGGGCGCACCGTACGAGATGACCTACGCCGTCGTCGTGACCCTGGTCGACGGACTGATGGCGGGGTACCGGGAGTACTGGAATCCCCTCGTCGGGCTCTAACCGTAGAGCGCCAGTGGGCTTTCCGACCGCTACGCCACCGTGCCCGGCCGGCTCGACGCTACGGTCTGACCGCCGCGTGGAGGGCGACGATGCCGCCCGTGAGGTTTCGCCAGCGCACCGCCGACCAGCCCGCGTCGGCAATCCGGCCCGCAAGCTCAGCCTGGTCGGGCCACGCGCGGATCGACTCGGCGAGGTACACGTAGGCGTCGGGATTGCTCGACACCGCGCGGGCCACCGACGGAAGCGCCTTCATCAGATACTCCTTGTAGGCCGTGCCGAACAGCCTGTTCGTCGGCGTGGAGAACTCACACACCACCAGCCTGCCGCCGGGCCGCGTCACCCGGGCCATCTCGCGAAGGCCCTCGACGTGGTCGACCACGTTGCGCAACCCGAAGCTGATCGTCACCGCATCGAATACCCCGTCGGCGAACGGCAGCTTCGTCGCGTCGCCGGCCACCTTGGGCACCAACCGGGCCGCGCCCGCCGCCAGCATGCCCACCGAGAAGTCGGCCGCCACACACCAGGCGCCGGACTGGCCCAGCTCCACCGTCGACACGGCCGTACCCGCCGCCAGGTCGAGCACGGCGTCGCCGGGTCCGATCTCCAGGGCTGACCTGGTCGCTCGTCGCCACGCCCGATCCTGACCGAGCGAGAGCACCGTGTTCGTGAGGTCGTACCGACGCGCGACGGCGTCGAACATCGACGCCACCTCGCGGGGATCCTTCTCCAACGACGCCCGGTTCACGCAGTTGACGCTACCTGTGGATATACCCGCGGCGGGAATGGGTAGCCCGTCAAAGCGTTGGTATCACCCAGAAGGCAACGCGCGAGCGGACGCAAATGTGCTGGGACACCCGGTATGTCCCGAAGATTTGCCAGCAGTGGCGCCAGCCGAATTGACGAGGGAGACAAGCATGGCCGAAAAGGTGTGGTTCATCACCGGGACATCCCGCGGCTTCGGCCGCGAGTGGGCGATCGCCGCCCTGGAGCGCGGCGACAAGGTCGCTGCCACGGCGCGCGACACCGCCAGCCTGGACGATCTCGTCGCCAAGTACGGCGACGCCCTGCTCCCCATCCCCCTGGACGTGACCGACCGCGAGGCTGACTTCGCCGCGGTCAAGCAGGCCCACGACCACTTCGGGCGGCTCGACATCGTCGTCAACAACGCCGGCTACGGACAGTTCGGCTTCATCGAAGAACTGTCCGAGAAGGAAGCTCGCGACCAGATCGAGACCAACGTGTTCGGCGCGCTGTGGATCACCCAAGCCGCGCTGCCGTACCTGCGGGCGCAGCGCAGCGGCCACCTCATTCAGGTGTCCTCCATCGGCGGCATCACCGCGTTCCAGAACGTCGGCATCTACCACGCATCCAAGTGGGCGTTGGAAGGCTTCTCCCAGGCGCTGGCACAGGAAGTCGAGTCGTTCGGCGTGCACGTCACCCTGATCGAGCCCGGCGGCTTCTCGACCGACTGGGCTGGCCCTTCGGCCAAGCACGCCGCCGAACTCCCCGACTACGCCGAGGCACACGCCACCGCGCAAAAGATCCGCGAACAGCGGACCGCCAAACAAGGTGACCCGACGGCCTCGGCCGCCGCGATTCTCAAGGTGGTCGACGCCGAGAAGCCACCGCTGCGAGTCTTCTTCGGCGCCCTGCCGATTCAGTTGGCCAAGGCCGACTACGAGAACCGCCTCAAGACGTGGGAAGAGTGGCAGCCCGTCGCAGAGTTGGCCCAAGGATGAGCACCGCACGCGAAAATCATCGGCAACGCACTGCGTTGTACGGCGCGTGCCTTCTGGCGGCCGCGTTCCTCTCCTGCTGGCTGGCGTCGTCGATCGACGGATTGCTGTCGATCGGCATCTACGCCGCAGCGGCGATGGTGGCCCTCATCGGCTTCATCATGACGTTCTCGGACCTCTCGCCGTAGCGGACTGAGCACGACACTGCTCCGTGGCGACGAGGCCAGTCAAGCCGCCGCGCGCCCGCGGCGCTCGCCGACCACAGCGTCGTAGTGCCCCAGCAACTGATCGCACACCGCGGGCCAGGTGCGGGCCAGAACGCTACGCCGCGCGGCAAGCGAATAGCGCTGCCGTTCGGCCAGCAGATGGGCGACCGCCCCTGGCAGTTTGGCCTCGAATTCGTTGACGGGCAACAGAAGTCCGGTGTGCATCGGCGCCACCAGATCACGCGGTCCGCCGGCGTCGGGCGCCACTACCGGAAGCCCCGAAGCCATCGCCTCCTGGACCGCCTGACAGAACGTCTCGTGCTCGCCGGCATGCACGAATACGTCCATGCTGGCGTACGCCCTCGCGAGCTCGGAACCGTACAGCGCACCGGTGAAAACTGCTGACGGCATGAGGGATTGGAGTTTGGCCCGGTCCACTCCCTCACCGACGACCACCACCTGCAAGTCGTCACGGCTCGCGAGCACTGCGAGGCGCTCGACATGCTTCTCCGGCGCCAGCCGACCCACGAAGCCGACGATCGACCTGCCCTGCGGCGACCACCCGGCACGAAGCCCGTCGTCCCGTGCGGACGGGACGAAGCCCGTCACGTCCACTCCCCTGCCCCAGTGATGCACCCTCGGAATACCGTGCTGGACAAGGTTTTCCATTGCCGACGTGGACGGGGCCAGGGTGCGATCGGCCTTGGCGTGCAAATGCCTGGTCCAGGCCCAGGCCGCCTTCGACATCACCCCGACGCCATAGCTCGCCGCGAAACCCGCAACATCGGTCTGGAACACGGCCACCGTCGGCACCCCGAGGTGCCGTGCGGCGTGCAGACCGCCGTACCCGAGCAACGCGGGCGAAGCCAGGTGCACGACGTCCGGGTCGAACCCCCGCAGCACGCCAAGGATGCGGGGCCGCGGGATGCCCAGCGGCAACGACGTCACCTTGGGGAACATCCGCGACGGGACCCGGTGAACACGGACCCCGTCGTACACGCGGTCGGCAGGCGCCTCACCCCGCGGCGTGTCCGGGGCGATGACCAAAACCTCGTGCCCCGTGCGACGGAGATGCTCGATCACCCGAAGCACCGAATTGGTGACACCGTTGACATTCGGGAGGAAACTCTCGGCGACGATCGCAACCCGCACAATGGGAGCGTGCCACCCTCGCCTGTCCGGAAGGTTGCGTGCGGGAATACGACACGCAAAAGGCTTGCGGCGGACGACGCGTCTAAGCTGGCAGTCTGGTCAGTGACCCAAGGGGGGCGAATGAGGCGAACGCTCGTCGTAGTCGCGCTGCTCGCGAGCCTTCTCGTCGCATCGACCGCCTGCTCCCGCGCCATCAGCGGGACCGCGCAACCCGACCCCAACAAGCCACCCGTCGAAATCGTCGAGGACGGCTTCGGCATCAAAGTCGGATTCCCCGACGCGCCCGTCCAATTGGAGATCTACACCGAGCCCCAGTGCAACCACTGCGCCGATCTGCAGGCCGACTTCGGCGACCAGATTCGCGGATACCTCAACACCGGACAGCTCACCGTCATATACCGGCCGATGACGTTCCTCGACTCGCCGACCAACCTGCACTCCGAACGGGTGGCCAACGCCATGTTCGCGGCCGCCACCCCCGCCGGGGACGCAAGCACCGACGCCATCGCCTTCCAGCGCTTCGTCGAGGAGGTCTGGAAGCACTACGACGCCGGCGCCGACCACCCCAGCGACGGAGAACTCGCCGACATGGCGCGCCAAGCCGGAGTGCCCGAGGGACCCGCATCGGCCATCGAATCGGGTGAGCCGGCCGTCGACGTCACGGAGATGCAGGACACCAACTTCGGATTGCTGTACTTCGCCAGCCCGGTAGACACCGGCACCCCAACGATTCTCGATCTCAACAGCGGCGACCTGCTCGACGTCTACGACGACGACTGGCTGTCCAAGGTCATCGCGTCCTGACCGTCGAATCGCCGTTGGACCAAGGCCAGCACCCCGAGCCCGACGGCCGCCGTCACCCATCCGACCACTGCGATCGACGCCGCCGGAATGATCGCCAGTGACGCGTTGCGGTCCTGCACGCGAACGAGATCGGGATTGCTCTTGTCGTACTCGACGTAGATGCGCATCCCGGTGTCCAGTTCCGACGGATACAGCACGCCGAGTTCCGGTCGGTACGTGACGCGGTCGGGCGTCACGAACTCGATGGTGGACCGTCGGGGTCCCGCATCGAGCACCTCGGCCGCGGCGACGCCCATGTTGCCCTCGATCTGACGATCGTTGCGCCACGCGCCGAACACCAGAAGCACCGACTGCAACGTGACCAGGCAGGCGATGACGACGACGGCGATGCGCAGCCACCGGATGATGCGTTGCGGCCGAGTCTCATTCGGCTCGCCGTAGAGATGCGGGATCAAACCCTGCCACAGCGCCCTCGCCCACCGGATCACGGTGGCGGCCGCAGTGGTCAGCGCGGTCACAGGGCCGCTCTGATCGACGCATGCAAAGCCCGCAGCGACGAACGGTCTGCCTTCACCTCCAGCACCCGCATGCCATCGAAGGGTTCACGCAGTGCTTCACCGAGATCGTCGACCTCCAGCTGCCGACTGTCGACGTGGTAGGCGCGGCACAGTGCCCCGACGTCGACGTCGTGCGGCGTACCGAAGATCCGCGACGAGACGTCCGAGAACCGTGGGTCGCCCTGCTCGAGCAACTCGAAGATGCCCCCGCCGTTGTCGTTGGACACCACGATGGTCAGGCTCTTGGGCGTCGGCTCGGTGGGGCCGATCAGGAGTCCGGAGCTGTCGTGCACGAAGGTCATGTCACCGATGAGGGCAATGGTTCGCCCGCCCGAGCGGTCGTGCGCCAGCGCGGCACCGATCGCCGTCGACACCGTGCCGTCGATGCCGGCCACCCCCCGGTTGGATCGCACCTGAATGCCCGTGGCGTTGAGGCCCACCAGCGCTGCGTCGCGCACCGGGTTCGAGGCCCCGAGCACCAGTTGGTCGCCGGGCCGCAGCCCATCGGCGACCGCCGCCGCCACGTGCAGGCCCGTCGTCAGCGGATGCGCGTGCAACTGCGCACGCACCGTGGCGACGGCGTTGGCATTCGCCTCGGCGCAGGCGCGCAACCACGCCGGATCGGGTGTCCCCGTCGTCACCGCCCTCGTCCCGGTGGCCTGCGAATTGCCGGACACGTCGGGCCAGCGCGGTCCGGTGGTCAGCGCGAAGACCGGCAACGACGGGTCGGCCAGCAGCGTCGACACGGGGCGGTGCAGCGTCGGACGACCGGCCATGATGACCTGCTGTGGCCGCAGCGCAGGCAGGGCCAGCGGATGCAAGGGGTTCGCCGCAGCGGGGGCGGTCGGCTCGGCGACGGTCGGCAGCTCGGCGAGGTTGGGGTGCACACCCGCACCGTGCCCGGCGATGACCACGGTGTCCGGGGTGACGTCGATGTCCAGCGGCTGATCGAACGACACCGACGGGGTGTAGGTCCACGGCCGCCCCTCGGGGCGCCCCGCAGGGGCATACTCCCCGGCGTCGGCGGCGTCGGGGACCAACGGCTCGCGCAGCGGGATGTCGAACTGCACCGGTCCAGCGTTACCCGTGCGAGAACCGGTGGCGGCCACCAGAACTCGACACGTCGCCGAGCGCCACTGCGCGTTCAGGGAATCCATCTTCTCCGTGGCGCCCTCGGCAAGGCCGAGGCTGATGGTGGCCCGGACCTGGGTACCGAAGTACCCGAGCTGCTCCATCGTCTGGTTGGCGCCGGTGCCGAGCAGGTCGTAGGGCCGGTTGGCGCTCAGCACGATCAACGGCACCCGGGCGTAGTTGGCCTCCACGACCGCCGGACCGAGATTCGCGACGGCCGTCCCCGACGTCATCGCCACGCATACCGGCGACCCGGCCGCGACGGCCAAGCCGATGGCCAAGAATCCCGCGGTGCGCTCGTCGATGCGCACGTGAAGCCGCAGCAGGCCGGCGCGGTCGGCGTCGTGGAGGGCGAAGGCCAGCGGCGCATTGCGCGAACCGGGGCACAGCACGACGTCGCGGACACCGCCACGGACGAGCTCATCGACGACTATGCGCGCCTGGGTCGTCGAGGGGTTCACGTATATAGCGTGTCATACCCCCGCGCCGAAGAATTCCAGCGCTGCGGCGTTCACCACGTCGGGGCGCTCGATGAAGCCCAAGTGCCCGGCGTCGGATATCTGCAGGTAGCGACCGTTGGGCAGGGCATCGGCGACCTCGCGGCCGAGGTGCGGAGGCAGTACCACGTCGTCGGCGAACCCCATCACCAGCGCGGGCGTCGTAATGTTCCGGTAAGCAGGCAACCGGTTGCCCTCCGGCCTGATCCTGAGCTGGCTGCGGAAGCCCGGCGTCGGCTTCGTCGGCCACATCGTGAACATCTCGATCCAGTCCCTTACAGCTTGCTCGTCGTTCAAGGTCTTGGGCGAGAAGCTCTCCAGCAGCCGCGACTTTGCGTCGTACTGTGCGGGCAGTTCGATGCCCATCTCCAGGAACTCTTCCTCGGCGGCGTTGAAGAAGGCGCGCGTGCGGTCCTCGCGCCCCCTGGTGGCCATCAGCACCGCCGCCGACACCAGGTCGGGGCGCGCGAGCATCAGCTCTTGGGCGATGAACGAGCCCATCGACACCGAGACGATCCGGACGGGGCCCGCGTCGAGCTTCTCGATCAGCCGCGACGTGTCGAAGACCACTTGCTCGGTGGTGAAGCCCTGCGCGTTCTCGGTGGCTCCGATGCCGCGGTTGTCGAAGGTGATGACGCGGTAGCCGGCACGCTGGAAGGCGGGCACCTGGTGCAGATGCCACGTGCGACCAGCTCCGCCCCGGCCCGCGATGAACAGGACGGGCTCGCCGGAGCCGCGGTCGTCGTACGCCAAATTCACCCAAGCGACCCTACTGGAGTGCGGATTGTGCACGCGCAGGTGCGCTCCCGCGACCGCGCACCTTCATCTGCGATGTTTTGTACCAAAAGGTGCAGAAGTGCTAGCGTGGTGTTGGTACCGAGCGGTACCGAAAGCGACGGAAGGATGTCTCGCCATGCTCAGGCACCACGGATCGGAGCAGGTCGTACTGATCACCGGGGGTACGTCAGGTATCGGCCTCAGCCTGGCGGAGGCCTTCCTGGCCCAAGGCGACGAAGTAGCGGTGTGCGGTCGCTCGGAGACCGCACTGGAGCGCTTCTCCCAAGCACATCCCGATGCCTTGGCGATTCAAGCCGACGTCACCAGTGCAGACGCGAGGATCGCGATGCTGGATGCGGTCGCCGATCGGTTCGGGCGGCTGGACGTCCTGATCAACAACGCAGGCACCTTCATCGAACGAGACTTCGCAGCGGACCCCGACGCCACCCGCGGCCTGGAAGAAGAAGTCGCCCTCAACCTGACGGCGCCCATCGAGCTGACCGGTCACGTGTTGACCCGCTGGCCCGAAATCGCCGCGATCGTGTTCGTCACGTCGGGCTTCGCCCTCGTCTCCCCCACCCGCGCGCCGACCTACGGAGCCGTGAAGGCGGGATTGCACGGCTTCGCCGAGGGGCTACGCCGACAGCTTGCTCCCACCAAGACCCACGTCCTCGAACTTCTTCCACCCACGACGGATACGCCCATGAACGCCAACCACACGGGCAAGAAGACCCCGCCGGCAGACGTGGCGGCCGCCACCGTCAAGGCGTTGGCACGCCGCCGACCAACGGCTCTGCCGGGCCCGGTCAGGCTGCTGCCGACGTTGTTGCGGATCGCCCCGAAGACCATGCAGCGCAGCGTGGCAAGGATGTGACGCCGACTGCCGTTTCAGGCGGACGGCCAGTTGCGCATGGCGGCGTCGGCGACCTGGCGGAGCTCCTCGGGGCTGGCGCCGCTCGCGGCTTGCACCGCGATGCCGTTGGACATGGTGACGACATACCGCGCAAGCACTCCGGGATCGGCGTCGATGGGCAGATCGCCCTCGTCGACCGCACGTTCAAATCGTTTGCGCAAGTACGCGATTGGCTCGTTGCGCCAAGCGATCAGCAGGTCGCGGACCTCGCGCCCCGCGGCCCCGGCAGCCAGGGAACCCTGGACGCCAAGGCACCCCGCCGGGCCGTCCGCGCTGGCGGTGGCTTCAATGGACCCCGCGAGTATCGCCGCAGCCACCCGTCGCGCCGTCGGCTCCTGCAGCGCGCGAACGCCGTATGAGGCAGGGCCCTCGGTATAGCGCTGCAGGGCCCGCACGAACAGATCTTCCTTGTTGCCGAATGCCGCGTACATGCTGGTGCGGCTGATGCCCATCGCCTCGGTCAGGTCGGTGAGCGTGGCCCCCTCGTAGCCCTGCTCCCAGAACACCCGCATGGCAACCGCGAGGGCTTCGTCGGCGTCGAAGGCCCGCGGCCGCCCCATCGGCGCCTTCACGTCACCCGTCATGCCTGCGACGATACCGCTTATGCACCGATGGGTACGAAACCCTGCGCGTCAGCGCATCAGCGGATAGCAGGCCCTGATCCGTCCGATCCACCAGTCCCTGCTGGCGGCGGGGGCGGCCAGCCCGGCCAGCCGCGCCGGGTCGGGCACCACGGGCGCGACGGGCAGATGACCGTCGACCAGCACCGTCGGCTCGGCCACGTCCTCGACGAAGAGCCCGCCCGTGCCCAGCCCGCACGCATGTCGCAGCTCAGGCAGGCACGCCGCCGCGAGCAGCCCTCGCGACATGCCGACGGCCGAGTCCAACGCACTCGACACCACCACCGAGATGTCGCACTGGCGGCCGATGTCGAGAAATCGTTGCACCCCACCGAGCGGCGCGACCTTGAGCACGGCGACGTCGGCCGCCTTGGCCCGGAACACCAGCAGCGGGTCGTCCGCCTTGCGGATGCTCTCGTCGGCGGCGATCGGCACGTCGACCAGTCGCCTGAGTTCCGCCAACTCGGGCACCGTCGCACAGGGCTGTTCGACGTACTCCAGCGCGCCGTCGGCCGTCAACGCCTCGCACGCCGCGCGTGCCTCGGTCACCGACCAGCCACCGTTGGCGTCGACCCGCACCGTCGGAACGATGCCCCGCACGGCGTTCACCCTGGCGACGTCGTCGGCCAGCGTCTGGCCGGACTCGGCCACCTTGACCTTCGCCGTCCGGGTCCCGGGGAAGCGCGCCAACACGTCGGGCACCTGCGCTGCGGGCACGGCGGGAACGGTGGCGTTGATGGGGATGCGGTCGCGGACGGGAGTCGGCGGCGCGACGTAGGCAGCCTCGACACCCGACGCCAGCCAGTGCGCGGCCTCGGCGGGGCCATACTCGGGGAAGGCGCCGAACTCACCCCAGCCCAGCGGCCCCTCGAAGAGCGCAACCTCACGAACGTCGATGCCACGGAAGCGGACCCGCATCGGGAGGGCGACGACGTGAAGTCCGTCGAGCAGCTCATCCAGCGGCGGGATCACCTCTCCATCCTGCCGTGCCCGAGTGTGAACGTCACGACGCACTTCTCGGGTGGAGCGTCGCCACGTTCACATTCGTTGCGGGTCTCAGACCTTGCGGCCGGTCTTCTCCCAATGCGGCTGACGGAGATCCTTCTTCAGGATCTTGCCCGTCGGGTTGCGCGGCAGTTCGTCGAGAACGTCGACGGTCTTCGGGCACTTGTACGCCGCCAGCCGGTCGCGAGCGAATGCGATGATGTCGGCCTCACTGGCCTCGCCCTCGAGCGATACGACGGCCTTCACCGCCTCGCCCCACTTCTCGTCGGGCACGCCGATGACGGCGACCTCGGCCACGGCGGGATGCTCTGCGAGCACGCGCTCCACCTCGATGGAGTAGACGTTCTCCCCACCGGTGATGATCATGTCCTTCAGCCGGTCCTCGACGAAGATGTAGCCGTCCTCGTCGACCCTGCCGATGTCACCGGTGCGGAACCAGCCGTCCTCGGTGATCGCCTCGGCCGTAGCCTCCGGCTTGTTGTGGTAGCCCTTCATCAATTGACCGGTCCGGAACCACAATTCGCCCTGCGCCCCCTGCGGAACGTCGTCGAGCGTGTCGGGGTCGACGACCCGCACCTCGGCGCCGGGTACCACCTTGCCCGCGCTGACGAAGCGCTCCTCGTTGCCGTTGCGGTGATCCTCGGGCATCAGCCTGCTGACGACGCCGCACACCTCGGTCAGCCCGTAGGCTTGGATGAAGTCGGTGTCCGGCCACGCCTCCAAGGCCTGCCGGAGCAGCGGCAGCGGCATCGGCGACGCACCGTAGGCGTAGGTCTTCAAGGCACTGAACAACTTGACGGCGTCCGGCCCGGACTCCAACACCTTCGCCAGCACGGCGGGCACCAGGAAGGTGCGGTTGGCGCCCTTGAGGATGCCCCCGGCCAGCGACATCCCGTCGACGTCGCGCGTGACGATGCTGGGCATCCCGGAGTGCA
>NZ_JBEVLO010000192.1:0-10989 GCF_040509115.1 Mycobacterium sp. | reverse complement strand
CGACGTCGCCGAGACCCCTTGGCTTGGTCGACGTCGGAACGCTATTGCGCGAGAAGCTTTGCCACGCCGTACTCGAATCGTTCGTCGAAGGATTCTTCGGTGAGGAAGGCCAGCACGCGCTGCAGCGCGGGTCGTTGTCCCACTGCGAGATCGCCGATGGAGCGGACGGGCAGGGCCTGTTCTTCCTGGCACAGTCCGAGGATGAAGTAGATGAGGCTCCAGCATGTCCAGGCGGCCTTGCGGTTGGACAGACCGCCATCAAGCAACGCCGCGACAAGCGCCTCGGCGACGTCCAACGTGGCCGGTTCGGCCGCGTAGGTGCCGGCCACGACCGCGGCACCGTCACGGTGGGCTAGCAGCGCGCGTCGATAGCGGCGGGCGATCTCGGTCGCGCGCTCGCTCCAGTGCTGCGGCAAGTCGTCGAGTGAAACACCGGCGACGATCGCGTCGGCCATCAACTCCTCCAGCCGGGCCTTGGATTTGGTGTGCCACAGGACGGTGTTCATCTGCACCTCGAGGCGCCGCGCGACGGCGCGAATGGAGACCGCACTGGAGCCCTGCTCGTCGAGGAGGTCGATTGCGGCGTGCACGATGTCCGCTTGACTCTTGGTCACCGACCAAGTGTAATCGATCCAGCCAATTAGTCAGTGACCAAGGGAGCGTGTGATGGTAGATGTCGTGGTCGTGGGCGCCGGTCCCACCGGTTTGTGGCTTGCCGGGGAGCTGCGGCTGGGCGGAGCGTCCGTCACGGTGGTCGAGGCGAGAGGCTCTCGGGACCCCAATTCCAAGGCACTTACGATCCATCCCCGGACGATCGAGATCTTCGCCAGTCGCGGCGTCGCGGAGCCGTTCCTATCTGAGGGCATCCGCATTCCGAACGGGCATTTCGGCGGGCTGCCGGATCGGATGAACTTCTCGGTGCTGGATACGCCATACGCGTTTACCCTCGCCCTACTGCAGGCGCGCACCGAGGAACTGCTCGAAGCGCGTGCTCGCCGGATGGGCGCCACGATCCGGCGTAACTGCCGTGTCGTCGGGTTGAGGGACAACGGTGTCGAGCTGTCCGACGGCGAGGTGCTCGGCGCTCGCTACGTGGTGGGCTGCGACGGGACCCGCAGCACCGTCCGTACCGCGGCGGGCATCGACTTTCCCGGTACCGATGCCACGACGTGGGGTTGGCTCGGTGACGTGATGCTCGACGCTCCGCCGCGCGGCGGTGTGACAACCATCAGCGGTGTCGACGGCTCCGTGATGATCGTCCCGCTGCCCGGCGGGATTCATCGCCTTGTCGGTGGCGATCCCGCCACCAACCGCCCAGAATGGCCCGGCGAACTCACCCTCGATGAGCTGCGGACGACGGTCCGCCAGATCGCAGGCACCGACTTCGGCATGCGCGACCCGGTGTGGCTGTCGCGCTTCGGCAACGAGACCCGGCAGGCCGTGACCTACCGCAAGGGCGATGTGTTGCTGGCCGGAGACGCAGCCCACATGCACTTCCCGACCGGCGGCGTCGGCATGAACGTCGGCATCCAGGATGCGCACAACCTCGGCTGGAAGCTTGCCGCCGTCCTGACCGGGCAAGCCGACCAAGCGCTGCTCGACACCTACCACGAGGAGCGCCACCCCGTCGGCGCGAACCTACTTGAACACACCAGGGCCCAGACTGCGCTGATGACCGCCTACTCACCCGAAGGGCAGGCGCTACGCGCGGTGTTGAGCGGGCTGATCGCGACGGCGCCGGACATGTCCCGCGAACTCGCCGAGCGTCTCTCCGGGCTCAGCGTCGCCTACGGCACCGGGAGACGCGTCCCGAACCTTCCACTGCCAGACGGCGGAAACCTGTTCGAGCGCTTGGGCACTGGACAGCCCGTCAAGACCGAGGCCGGACTCGTACGACCCGACGGACACCTCGCCTAGCCATCGTGATCAGTTGCCGGAGTGCACCGCCGCTTCGGTTGGCGATCCGGACGATGCCTCGTCAACCGACGCCGCGCGCGCTCCGCGCGCAACGGCGAAGAACGCTTCGACTCGAGAGCGGTCGGCATCGGTGCGGCCGGTCGCCGCCGAGACCGACAGGTAGAGAACCAGATTGACGACCAGTCCGATGATGCCTCCCGTTATCGAACCGAGCGCACGGATGTCATCGGGATAGATCCAGGTGAGCACCGCAGCCACGATGAACCCGCCGACCATGCCGACGTTGGCGCCGTACTTGTTGCCACCCTTCCAGAAGATGCCGAGGAAGAGCGGCACGGCAAGTTGCACGATTCCCTGGTAGCTGATCTGGGCGAGCAGCTGCAACCTGGGCATCTCGTGCGTGGCGAAGGCGAGTACGGCTGCCAATACCATCGCGATGACCATCGAGCCCTTGGCGATCTTCGTCAGCTGACCGTCCGTGAAGCGGCCACTGACACCGATGAGGTCGTTGGCGATCTGGAGCCCGCTGACCTGGACGGCGCCGTCGATGTGGCCCATCGACGCCGCGAACACGATCGTCACCGCCAAACCGAGGAGCCAGGTGCCCCCGTAGTCGTTGAGCAGGGTGAACCATCCATCCTGCGGTGCGTCGATCACGCCCGCGCTGCCCGCCGCGGCGATGCCGACCAGCATCAGCAGCGTGTAGAACGCGCCAGAAAGGAAGACGGTGCGGACGGTGCCCGACTTCACCGAGCGAACTCCGGAGGCGGTGTAGATGCGCTGGAAACTCGTTGGCCAGCAGAGCGAACCGACGACTCCGGTGAGGATGAGGCTGAACAGATACCACGGCCCGTAGCCGTCACCATCCCCGGGAACGCGAAGGTACTGCTCGGCGACGTGCCCGAGATCAGAGAACGAGACCGGCGTCGAGCCGATCCCGAGGAGCATCAACAGACAAACGATCATCGCGCCGCCGTACGCCACGGCGCCTTGGAACACGTCCGTCATGATGAGGCCTCGCATGCCCATCTTGACCGTCCAGAACTGGCGCACCACGATCGACAGGAGCCCGACGATCAGACAGGTCGTCACGCTCCAGTGACCGGCACTGGCAATCTCGAAGATCACCCCGAGCGCCTGCATTCCGAGGACGATCCACGGGAACAACGAGATCACACCGATCGCGCTGGCGATGCGGCGCACCGTTGTCGAATCGAATCTCCTTCCCAGCAGATCGGGCTGTGTGCGCAAGCCGTATGCCGCTCCCCACCGCCATGCGCGGGTTGCCATGAAGTACATGAAGGCCACCCCGAGGGTGGAGTACGCCAGCCCGTAGAAGCCAAAGATTCCGTAACCCGTTGCAAGACCGAAGAATGCGATGAAGGTCGAGCCGGGCCACCAGGAGTTGATGTACGACATCGCGATGAACCACGGTCCGTAGCTCCGATTTCCGACGGCGTATTCGTTGAAGGTCGGTTTGGTCGTCTGTTGTGTGACGTACAAGATCGCCACGACGATGGCGTAGAACGCCACGAGCATTCCGAGCATGATCATCATGGCGCGATCTCCTCGTCCAACTCGCCGCGGGCATCTTCGTAGACGTAGAGCGCCGTCAGCGCGAACGCGACGAGAACCGCGTTGACGATCCAGTAGAGGATCGCGGCCGGCATCCCCGCGATGACCGTCGCGTTGCCGCTGGCCGACAGGTAGAACGGCGGCACGATCGCCATCAGGAGGGCGATCGAGTAGATCCCGATCAGGATGGCCTTCACCGGCCGTGGCGGCAACATAGCGAGTCTTCGTTTCATGTCCATACCCTCGTGTGTCTGAAGAAGTGAGTGCCGCGACCAATGGCGGCGACACGCGACGACGATGCGTCTGAACCATTTATGTTCACACCGCGGTCGTGAAAGGTATGTTAAATGGTCGTTACGGATTGCGGAATGGTTTGTGGAAAGTCACTACTTTGGTCCAACGGGACCACCCGACTCTTCTTGCTGGCCACGTCGGTGTGGACCGTGAGCCGGGTGCGATCGGCACGGAACAGGTCGACGGAGTACTCGATGGGCAGGTCGGTGTCGTCCCAGGACTGGCGGGTCACCTTCAATAGCGGCGCATCGACGGAGGTGCCAAGCATGTCCGATGCTGAGGGCGGACATACCGTGGCCTCGATCGCTTCGCTCGACCTAGCGACCTGAACGTCGTACTCCTTGGCGAGTAGTTCGTAGATCGACTGATTGAGCGGATGGTGCAGAAGTCCAGGCAGTCGGTGCGCGGGCAGGAACACGTGCTCGAGGGACAGCGCCTCGCCATCGGCGTAGCGGACGCGGAGCAGGGACACCACCGGTTGGTTCTCGACCAGGCCAAAGAACGTCCGCACGGCCTCAGCCGGTGCTTCCAGTCCGGCCCTGATCACCTGCGTGCCGACGTTGAATCCCTGGTCCGACAGCATCTTTGGCAGCCCGACGGCGTGATTGAGGTCGCGGATCACCTTGCGGGAAGGGCCACCCATGTCGGGAACCTCACCGGGGGTGATCGGATCCGTCGGGACACCGGTGAGGAAGGCGCCGCCGGCGCGGCCGCGCATGCGATAGATGGAGCCGGCCTTCTCCATCTCGTTGAGGACTCGCCGGACCGTGCTGCGGGAGGCGCCGAGTCTGTCCGCCAGGTCGCGTTCGGCGGGAAGCCTGGCGACACCACGACCACGAAATTCGTCGCACAGCCGCACGAGCGTCTGGTGGACCTGCTCAGCTGAACTCATCGTTCCGCTCGTCCCTCCCTGCTCATTCGCCGAGCTGAATCGCTGTGTGGCCTTGACCCATTTGCACTGCGGTGGTGTACCTTTACGTACCATTACGGTAGCAGAGCTGAACCATAAATGGTTCAGATCGAGCCTACCGCTAATCGCGAGCGCCGGACTGCAAGCGGCGCACGTGTACCGCCGCAGATGTCACAGACGCAAGGGAGTGGGCCAAATGCTCGACTTGACGAATCGAACAGCGCTGGTGACCGGTGGGTCGCGGGGCATCGGCCGGGCGACGGCCTTGAGACTGGCCGAGGCCGGCGCGCGGGTGGTGATCGCCGATCGTTCCGATCACAGGGCCGACCGCGACACGGCAACCTGGCAGACGATCGTCGATCGCGGTGGGCGGGCCGAATCGTGGGAACTCGACATCTCCGACGCTGATCAGGTGGCGTCGGTGGTCGAACGGGTCGAGTCGGAACACGGTCTCGACATCTTGGTCAACAACGCTGGTGCGCTGCTCGCGGGATCACTGACCGACACCACGGACGAGATGTGGCGCGACCAGTTCCGGATCAATGTCGACGGAACGTTCTACTGCATGCGTGCGGCCGTCCGGGCCATGCTCGCTGCCGGGCGCAAGGGGAAGATCGTCAACATCACGTCCATCAGCGGACTGAGGGCCAATCCTGGCTTCGCCGCCTATTGCTCGGCGAAGGCAGCGGTGGTCAACCTCACCCGTCAAGCTGGGATCGACTACGCCCCAATGGGTATCAACATCAACTCAGTTGCGCCGGGCTTCGTGGAGACGGACATGACCGCACTGTACGACTCATCGATCCGCGACGCGCTGGAGAAACAGACGCCGAATGGCAAATGGGCGTCACCCGCCCAAATCGCCGATTCGGTGTTGTTCTTGTGCTCGCCGTTGTCAGATCACATCGTTGGCGAGATCCTCGTGGTCGACGGCGGATGGCTCGTCGGAACTCCGGTGGTGACACGATGACTGCCGCCGTCGCCGCGCACCGGACGGCTGCCGACCTCCGAGACGCATACGCGTCCGGCGAGCTGACGCCGGTCGAGGTGTTGGACGCGACGCTCGGGAAGGTCGCCGATGTCGACACCCAGCTCAACGCGATCGCCTACCTCAACGCCGACCAAGCGCGAGAACAGGCACGGGCGTCGGCAGCGCGGTGGGCCGATGGCTCGCCCCTCGGCGTCCTGGACGGGATCCCGATATCCATCAAGGACAGCGTCTCCGCGAAGTCCACGCCGTGGCGCCACGGCTCGGCGGGACATCGCCACCTGGCCGACTCCGACTTCGACTCGCCGCCGGCAGCCAGACTCAAGCAAGCAGGCGCGGTCATCTTCGCCAAGACGACGATGCCGGACTTTGGGATGTTGGCATCCGGAGTCAGTTCGCTCTACGGCATCGTCCGCAATCCGTGGAACCTCGCGATGAGTCCCGGCGGATCAAGCGCTGGAGCGGCGGCCAGCCTTGCCGCGGGAATCGGATCGATGTCGGTGGGCAGCGACATCGCCGGCTCGGTCCGCCTACCCGCGGCCCACTGCGGACTCGTCGCTCTCAAGCCGACACAGGGCCGCATCCCCCACTTGGCGCCAAGCATGGTTCGCTCTGCCGGGCCGATGGCCCGCACCGTCCGCGAGGCCGCCGAATTGTTCTCGGTTCTCTCGCAACCGGATTCCCGCGATCACCTGAGCCTGCCCGGCGGGCCAATCGAGCTGGGCGCTGCCGAGCTGGGTGACGCCGCGGTCACCGGACTTCGAGTCGGGGTCATGCTCGACATGGGGTACGGCTTCGCCGTTCTGGACGAAGTGCGCACCGTGGTCCTCGACGCCGCCCACCGCCTGACCGACGCCGGCGCGCAGGTGAGCGAGATTCCCCCGGTGTTCACCACCAATCCGTTCGACGCGCTCGACCGACTCTTCGCCGTTCGCGCGCGCACCGAGTGGGCCGCCCTCGACGCCGAACACCGCCGTGACGTGTTGGACGACATCGTGCAGTGGTCGTCCGCCGCCGACGGAATCAGTGCCGCCCAGCACGAAACCGACCTCAGCGAGGTGGCGGCATCGGCCGCCCACGTTACGGCGACCCTCGCCCCGTTCGACGTCGTGCTGTCACCCGTCCTGCCCGGCCTCGGCCATCGCGCAGAGATGATCGGCCTCAATCCCGCGGCGCCGGTAGAACATTGTTCGTTCACGTGCTGGTTCAACCAGACCGGGCAGCCGGCTTCGACCGTCGGCTTCGGGATGAGTCACGGAATGCCGATCGGCGTTCAGATCGCCGGGCCACGATTCTCCGATGCGCGGGTCCTGGCCGTGACCGAATGGCTCGAGGCCAGACGACCGGTCACGTACACGTGGCCGGAACGACCGCTCGACCTGCCCCCGCTCCCGTCCGAATGCTTCGCCGCAGGCCATTCGGACGGCGAATGACGTGATCGCGCTCTCAAGGGATGACACGCTCGCCCAACCTGCGCCGACGATGGCCAGCCCGCAATGGTGGGGCGCAGATTCACATCGCTCGCGACAACGGGCCACGGACTCCGGCACAACCGTTTTCGTGAAGACGCTGACCGTCTGCGCCCAGACCTACATCGACGTCGCGTCGTCGTTCGCGGTCACGACGGCGGTCGGCGAGGCCGCTTTGGGGCCACGCGTACTGGACGCCGACGTCACCGAGGGATGGCTGGTGATGGACGATCTGACCGAGACACATTCGACGGCATCCCTCGCCGACTTCGGCACCGCCGAGCGCCGTTCAGCACTGATCCGGACTCGGCGAGCAGTGTGGGACCTGACCGTTCCCGAAGCTCGTGAGCAAACCGTGTTCGACGACGTTCGCTCACTTCACGACCAACTCACCACCGTGAACGCCTACCTTCCCAAAGACGTCGCCTGGATGTTGAACACCCTGGCTGAGGCCGAACTTCGGATCAATGAGACCCACTACGACCTCGCCCTGATCCATGGGGACGCCAACAGTTCCAACGTCGCGATCGACCGCTCGACCGGAGCGATCGCCCTGCTCGACCACGACTGGGCGACACGTGCAGACCCCATCCAGGACGTGGGTTCACTCATCCTCGAACTCGCATTCGGGCGTGACGACGCCGAAGAGTTGTTCGAGGAGGCGTGGGGTGATTTCGATCCCAGGCTGTTCGCCCGGGCCCAATGCTATGCCGCCGCCGAAGCCGTCAGGGGCGGACTGATCGGTGCGTGGGCCGATCACTGCGATCCAGGGACGCTGGAGTATTCGAAGTTCTCGGACTGGATGTTCTCTTGGGCGCGAACGGCGATCGGGGATCGGCGGATGGACGACTACCTCCGGAGACTGGCATGACGACGCGGACGGACCACGACTACGACCCGACACCAACGGGTACGCGTCGCCTCGGCACTGGGCAGACACCCGAGGAACTCAAAGTCGAAGAGTGTCTCCGGGACGTGACGGAGTGGTCGGGGCGCGAGATCCGCTATTCGCCTGTCACGGGCGGATTGCAGAACAGCAACTGGCGGATCGATGTCGCAGGTGAATCGATTGCGTACTTCCTCAAGGTTCCCGGTGAAGGAACGGACGAATTCATCGATCGGGACAACTCCCACGTGGCGGCGATGCGCGCCGGGGAACTCGGCATCAGCCCCCGCATCGTCCGCTTCTACCCGGATACCGGGATCGAGATCGTCGAGTTCCTGGAAGGTTACCGCGCCTGCACCAACGGGGACTTGAAGCGTTGGCAGACAACGGAGTCCGTGCTGCGGTTGCACAAGGCATTTCAGCAGATCGAGAAACTCCCGGTGACGAAGACCATCTTCGATCTCACCGACGAGCACCTCGAACAGGTAAGGGAGATGGGCGTCGAGGTGCCACCGTTCACCAGCACTCTCCTGCGGGAGTATTCCGCCGCGAAGGCAGCGTTCTACGCCTCTGGACTCGACATCGTCCCATGCCACAACGACCCGATGCCTGGCAACTTCCTGATCGCCCCGGGAAAGCCCATGCAATTGGTCGATTTCGAGTTCGCCTCCAACAACGAGCGTTCCTATGAGCTCGCGGTCGCCGTCACCGAGTTCTTCTACGACGAACAAACGACGCTGCAATGTGTCGAGGAGATGTATGGCTCGGCGCGATGGGATGCAGTGGCACGCCTCCATGTCGTTTCGGCAGTCGGCGACCTGAAATGGGGACTGTGGGGATGTGTCAATCAAACACTCAACACGGCATGGGATTTCGATTACTACAAGTACGGCGCGTGGAAGCTTGCGCGCGCTCGGACGAAGATTGCCGACCCGCGTTGGGGTCAGTGGCTGCACGCGCTCTGATCGATCCGCGCACATCAAGGAGAGAACGACATGACCAACTCGAGTGTCATCGACGGAAACGCATTCCGCGTTGACGATCTCGCCGCACTGACACCGGAGGATCGCGACCTCGTGTTGCGGCGGATGCGGGTTCTCGGACCCAGTTACCGTCTGTTCTACCGACGTCCGGTTCACGTGGTCCGGGGGAAGGGAAGCTACCTATACGGGCCGAACGGCGAGGAGTACCTCGATGCGTACAACAACGTCGCCAGCATCGGCCATGCGCACCCGGCGGTGGTGCAGGCCGTGCACGACCAGATGGCCCAGCTGAACACGCATTCACGCTATCTGCAGCGCGGAATCGTGGAGTACTCCGAGCAGTTGCTCGCGACGTTCCCCGACGAGCTGGCCCACGTGATGTTCACCAATTCCGGTTCGGAGGCCAACGACCTGGCCCTGCGGGTGGCGGCGAAGGCAACCGGCGGAACCGGGATCGTGGTCACTCGCGAGGCGTACCACGGAACCAGTGCAGCGGTCGCCGCGATCTCGCCGGCAATCGGTGCGGACATGCTCGAACCGCACGTACGCACCGTCGAGGCTCCGGATTCCCTTCGTCGTACGCCATCTGAAGGGCTCGGTGCCTGGTTCGCCGATCAGGTTCGGTCGGCATTCGCCGATCTCCGAGCTTCAGGAATCACACCCTCGGCGTTCATCGTGGACACGATCTTCGCTTCCGATGGAGTCTTGCCCGACCAGAGTGTCCTGGGCCCAGCAGTCGCGGCCGCACGTGAGGCGGGTGCGGTGTTCATCGCCGACGAGGTACAACCGGGATTCGGGCGAACCGGTGCCCAGTTCTGGGGATTCGCGCGGCATGGCGTGACGCCGGACCTGATCACCCTCGGAAAGCCGATGGGCAACGGTATGCCCGTCGCCGCGATGGTCGCGACCGACGATGTCTTGCATGCGTTCGGCACTAGCGTCCCCTACTTCAACACCTTTGGCGGAAGCAGCGTGCCGGTGGCGGCAGCACGAGCCGTTCTCGACGTGATTCAGTCGGAGGGATTGGCCGAGCACGCCGAGAAGCTCGGAGCGCGGATCCTCGATGATCTCAATGAACTCGGTCACCACCACCCGTGCATCGGCGACGTCCGTGGAGCAGGCATGTTCCACGGCGTCGAGATCGTCAGCCCCGGCACCACCCAACCGGACGCCGAGCGCACGCTCGCGGTGGTGAACCGCATGCGCGATCGGGGTGTGCTGTTGTCGGTGGCGGGTCCGCACTCGAATGTGCTCAAGATCCGGCCTCTGCTCAGTTACGACGACGTCGACGCCGATCGCCTCGTCTGCACTCTCGCCACCGCCCTCGACGACACTGCGAAGTCGGCTGCATGACCCGGCCGTCGGCAATCCTCTTCGATCTCGACGGCACCCTTCTCGAGTCCGAGCATCTGTACTCCGACATCGGCGCAGAGATGGTGGAGGCCGCTGGCGGCGCGTGGACTGAAGCCGACCGGCTCGCGTCGGTGGGCACCGCACTCCCGGATTTCTCGGTGCTGCTGCAGCGCGCGGGACTCGCCCGCCCCACCTCGGAAATCGTTGCGGCGGTTGTCGATCACGTTACGGAACGGATGCGCGCGGCCGTCCCGTGGCGGCCAGGTGCGCTAGAACTCCTCGATTCGGTCGAAGCTGCCGGGCTCCCGTGTGCGTTGGTGACGATGACCTATCGCGATACCGTCTCGGTCTTGCTCGACCAGTCAGAGGCGCTGCCGTTCGACGTGGTGATCACCGGCGACGACGTAGTCCACGGCAAGCCACATCCCGAGCCGTACCTCCTCGCGGCCCGCCACCTCGGCGTCGCACCCGAAAAGTGTGTGGCGATCGAGGATTCCGTCCTCGGTCTCACCTCAGCCGGACGCGCCGGCCTCACGCGCATCGCGGTACCGCTGGACGCCGAGATCGACTCCGACCTCTACGAGGCCCGATGGGGAACCCTCCTCGGTAGGTCG
>NZ_JBEVLO010000191.1:0-15944 GCF_040509115.1 Mycobacterium sp. | reverse complement strand
CGACCGGGTGCCGACTCAGGTCATGATGGTCAGAAGGAACGATCTGATGAACGAGGAATCGCAACCCCTGAACGGGCATCCCGTGCTGCGGACCAGCAGCTTGGAGGAGGCCCGCGACGTCGTGAGCGAGGTTTATCTCGACCACCGGCTGCACACCGATCGACCCGACGATCTCGACGTGGCGATGAACGCGGTCGAGCAGCGCATGTTCACTGCGGGGTTCTTGACCTACGGGGCGCAAGCGACCCTGGAGATGCCCCCGACGGAGGACTGCTATCACGTCAATCTCACGGTTGAGGGCGTGACCCATGCGACCCGGACGGATGGCGGCCGGGCCACGACCGAAGCGCGGCGCCGCGGGGTCATCCTGCATCCCGAGCAGACCAACATCGTGAACTGGGAGCCCGGTGCCGGGCAGATCATCCTGAAGGTGCCGCGCCGGAGCTTGGAGTCCCACCTGACCGAACTGCTCGGGGCGCCCGTGCAGTCGGCGATCGACTTCGACTTCGGACTGGACCTCTCGACACCTGCGGGCGCGAGCCTGTTGGCCTCGGTCGAGTTCTTCTTACAGGAACTCGACCGACCCGGCGGGATCGCCGACATGCCCTTGGCGCGTGATCAATTGGAGTCGTTCATCATGAGCCAGCTCCTGGTGGCTGGCAGTCATCCGTACCGCGACGACATGCTCGCCGAGCCGGGCCAGGTCAAGTTGGGCCGCCTCAAGCCCGTCGTGGACTTCATCGAGATGAACGCCGACGAACCCCTGACGCCCGCCGAGCTGGCGCGGGCGGGCAACGTCAGCGTGCGCACCCTGCACGCATCGTTTCAGCGCTGCTTCGGCATGTCGCCGATGTCCTACGTTCGCAAGGTGCGGCTCGAGCACGTCCACGACGAACTGGTCTCCCGCCACGATCCCGAACTGCGCGTCACCGAGGTCGCCACCCGGTGGGGGTTCTTCCACCTGGGCCGGTTTGCGCAGCAGTACAAGGAACGCTTCGGAGAGTCACCGTCGGATACCCTGCGCGGCTAGGCACCTCCGACCCGCGGCCGTCGCTACCAGCGCGCAATTCGCCGGCGGGTGAGAACGCCTGCTGACATATCCGCAGCGTGGCCGGCACGCCCACCCGCTCGCCGCTGCCCGCGTGGCCTCCCGCGTCTCGTGCACGCACCCCGGACCTTCACGTGGCGGGCCAGCGCAGGTTCGGTTTCGCGAATGGGTACCCATGAGGTGCCCCCGTGAAAGGAGCGAACGTGTCGAACACCAACAGGCGTGCCGAAGAACATCTCAAGGCCGAGGAAGACGATGGGTCTGCGGAGTTCCAACCCGAGGATGGTGGCCCCGAGGGTGGTGGTAAGGCCGATCCCGGCTCACCCGCGGTCTCGAAGCCGCCCGAGCGCCGCACTTGACGTGGTCGCCGACTTCGCGAACTATTGAACTATTCGTCCAGAACACTACGAGTCGTTCAGAAAGCCCAGCCGACGTCGAGTAGCACGCGTCGGCGCCCGGCAATCGCGCGCAGAGGAGCGGAGATGAGCGTGAGCACCCAGGAAGAGCGTCCCCTCCTTGCCTCCACACGCGACAAGGCGACCGAAGACGGCCTCGACGAGCGCGTTTCCGCCGCCGTTGCCGAATTCCGGGCCAATCGGGCCGTCATCGAACAGGCCAAGGGCATGCTCATGTTCATCTACGGACTCGACGCAGATCGGGCGTTCGCTGTGCTGAAGGAACATTCCCAGCGGCACAACCTCAAGCTGCGCGTGGTCGCCCAGCAGATCCTCGACGATCTCGTCGAGTTGTCCCGATCGCCCTCGCCGCTGCGTCACCTGCAGTACGACCCGCTGGTGATGAGCGCCCAGCGGCGGGTCGCCAAGGCCTGGGGCCCCGACAGTCGATCGAGCAACGGTGAGTGAAATGCCGCAATGAGGGTAAGTCCGAAGTGGCGCGACGCGGCACCGTCCGCGGCTTCGCCAGGCCGTGGCGCGACGCGCCGAGGTCAGGACGGTCGAGAGTGGGAACTTAGGTGAGCATCCGCACCGTGGGCGGTCGTACCGATCACGTCGTCGTCGTGGGCGCTGGCCTCTCCGGACTGTCCGCCGCGCTGCACCTGGCGGGGCGCGGCAGGAAGGTGACGGTCTTGGAGCGCGGCGCCCACCCCGGGGGGCGCGTCGGTCGCGCCGACATCGGGGGATACCTGCTCGACACCGGCCCCACCGTGCTGACCATGCCCGACCTGATCGACGAGGCGTTCGCTGCGGTCGGCGAAACCATGGCCGATCGCCTAGAGGTCCTTCCCGTTGCGCCTGCCTACCGCGCTTCGTTCGCCGACGGAAGTGCCATGGACGTCCATGCCGACGCCGAGGCGATGGCAGCCGAGGTCGAGCGCTTGGCGGGCAGAGCCCAGGCCGACGGCTACCGACGGTTGCGGGCCTGGCTGACCCGGCTCTACGAGGTCGAGTTCGACGGCTTCATCGCGGCCAACTTCGACTCCCCGCTCGCACTGCTGACCCCACAACTCGCCCGGCTGGCCGCGATCGGCGGATTCCGGCGATGGGACCGCGTGGTGCGCCGCTTCGTGGCCGACGAGCGACTGCTCCGGGTGTTCACCTTTCAGGCGCTCTACGCGGGCGTACCTCCGCAACGGGCGCTGGCGGTCTACGCCGTCATCGCTTACATGGACACCATCTCCGGGGTCTACTTTCCGCGCGGCGGAATGCGGGCCCTGCCCGACGCGATGGCGGCCGCGGCAGTCGACGCAGGCGTCGAATTCGTCTACCAGACAACGGTTTCCGGACTGGAGGCCAACGGCGGAAGGGTCAGTGCCGTCCGAACGGACTCCGGCCAGACATTCGGCGCCGACGCGGTGGTCCTCACCACCGAACTCCCAGACACCTACCGTCTGCTGGGCCGGACACCGCGGCGGGTGGTGCCGCTGCGGGCAGCGCCGTCGGCGGTGGTGGCACACGTCGGCTGCCGTGCCGTCGGGGATCCCAGCGCCCATCACGGGGCTGATCGCAGCGCTCATCTCGGCGCCCACCACAACATCGTCTTCGGCGACGCGTGGAAGCAGACGTTCCGCGACATCATCGACGATGGACGCACGATGTCCGATCCGTCCCTGCTGGTAACCCGGCCGACGGCCAGCGACCCCGGTCTGGCCCCCGCCGGGCGCGACCTGCTCTACGTCCTGGCTCCGGCCCCCAACACCGCCGTGGGCAAGGTTGATTGGGCGGTCAGCGGCGATGACTACGTCCGCCGGATGCTGGACGTCGTTCAGGCCCGGCTACCCGGGATCGGTGAGGACGCCGAGATCCTGCGGGTCGACACGCCCGCCGACTGGCAGGCCCAGGGCATGGCAGCAGGCACCCCGTTCGCCTTGGCGCACAACTTCGCTCAGACCGGGCCCTTCCGCCCCGCCAACACGATCCGGGGCATCGACAACGTCGTGCTCGCGGGATCGTCGACGGTACCCGGCGTCGGCGTCCCGACCACGATGATCTCCGGTCGACTGGCTGCCGACCGGATCACCGGCGCGGAGGCCAGGCGGCCAGGACTACGCGGGGTGGCGTCGTGAACGAGCTCGACGCAGCGGGCGTGCACGAGGCGGCCGTGCGTGACGCCTACCGCCGCTGCCGACGGATCAACGCCGAACACGGCCGCACGTTCTTCCTGGCTACCAGGCTGCTGGCACCCTGCCAACGCCCAGCGGTACACGCCCTCTATGGGTTCGCCCGCCGGGCCGACGACATCCTCGACGACTTCGACCCGGCCCTGAGCACCGCCCAACGGGCCGTTCGCCTGCAGGACCTCGCCACCCGACTGTTCGACCGAATGACCAACGGCACGACCAACGCCGACGACGACCCGGTGCTCGTCGCCGTGGTGCACACCGCCCGCGCCTACGGCATCTCGTGGCAGCTGTTCGACGACTTCCTGGCCTCCATGCAGATGGACCTGACCGTCACCGACTATCCCGACCGGGCAGCCTTGGACCGGTACATGTATGGCTCGGCAGAGGTCATCGGGTTGCAACTGTTGCCCGTTCTGGGCACGGTGGGCCCGCCGGAGGAGGCGGCCCCCTATGCGGCCGCACTGGGAAAGGCATTCCAGCTCACCAACTTCCTGCGCGACGTCGACGAAGACCTGCAACGCGGCCGGGTCTACCTCCCCGCCGACGAGCTCGCCGCCCACGGCGTCGACCGCGATCTTCTGACGTGGTGTCACGACAACCGGCGCACGGACCCGCGGGTGCGGGCGGCGCTGACCGACCAGCACGCCGTCACCCGCGAGGTCTATGCCCGCGCGCAACACGGCATCGCGCGCCTGGACCCGCGGTCGCGGCCCTGCGTGGAGGCGGCGCTGACGCTGTATTCGGAGATCTTGGAACGGATCGAGGAGATTGACTTCGCCGTCTTCGATCAGCGCGCGACCGTGGGCACGGCGCGTCGAGTGCGGGTGGCGGGCACGGGATTGGTGAAGGCGTGGCGCGCCAGGCTTCAAAAGGCCCCCGGGACGGACGAGAATTGATCCATGGGCCATTGGGAGTATCTGATCGTGCTCGCGGCATGTCTGCTCGTCACCGCCCCGCTGGAGTTCTTCGGTACCGGTGTCTACCGGCAGGCGAGCAGAGCGGCGCGCGCCATCCTTCCGGTGGCCATCGTCTTCGTCGTGTGGGACGCGCTGGCCATTGCGGGTGGGGTGTGGACGTACAACCCGACGTACGTCACGGGCATCCACCTGCCGTTCGCGATACCGCTCGAGGAACTGCTGTTCTTCCTGGTGATACCGCTCTGCGGGCTGCTGACGTACTCGGCGGTGAACGCCACGCTGGCGAGGCTGCGCCGCAAGGACGATCGGAAGGCGCGGCGCCGATGACCGGCATCGGTTACACCGTTCCGGCCGTGATCGCGGTCATCCTGGTGTGTGCGTGGGAGTTCGGGATCCTGCACACCGGTCTGCTCCGCAAACCCGGCTACTGGATTTCGATGGGCATCGTGCTCGCGTTCCAGATCGTGGTGGATGGCTGGCTCACCAAACTCAGCGCACCGATCGTGCTGTACGACGACGACCACACGATCGGCGTGCGCTTCCCCTTCGACATCCCCGTCGAGGACTTCCTGTTCGGGTGGGCGATGGTGACCGCAGTCCTCCTGCTGTGGGAACGTCAGCGGCCCAAGGCAGATCAGGCGGATGAATCGTGAGCCGTCCGGACGACGTGACACCCGCCAACGTGCCGTCGGCATTCGACGCCGGAGCGCCCGCATACGACCGCCTGGTCGGAGCGAACCCCGGCTATCACGACCACTTGAGGCTCTCCGCGCAACGGATGCAACTGCCAGACGGTGGCCGAGGATTGCGACTGCTGGACGCCGGGTGCGGCACCGGGGCATCGACGGCCGCCCTGCTGGCCGCCGCGCCCCAGGCCGAGATCATTGGCGTCGACGGGTCTTTCGGCATGTTGGCCGAGGCAAGGGCCAAGAAGTGGCCCGCATCGGTGCGCTTCGTGCACAGTCGGATCGAGCAGCTCGACGATGCGGACGTCGGCGGACAGTTCGACGGGATCCTGGCCGCGTATCTCATTCGGAATCTCGCTGACCGGGACGCGCAGCTGCGGGCCTTCCGCGACATGCTGCGTCCAGGCGGCCGGCTCGCCGTGCACGAGTACTCCGTCCGGGATTCGCGGTTGGCGACCGCGGTGTGGAACGCGGTGTGCACGACCGTGATCATCCCCGCAGGCCGGCTCCGCACCGGTGACGCCTCGCTCTACACGTACCTGCGGCGCAGCGTGAACCAGTTCGACGGTGCCTCGGGCTTCCGGGAACGTCTGCGTGGCAACGGATTCACGAACGTGCGCAGCGAGACGGTACCCGGCTGGCAGCGCGGCGTCGTACACACCTTTCTCGCGGATGCACCCCGATGACGGAACGACTTCGCGTCCCAGACCGGGCGTCGCGCGGGGGCCGTCCGGCGGCGGCGCCGCGACGGCTGGCCCGCGATGGAAGGCGGGTACTCGGATGAATCGACTCACCGAGGTGAGAAACAGGGTGACGAAGGTCGTTCCGTTTCAACTGCTTCCGCGCGCGAAGTGGGCCGCCCAGCGCCCCACCCACCGAGAGGCGTCGGCTGCGGTGATTGGGTCAGCACTGGCGCGGTCGCAAGCCAGGGCCAGCGGCAACTGGTACGCGTTCGCCGCGGCGGCGAGCATCGGCGAACGACCGGTGGGGATCACCGTTGCCGGAATCGAACTGGTCGCGTGGCGCGGGCAGGACGGCGAGCTTCACGTCGGGCCGGGCGCCTGTCCGCATCTGGGCGCGGACCTCTCCACCGCCATCGTCGACGACGGTGCGCTGGTCTGCCGATGGCACGGGCTGCGGCTGACCTGCGCGGGCCGACCGGGCTGGCGCACGTTCCCCGCCCATGACGACGGCGTCATCGCGTGGGTGCGGTTGGACGCTGTCGGCGCAGAGGTGCCACTCGAACGCCCCGTGATCGTCGGACGGCCCGACGGCGCGCAACTGCAGGCCGTCGCACGCCTCACCGGCATTTGCGAGCCGAGCGACGTCATCGCCAACAGGATGGATCCGTGGCACGGGTCGTGGTTTCACCCGTACTCGTTCGCCCGGTTGGAAGTCATCAGCTCGCCTTCGGGCGAGCGAAGCGACGGGGGATCAGATTCGGGCGAGCGAAGCGACGGGGATTTCGTTCCCGTGCCCGAGGAACTGGACCGCTTCCTCGTCGCGGTCACGTTCCGGATCGGGCGCGTCGGCGTCCCCGTGGTGGCGGAGTTCATCAGCCCGGAGCCCCGCACGATTCTGATGCGCATCGTCGACGGCGAGGGAACCGGCAGCGTGGTGGAGACCCACGCCACCCCGTTGGGCCCTGGCCTCGACGGTCGGCCGAGGACGGCGGTGCTGGAGGCGGTGATCGCCCACTCCGATCGGCCCGGGTTCGCCCATGCGCTCCGTGGTGCGCCGATGATCACCCCCCTGATGAAGCATGCCGCAACCCGGCTCTGGCGCGATGACCTCGTCTACGCGGAGAGGGTGTTCGCACTCCGCAACGGCACCGGCAGGCTCTGAACGTTCAGACCCAGTTCGTGACTCCGCGCGCTTCGAGAAGCGGAATCTGGGTCACCGCCCAGGGACTGATCGACCACGGCAGGCGGGCCGCCGCGCTCAGCTCCTGCCACGTCACCCAGCGGGTGTCCATCACCTCGTCGGGAGCGACCGTAAGCGCGGAATCGGCGCGTGCACAGAAGACTGGGCAGATCTCGTTCTCGACGGTGCCGTCGGCTGCGGTGGCACGGTAGCGAAAGTCGGGAAGCACGCATGCTGCCTCGTCGATCCCGACCCCGAGCTCTCGTCGGGCCCGCCGCCGGACTGCGTCGAGGAGCTGTTCTCCAGGGGCGGGATGGCCGCAGAACGAATTGGTCCACACCCCGGGCCACGTCACCTTGCCGAGTGCGCGCCGGGTCAGCAGGACGCGCCCCCGCGAATCGAACAGATAGCAGGAGAAGCCGAGATGCAGCGGCGTGGCATCGTGGTGCACGTTCGCCTTGGCGGCGGTGCCTATTGGCCCTCCGCTCTCGTCGACCAGCACCACGCGTTCGTCATCGGTGACCGTCGTCATCGCTTCATGTTCTCCCATCGCGACAATTCATCAAAGGGCGACCTGGTCCTCGGCGATCCCGCGCACGTAGTCGCCGAAGCCTCCGGGAGCACGGGACTGTCGTCGATCGGACGTGCGTACGGGATGATCGGTGTCCCAGGCAATCTGCACGTCCGAGCGAACCAGGCGCTGCGCGAGGTCGACGTCCTCACCGAGGCGAAGTGGCCCGAATCCACCGATCTGCCAGTACTTGTCGGCGCGCACGCCGAAGTTGGCACCGTGGACGTGACCATGCCCGACGCCAGCGGCACCGACCATGCGGTACCGAGTGTCGTAGCGGTGCTGGGTTACCCGCGAGTGCTCTCGCCATTGCACGCTGACGGTGCCGACTACTGCTTCGGCGCCCATGTGGAAATGGTCGACGTGATTGGTCAGCCAGGTCGGCGGCACCATGGAATCGGCGTCCGTGGTGGCCAGCCACGTCTCGGCACCCGTACCGCGGGCGAAGGCGCGGAAGCCGGCCCCGCGCGCCGCGCCGACGTTGCGTGCCGAGATGGTCAGGGCCGAAACCGCAGCAGGCACGATCTCGGCCGTGCCATCGGTACAGTCGTCGAGTACGACGGCCACTTGGACGGGGACCGTTACCCGGTTCGCCGCCACGGCGAGACTGTTCAGACAGTCCGGAAGGCGTTCACGCTCGTCGTGGGCGGGTACCACGACGACGATGCGTCGTAGTGCAGGCGAGGCGACGGAAGCGGTGACGCGGGCGGCGTCGGCGACGCGGCGTGAGAACGGCATGAAGTCTCCATGGCGACGGACGGTCGATCGGCGTCCGGTGTAGGACCGGAGCGGACGGCCGAGGCTGCTTCCCTGCCGTTCTCGGGACTCATACCCCGAAAATTGGGGGCGAACCCGAAGTGGAACGCCGATTTCGACAGCCATCAGCTTGACCGGACACTGCCGTCGGCCACCATGCCTCGGTGCATGACACGGTCGCCGACCACGCCGCTGTGGTCGGCGCGGTGCAACACGCATCGGTTGTCCCACATCACGACATCGCCCGCCGACCAGCGGTGCCGGTACACGTTGGGCGCCGCCGTGGAGTGCTCGAAGAGCAGGGAAACGGTGTGCGCGGCGAGTTCCTGGGGCATGCCGCTCACCTTCGCGCAGCGGGTGGGGGAGGACAGGAACAGCGCCGTGCGCCCTGACACCGGATGCTCGCGGAAGATCGGGTGCTCGGCCGACGTTTCGTGCGTGTCGTCGAGCTCCAGACCCGTGACGACGTGGGTGATGGTGCGACCGTCGAGTTGGCGCCGAAGCTCGGGCGGCAGGGTTTCATAGGCGAGGTACTGATTGCTGAACAGGGTGTGGCCGCCCTCGGCGGGCACCTCGACCGCCCGCAACGCGGTGTATGCCGGAGGAATTCGGACATAGCTGGTATCGGTGTGAAACGTCGACCGCGGGGGAGCCTTTCGGCCGACGTTGGTGATGAGGTTGAGGTCGGGGCAGCCGGGAACGGGTGTCTCTCCCTCGGTGAACTGCAGTTCCCCGAAGCTGCGGAGGAAGCGCATGAACGCCGCGTCGTCGACGTCCTGTCCGGGGAGGATGACGACGCCGTGGCGAGCGAGCAACCCACGTAGTTCGCCGACCTGAACGTCGCCGAGCGAATCGACCCGCAGGCCGGTCACGACGGCTCCCAACGGGGTCAGCGGAGTGAATTGCACGGTGTCCCTTGGAGTTCGAGTTCCCCGAGCGCCGCGGCGAACAGATCGCGCACGTCGATGCCCGCCGCCGCGGCCATCACGGCGATCACACTGGTGGGGGCGAAGGAGCAGTAGGGGCCGGCCTCCAGGAACCAGGGCTGCCCGTCGGGGTCGATGCGGAAGTCGAACAGGCTGTAGTGCCGGCAGCCCAGGGCCTCGTGACAGCGTCGGGCGGCGGCCCAGACGGGCGCGGTGATGGGGTCGTCCTCGGCGACGATCCATGCCCGCGACGGTTCCTTGGCAACCAGGAACAGGTCCCCGGAGTCGGTTCGCGACAGCTTGTCGTCACGGCCGCGGATGGGTTTGGTCACCGGATCCACGGCGTACTCCTCCAGGGGCAGGCACACCAGTTCGCCGCCGCGGACGATGATGCCGCAGCGCACTTCGCGACCCAGTTCCACGTAGGTCTCGACCAGTGCGGCGTCGCCGTGTTCGAAGGCCGAGTCAAGCGCGGCACCGTATTCACGCGCGTCGCGGGCGAGTGATACGCCGGCGGAGTTGTCGGCGTCGACGGGTTTGACGACGACGGGAAACGCGGGCCGGGACCGTTCGCCGCGCCGCACGACCCATCCGTCGGGTACGGCCACTCCGGCGTCCTTCACGATCGCCCTGGCCTTGGACTTGTCGGCGGCGTTGGCCATCACGTCCGGCGTATTGCCGACGTACGGAATGCCGAGAACGTCGAACAGCGCGCGGTAAGAGGTCATTCCAGGACGACAGAACATGTGCGGAACTACGACGTCGACGCCGATGGCCTCGATGTGGGCGATGGCCTGGGGCAGGGTCATGGCGACCGCGGCGGAGAGCGAACCGGCGTCGAGACCGGCTGGAAACCGCCACGTACCGTCCGGGGACGTGTATGCGACCGCAACGTCGTAGCGACCGAGGTCGTCGACGGCGTCCAGGCAGGCGGCCGCGTACAGGCGGGACAGTTCCGCGTGGAACTCGTCTACCGGTGATCCGACGAGATGGAGCACGGAAGTTGGCAAGCGCGCCGACATTAGTCGCCCCCGGTCTCGACGAGCTTGCCGATGTTGAAGTCGATGCGGGTCCATCCCCGCCGATTGAGCAGATTCGTCAACAGCAGCGACGGGATCTGCAAGTGATGAACCATCAGATACGGCAACGGATCTCGCCATGAGAAGATCGCGTCCTTACCTCGCGTGACCGCGGCGAGCCTCGGTAGCCGGTTCGGCTGGGTGAGGATGCGCCACATCTCGTGATAGAGCCAGTGGGTGGGGCGTGCGCTCGGGTGAGGTGTGATGACCGGGTGGTCGTCCTGCAGGTAGGCGGCCGCGAGGTCCGGGTGGTCGTAGAACATGGTGACCGCCGAATGGGTCCGCGGATTGCATTCGATGGCGTAGGCGTCGCCGTTGGTGTCTTCGATGAAGTCGAAGGAGATCTGTCCCGTCAGCCCGAATGCGGCGACGAACGTCTCTACCCAGCACCGGATCTCGGGTTTGTCGACGTCGGCGTAGTTGATCTGGAACGCCGATGATTCGCAGCAACCGTAGACCTGCAGCCTGCCATGGCGGACGGTGCCGTGCGTGCAATACTCCTGGCCTTCGATGAACTCCTGGAGTATCCACGGGTCGTCGTCGGAGATCGGTAGCGATCGCGCGAAGGCGTTGTTGCGCTGCGGGGTATCCCGGGACAGCCGGGTCAAGTCCATTCGACCCACGGGGTTGTACGCGATCCGCTTGAGGATGTAGGTCCGGCCCTCGGGGAAGTCGAAGTCGACGACCTGCTGGGCGTCGGTGATCCGCCGGTGATCGGGAACCCGAAGACCCACCGATGCTGCGGCAGACGAGAAGCTGGCCTTGTCGTCCAAGAGGCGTGCGGTATCGGGGTCGACGTGCAGCACTTCGCAGGCATCCCTCAGCAGAGCTCCGGCATCGGCGTCCGGCACGCCGCCTGCCGGGCTGGAGACGGGCACGAACGTGTCGACGCGCTCGCGGTGGACGACGTCGAGAAGTGCCTCCGAATAGCCGGGTGCGCCGGGCTCTGGCACGCAGTGAAACGCGTCGACGGCGCGGGAGAACCGATGACCCGTGAACCGGTACTTCGCGGATTCGACGAGGACCACGCGGTGCCCGGCGGCATGGAAGGATCGCGCGAGTTGCAGCGCCTTCGTCATCTTGCCGCCGTTGATCAGGATCGTTCGTCGTGTGCCGGTGGTGCCGGGGCGCATGGGGTTCGACCATCCGCCGACGAACGCGACGGCGACCACCGCGAGGTCCACCGGCAGCGTCAGCGTGAGAACGGCAAGGGTGGCCAGCGTTCGCCACGAATTGGCGCCCTCCGCAGCGGGTGCTCGCGTCGGCGCGGTGGCGTCGACCAGAGCCGTCACGTCGTGGCCCGCCGGATCAGGGTGAGTCCGTCCCGTAACGGAAGGAGTACCTGTTCGACGCGGGGGTCGAGGGTCAGCGCCGCATTGAACCCCGCGATCGCGGCGCCGTTGGTGGAGAGTTCGCCGTCGGCGTAGGGCTGACCCTGCATCAGGGTGTTGTCCACGGCGATGACCGCGCGCGGCGCCAGCAGGCTGCTTTCGAGAAGGTAGTCGACGTAGTCGAGGTATCCGGGCTTGTCTGCGTCGATGAAGACGAAGTCGAACCGGTCTCCCGTCGGCCCGAGTCGCGCCGATAGTCGGCGCAAGGTGTCCAACGCAGGACCCACCTCGATGGTGATCCTCTTGCCTGCCGGGGAGGCATCGAGGCTCTGCCGAGCGAATGCGGCGACTTCGGCATCGATCTCGCACGCGATCAACGAGCCATCGTCTGACAGTTCCTCTGCCATGGCCAGCGCGGAATAGCCGGTGAACATCCCGATTTCCAGCACGTGGGTGGCGCGGGACAGATGTAGCAGAAACTTCAGGACCTGGCCCTCGACGTGACCGGAGAGCATCTCCTGTTCGAGTCGGACCCCGGCGGCGCGGTCTGCGCTCCAGTCCGTTTCGCGGGTGCGGCGAGCCAACTCGGCCAGCGCATGCGACTCCGGCGTCGTGCATTCGCTGAGGTAGGGGTCCAGACCCGCGGCGAGATCACGGGCCCGGCGGAGCCGATCCAGCAGCGTGCGATCGACACCGGGCGCCGCGCCGAACTGCTGGACCAATTCGCCGAGTTCCTCGGCGAGGATGGTCGAGGGTGTGACCGGTCGCGCCGCGGGCAGTGGGCTTTCGCTGAGGGTGACGGTTTCGCTCATGACGGCACCGCGGCGGTGAACATGTCGAGACCGTCCCCGACGCGGGGATAGTCCAGGCAGATCTTCTTGTGAAGCGTCAAGGTGTCCGAAAGCTCCTCTGTCGTCACGTCGTTGAGGAAGCGGCACTGACCGATGGGGTCGGGCACCGCCGCCCTCAGCAGACCGTCACGGGTCTTGAGGATGGCTGCGGTGGCCCGCTCCAGAAGTTCTGGAGTCAGGTGGTGACTGTCGAGGGCGAGTCCCAGTGAGCTCATGACGCCCAACACCCGGTCTCGATCTGCCACCGAGAGGTGGCCGCGTTGCTCGGCCAATGTGGTGGACAGCGCCATGTCGATGTTGATCGCGTGACCATGGAAGAACGGCTGCGGCGGAGTCAGTTCCAAGGTCGGACTCCAGGTGTGTCCGAAGGCGATGACGCGGTCCAGGTCGATCTCGTGCAGGTTCGGTGCCTCCAGGTCGAGCATGGTGGCTATGGCTTGCCGGGTGAGATGATCGGCAGCCGAGCGTAATTCGGGCGTTCCGTCCAAGTGGCCGAAGCGGGTGGCCAGCAGTTCCGGCCCGTGAGCTTCGAGAAGGTCGAAGATCTCGGCGTTTCCGACGACGGCGATCTTGATGAGCTCGGCCATGCCGTTGCGTACCTGGTCCTCGGGGAGGGTCCGCAGGAAGGAGAAGTCCAGCAGCACGCGTTGCGAGGCGTGGTATGCGCCAAGGCGGTTCTTGTGCTTGCCGTGGTTGACCGCAACCTTGATCGACACGCTCGCGTCGATCAGTCCGATGAGCGTCGTTGGGATGCGGACGTAGGGGGTGTTGCGGCGGTAACTGGCACACGCGAAACCGGCCACGTCGGTGGTCAGTCCGCCGCCGACGACCAGGACGGGCTCGGTGCGCACCAGTCCGAAGGAGTCGAACTGTTCGACGATCCACTCGAAGGTCTCCAGTGACTTCGCCGTCTCGCGAATCTGTACCGGCAGCACCGTCAGTGCCAACCGGTGGTGCTCGAAGTACGTCTGAATGGCATCGCCGTACAGGTCGTGGACGGTCTGGTCGATGACGACGAGTGCCCGGCCGTACGGTCGGTAGACATCCGCGAGTTCGGGGTTGTCGACCGCGAAGACGCCGTCGACGTAGATCAGGTCGTACTCGATCTTCTCGTAGCCCTCGACGTGAAAGGCCCTGTCGCTGGCCGTGACTCGGGCTTGGAGGTTGCTCATGGGTTCTCCTTGATGACTGCCGGTTGACGTGGGTGTGGTGGCACTAGGACGCCACGTGCTTCAGGATCTGCTCGGCGTCGAGGGAATCGACGGTCTCGTCGGCGGCGCTGAAGTCGCCGCCTGCGGTGTTGGCGTTGGGGAACGCGACGCAGGCAACCCCTGCAGCGGCTGCGGCGCTGACGCCGCCCACGTTGTCCTCGATGGCCACGACGCCGTCGGCCTGCTCGCCCAGCTGGTTCAGCGCGTAGGCGTAGGCCGCGGGGTCGGGTTTGGGCTGGTCCACCGATGTGCTGTCCACGATGAGGTCGAACGGCTGCGCGCCGAGGGCGGGCTGCAAGGCGGCGAGGAGCGCCGCCACGTTCTCGGGAGAGGTGGTGGTGACGAACGCGAGTTTGACGCCGTGCTTCTTGGCGGCCTCGACGGTGGCTGCCACGCCGGGGCGGGGTTCGATCGACGTCGCGCCGAGGAGCTCCTGGAAGATTTGCGACTTGGTGGCATGGACGGCCGCGGCGTCGACGTCGTCACCGTGGGAGGTGGCGTAGTCGTCGATCCGATTGGCGCCGCCGTTGGATCCGAGCATCGAGGAGTAGTCGTCGCGCGACCACTGCCAGTCCAACCCGTGCGCCTCGAATGCCTCGTTGAACGCGCGGCGTTGCAGCTCAGAGGTGTCGGCGAGGGTGCTGATCGATCCGAACAGGATGGCAGTCATGGGAGATCCTTCGAGTGGGCTGGGTGGCGGACTTCGGCGCCGCCTGTCGAGATCGCAGATTCCCAGTACACTATTGGCCTAAACGTTCATTAGTGACGTTTTAGATCAGTACTGACTTAGAAGTTCATCAGCTAACTTGCTGTCGGAGTCGGCGCACCGAGACGACTGGACAGGCGGGGCAGGTGACACTCGTATGACGCCCCCACGGGACGCAAAGGCAAGCGACACCGATGCCCGCGTGGCGCGCACCCGTGCCGACGTCGCGCGCGCCGCGCTCGCCGTGCTGACCGGCGAGGGATCCGAGGCCGTGACACACGCCCGGGTGGCCGAATTGGCCGGCTACTCCAAGACCACGCTCTACACCCACTGGCCCGCGCGTATCGACCTGATCGCCATGGCGATCGAGACGCTGGGCGACATGCCGCACACCGAGCGCACGGGCGATCTGCGTGCCGACGTCATCGCCGAACTCAAGGTGTTCCGACAGGGGATCACCGACCTACGCCTCGACCGCGTGCTGACCGGGATGGCGGAATGGGCGTCGGACGAACAGATGCGTCGGATCAGGGACAAGGTCAACACCGACGGCCAGCATCAGATGTACGAGATGCTCGGTGAACACTTTAGCGGGGCCAGGCTCGACGCGGCGGTGTCCATGCTCACCGGCGTGATCGCCTGTCCGTCAGTCATGTTCGGCACCCTGCCCGACGACGACGTCATCGAGGCGGGCGTCGACATCGTGCTGGCAAGCATTCCCCCCGCGTAGCCGCCTGGTGCCTGCACTACCCTCGCGCGAGCTGCTCCAACAGTGGCCGGGTCCGGTAGGCGACGACCTCGTGCATCGCCACCGACATCGTCGTGCGTTCGACGCCGGGAACGGCGAGGACCAGGCCGACGACGCGGTACAGATCGTCGGCATCGATGGCGACGGCGGCGATCAGCAGATCCGCCGCCCCCGAGAGCCCGGTGACCTGCGTGATCTGCGCGATGGTCTCCAGTTCGACGATGACGTCGTCGAGGCGATGCTGGTCGACCACGGCGGTGATGAACGCCTTGAGCGGATAACCCAGATCGCGCGGCGATACGCAGCGGTCGATCGGTGCCAACACCTTCTCCTGGTCCCACCGGGCCAGCCGGGCCTGCACGGTGTTTCGTGCCAGGCTCAGCTTGGCTGCGAGTTGAACCCCGGTGGCACGCGGGGCGTCGCACAGCGCAAGGAGCATGCGAGCGTCGGTACGGTCCAGCTTCGCCATGTCGCCCAGTATCGCACGTCACAATCCACCGGCAATGGGCAACTTGCTCAGGGCAGAGCACGTTGCTTGCTCAATCTGTAAGTCAGTGCTTCCCTTGAGGCAGCACATAGCCCAGTGCCGGCCCAGTGCCAGCCCAGCAAGGTCCAGCAGATCCACAGCCCAGAGGGGTGAGTCCCATCACAGATCTCGACGTCCGCCGAC
>NZ_JBEVLO010000190.1:0-15318 GCF_040509115.1 Mycobacterium sp. | reverse complement strand
CGACCGGCGGCAGGTTCCCGGCGGCCACCTCGGCCGCGACGGCAGCCTCGGCGTCGGCGACCGAGGCCTCGGAGGTGACGTCGACGGCGTGTCCGAACGCGGCCACGGCGAACTGGTTGCCGATGTCGGCGGCGACCTTGGCCGACCTCTCACCGTCCAGGTCGAGGATGACGACGGCCCAACCTTCGCGGGCATAGCGCTCGGCGAGGGTCATGCCGATGCCGCGGTCGGACGTCGCTCCCGTGATCACGGCGGTGCGGACGGTGTTGGTGTTGGTGTTGATGTTGATATTGATGGTCATGTCTCTTGGTCCCTTCAGATGAGTGCGGAGATGTGGTGACCGGCCTTGGCTGCCGCCGCGGGCCGTTGTTCGTGGTGGATGTCGCGGGTTTCGAGCTCGAGCGAGAAGTGCCCGCGGTAATCGGCCTCGGCGAGCTGTTTGAGACCACGGGCGAAGTCGACCTGCCCGTTGCCGACCGAGAGGTTGATGTTGTCCGCTACGGCGTCGCGGATGTGGACGTGGGCGATGCGGGGACCGAACCGCTCGACGAAGTCGACGGGGTCGCCGCCCGAGGCGACGATGTGGCTGAAGTCCATGACGATGCCGACGTCTTCGGGCAGCTGGTCTGAAAGTAGTTGTGCGCGTTCGATGTTCCAGCACAGGCGGTGCAGGTGCAGCGATTCGGTCCATAGCTGGACGCCGTGGGCGGCGGCGACTCGGGCGGCTGCGCCGAGCTGGTCGGCGACGAGGGCGACATCGCTCTCGAGCGTCTCGATCGGCGCGTGATCGATGGCGCCGCACGGCAGCACCAGCGCCCGGGCCTTGGTGGCCGCGGTGAGGCCGATCAGCATTTCCAGGTGGGATTGACGGTCGGCACGGGGGCCGGCGGCGAGTGGCGCGTTGAGGTCGCCGACGTCCCCGTTGACCGAGCGGACCTGCAGGCCCGATGCGGCGACCGTGCTGGCGACGTCCTCGACCGCGCGGGCGTCGAGCACGTACGGGACGTGATCGCAGACCCCCGGCAGGGCGCCGAGGTCGATCTCGGTGAAGCCAAGGGAGGAGATGGTCTCCAGCGCCTCGGCCAGGACCTGGTGTCGAAAGCTGATCGTCGAACACCCGAGCCGGGCGTGGAACTGCGGGGGCGAGAGGCGATTGCGGGTAGCGGGGGCGTCGTGCCTTGACACGGGGATTCCTCTGTTCGGTCGGGCTGTGATGACGACCACACTAACTCGCCAACTGTTAACAGTCAACGACCGACATCAATTTGATGTTGACTGTTGACAATGACGTGTGGGCGTGGTCACACTGGGTGACGTACCGCACTGTTGACCGTTGACAGTGACCTTGACTGCCCTGGTGGGACCGGATTGAAAGGACGAAGACCATGAGCGATGACGCTCTGAAGATGCGAGGCCCGGTGCACGGCACCAAGGACGCCCGACGCGTTGCGATCGGTTCCGGTGTCGGAGCCGTCATCGAGACATACGACTTCATCGGCTTCGGGACGGCCGCCGCGCTGTACTTCGGCACCGCCTTCTTCCCCGGCGCCAGCCCGGTGGCAGGCACGCTAGCCGCCTTCGCCACCCTGGGGGTTGGCTTCGCCGCCCGCCCGATTGGCGGCATCATCGGCGGCCACCTCGGCGACAAACTCGGCCGCAAGCCGGTCCTCGTCGCCTCACTGATCGTGATGGGCCTGGCCACCTTCGCCATCGGCCTGTTGCCCACCTACGCCTCCGTCGGCATCCTCGCGCCGATCCTGCTGGTGACCGTGCGCATCGTCCAGGGCCTGGCCTTCGGCGCCGAATGGGGCGGCGCGATCCTCATGAGCTACGAGCACGCACCGTGGAAGCAGAAGGGGCGCTACACCGGAATCGTGCAGGCCGGCTTCCCGGTTGGATTGCTGATGGCCAACCTCGTCTTCCTGGTGAGCGTGCATCTCGGCGGTGACTGGGCGTGGCGCGTGCCATTCCTGGCCAGCATCGTGCTCGTCATGGTCGGTCTGATCATCCGGGCCCGCGTGCCGGAGTCGCCCGTCTTCGAGGAAGTCAAGGACAAGGGTGACATCGTCAAGTCCCCGATCGTCGCGGTCGTCAAGACCGACTGGCGAAACATTCTGCGAGGCATCGGCCTTCGCATCGCCGAGACCGCGGGCTACGCCGTGTCCATCACCTACATGATCTCCTACCTCAAGGCCGCTGAACTGGCCACCAAGACCGAGACTCTCGTTGCGCTGTGCGTCGCGTCGGCGCTCGGCATCGTCGCCACCATGGCCTGGGCCCGGCTCACCGACAAGGTCGGTAGGCGGCCGGTCTACCTGTGGGTCACCGCCTTCGGCATCCCGTTCGGCGTCATCATGTTCATGCTGGTCAACACCGGCCTGATGGTGCTCATCATCGCGACCTTCGTCATCGCCTACGGCCTGTGCCAGAACGCACTGGCAGGCGCCCAGGGGGCCTGGTTCCCCGAGCTATTCAATGCCAACACCCGTGCATCGGGAGCCTCACTGGCATACCAGATCTCGGCGATGGTGTCCGGCTTCACCCCCTTCATCACCACGCTGCTCTACGAATGGATCGGCTGGACCGGCCCGGCGCTGCTGTTCAGCGCGTACATGGCGATCGGTCTGGTTGCCGCGCTGGTCACCCGTGAGACGTGGGGGGCACGCGAGCGCCAGTTGGCCGACAAGGCCGCCGCCGAGTCACACGTGATGGCCGCCTGATGCGCAGCGACGACGTCAAGGCCGCCGCCTACCGCATCCGGCACCACGCGCTGAACATGGGCGAGGCGCAGGGACAGGGCTACGTCGGGCAGGCCCTCGGTGCCGCCGACATGCTCGCCTGCGTCTACGCCGACCAACTCCGCTACCACGCCGACGATCCGGATTGGGAAGGGCGCGACAGGTTCCTGCTGTCCACCGGACACTACGCGATCGGCCTCTACGCGGCGCTGGCCGAGGCGGGCATCATTCCCGTCGACGAACTCGACAGCTACGGATGCGACGACTCCCGTCTGCCGATGTCCGGAATGGCCAGCTACACACCGGGTATGGAGATCTCCGGGGGGTCCCTGGGCCACGGCCTGACCGTCGCCGTTGGCATCGCGCTCGGACTGCGACACCAGAAGTCGGACGCCAGGGTGATCAACTTCCTCTCCGACGGTGAGCTCGACGAGGGGTCGACGTGGGAGGCCGCCATGGGTGCCAGTCATCACCGCCTCGGCAACCTGGTCGCCCTGGTCGACGTCAATGCGCTGCAAGCTGACGGTCCCACCGTCGGCGTACTGCGCACCGAACCCGTGACCGACAAGTGGACGGCCTGCGGTTGGTTCGCCCAACGCGTCGACGGCAACGACGTCGATGCGCTTCTCGCGGCATTCGACGCCGCGGCCCAACACGCCGAAGTCGTCGGTACGCCCGCAGTCATCCTGTGCGACACCAGGGTCGGCCGCGGCGTCCCGCTACTGGAGAACCGAGAGAAGGCGCACTTCATGCGGATTGACGCCGACGAATGGAAGGTCTGCCGCGAGCAGCTCACCGAAGGATTTGAAGGAGCCCTAGTATGACAACCCGTGCCATGACCGCTCAAGCGCCGCTACGCACCTCGGCGATGATCGCCTCGTTCGCCGACCCCGGGCAGCGCACCACGCCTGCACCGTTCGGTCACGCCCTCGTTCAAGCCGCCAAGGCCGACGACCGAATCGTCGGTCTCACCGCGGATCTCGGCAAGTACACCGACATGCACCTGTTCGCGCAGGCGATGCCTGACCGGTTCTTCCAGATGGGCATGGCCGAGCAGCTGTTGTTCGGGGCGGCCGCGGGAATGGCGGAGACGGGTTTGATTCCGTTCGCCTCCACGTACTCGGTGTTCGCCACCAGGCGCGCGTACGACTTCATCTGCCTCGACATCGCCGAGCCGGGATTGAACGTCAACATCGTCGGTGGATTGCCCGGTCTCACAACGGGTTACGGGCCGTCGCACCAAGCGACCGAAGACATGGCCATCTTCCGCGGCATCCCTGGGTTGACCATCGTCGACCCGTGCGACTCGGTGGACATCGAGCAGGCGGTGCCGCAACTCGCCGAGGCGCAGGGACCAACGTACCTGCGGCTGCTTCGCGGTCAGGTCCCCACGGTGCTCGACGAGTACGACTACACCTTCGAGCTCGGCAAGGCCAAGGTGCTGCGACCCGGGGCGGACGTGGTGTTCGTCTCCAGTGGCTTGATGACCATGAGGGCGCTGCTTGCCGCCGAGGAGCTCGCCGCTCACAAGGTGGACGTCGCCGTCGTGCACACCCCGACCATCAAGCCCTTCGACGAGGACACCGTGCTGCGGGAGATCGACACCGACCGCCTGGCAGTGACCCTGGAGAACCACACCGTGGTGGGTGGGTTGTTCGAGACCGTCGCCTCGGCCGCGGTGCGTCGAGGTCTCGGTAGGCAGATCACGCCAATCGCCCTGCCCGACGAATTCCTCTCGGCGGGAGCCCTGCCGACGCTGCACGATCGTTACGGGCTGTCGACGCGTCGAATCGTCGCCTCGGTCCTCGAGCGGCTGTAGCATCGGTGTCGACAGCCAAATGTTGACAGTGAGGGACCCCCCATGACGGTCGAATCCGGCTCGCTTCTGCGTTTGGAGAAGACGAGCTTGCGCGAGCAGGCCCTATCCGCGCTCCGCAAGGCGATCACCACCGGACAGCTGCAACCGGGGACGCACCTCGTCGAAACCGAGCTGTCGGAGGCCCTGCAGATCAGTCGCGGGACCCTGCGCGAGGCCATGCGTCAGCTTCAGCAGGAGGGCCTGATCTCGGCGGGCGCGAGGGGGCGGCTCTCGGTGCGGCACCTCGATACCAAGGAGATCCGCGACATCTTCGGCGTCCGGGCCGCGTTGGAATCCCTCGCCGCAAGCGAATTGGCGTCGCGCGCCGATCGATCGGGGGCGGTGGCGGAGCTGCGCAAGGCCGTCACCGAGATGGACCGCTGGGCGGCCGCCAACCTCGAGGACCGCATCGAGGCCGACCTGATGTTCCACCGCACCATGTGCCACCTGGCAGGCAACGAAACGCTGATGCACTCTTGGTCGTCGCTGGAGGGCAGCATCCGGATGTCGATCATGTACGCAGGCGTCGACCGGGCGTTGAAGAACATGGACGCCAAGCGCCACCTGGAAATCGTCGACGCCATCGAATCCGGAGACGGCGCGCTGGCTGCCGACGTGGTGCGGGCCCACATGTTGGGTGCCGCGTCGGTACTGGTCGACGGCGCTGCCTAGCTCGTCGATCGCCCGCTCGCCAACGTGGCGGCGTCGACGCACGACTCGACGTCAGGGGCGACGCATCCCGTACGCCGCGGCGCCCACTAGCGTGACCCCAACGCCGGCGGCCACCGCCGCCCCCGGCAGCGTGACAGCCAGGACGACGCACCCGAGCAGGCCCAGCGTGGGAATCATCTTGCTGCGGCCCAACGTCAACGCTGCCGCGTTGGCGATCGCGTAGTACACCAACACCGCGAACGACGAGAAGCCGATGGCCCCGCGTAGATCCAGCACCGCCGTCAGGACGGCCACCACCGCGCCCACCGACATCTCCGCGACGTAGGGACTCCCGAAGCGGGGGTGGATCCTCGCCAGTGCCGTCGGCAGACGACGATCCCGTGCCATGGCCAGCACCGTTCGTGACACACCGAGGATCAGAGCCAGCAGCGAGCCGAGAGCCGCGACCGCCGCCGCCACCCGCACGACGGGCGCCAGCGCCGGATGCCCGGCCGCCGTCACCGCATCGGCCAGCGGCGCAGTGGCCGATGCCAGTGTCGCACTGCCCAATTGGCCTAGCACGGCGACGGCAACCCCCGCATACACGGCCAGCGTCAGTCCCAGTGCGATGCGGATCGCGCGCGGAATCGTCGTCGCCGGGTCACGCACCTCCTCACCCAGCGTCGCGATCCTGGCGTACCCGGCGAACGCGAAGAACGACAACCCGGCCGCCTGCAGCACCCCGAACGCGTTCCCCCCGCCCAGCGACAACCGGCCCGCGTCGGCGCCGCCCGACCCGGCGATCACCACGACGACCGCCGCCAGGACCGCGAGCACGACGGCGACGACGGCTCTGGTGAACCACGCCGACTTCTGCACGCCGACGGTGTTGACCGCCGTCAACGCAATCACCACGGCCGCCGCCACGGCATGCGCATGTGCAGGCCAGGCGTACGCCCCGACCGTCAGGGCGATCGCCGCGCACGATGCCGTCTTGCCCGCGACGAAGCACCAGCCGGCGAGATATCCCCAGAACGGGCCGAGGCGCTCCCGTCCATAGACGTAGGTGCCACCCGACTGCGGGTAGCGCGCCGCAAGGCGCGCCGAGGAGGTGGCGTTGCAATACGCGACGATGCCCGCGACGACGAGACCCAGCAGGAGCCCCGTGCCAGCCGCGGCGGCAGCCGGTGCCAACACGACGAATATCCCCGCACCGAGCATCGACCCCAGCCCGATGGTGACCGCGTCCGCCATACCCAACTTGCGCTGCAGCGCTGGCTGATCCGGCGGAGCCACGGGCCAAGCGTAGAGACCCCCTTCGTCATTTCGTCATCCTGGTCGCCGTGGCCACCTTCACCGTGATAACTGTCCAGGGAAGGGATCCCCGGCCACCTGCGTCGATCCTTCCGTTGGCAACTTCATTGCAGTTGCTGCAGATGCACTTGGCGACCAAAGTGCCAGCATGTTTCCGACCTGGGCCGACTTCGGTGTTCGCCCGCGGTCAGGCGGCCGCCGGACTACCGTGAGGACATGGTGGCGCGGCGGCCAAGGGGCCGGAAGGCTCAGATCGCGCGCGCATCGGCGGAGGCATTCAGTGCGCTGGGCTACCACGGCGTCACCATGGAGACCATCGCATCGCGCGTCGGGATCTCGACCCGGGCGTTACACCGTCACTACCCCAGCAAGTACGTCCTGTTCCGCGACGCCGTTCTGAGCCTCAGTCAGCAGCTGGTGGACGCCACCGCGTTCGCCGACGACGGATGCTCCGAGAAGGCGCCGTTTCCGGACGACGCCGCCGCGGCGGCCGTACTGCGCGACGTCATCGCCGCACTGATCGACACCGCCATGGCCAACCGGACGGCGGGCGGCCTCTACCGGTGGGAGGCCCGATACCTTCGCGACGAGGACCAAGACACGCTGAGCGGCCACATCCGCGTGGTGCACCAACGCATTCAACGACCACTTCGGCGGCTCCGGCCCGAGCTGACCTCCCAGCAGCGCTGGACACTGTCGACGTCGGTGCTCAGCGTCGTCGGCAGCGTCGTCGACCACCGCGCCAAACTGCCTGCCGCCAGGATCAAGGCTGTGCTCGCCGACCTCGCCGCCGTCATCGTCGACGCCGATCTCGCAGGCTCGTCGAACACCCTTTCCGCTCGCGGATCGGCGCGGCGCCCGCCCGCGTCGACCTACGACGCGTTGCTCGACGAGTCGATGCGACAGTTCAACGCGAAGGGCTACCGCGACACCACGGTCGAGGACATCGCCTCAGCGGTCGGGCTGCCCGCCCCGGGGGTGTACCGCTACTTCTCCAGGAAGAGCGACCTGCTGTGTGCGGTGTTCCGGCGCGCGGGGGAGTGGCTGGCGGGCGAGGTGGATGCCATTGCGGCGCGCGCGCCGACGCCCCGTGACGCCTTGTGGGGGATCATCGACTCGTACGTGGACAGTTCGTTCGCGTTTCCCGAGTTCGAGACCGTCTACTACGCGGAACGACGCAATCTGCCTGCGGCGGACCAGAATCTGCTGCGCGGGATGCAGAGGGCCACGGTCGAGTCGTGGACCCAGTTGGTGGTCGCGGTGCGTCCCGAGTTGACGACGGGCGAGGCGCGCTTCGTCGTGCACGCCGCGATGGCACTCGTCATCGATGTGGGCCGGCTCAGCGGTTACCGCACGTCCGAGCGAACCAAGGCGATGCTCGGTGAGCTCCTGGACCTGACGTTGGCGGGACGCTACCGGTTGCGAATGGCGTTGCCCGCCAGGTAGGCAACGTATCCGAGCGATCCGAGGACGGCCAGCCGACGGGCCTTCGGCACCAGCAGCCCGAGACCGAGCGCCGTCTCGATGGCGCCGTTGGTCTGGATGTGGCGGGCGGTGTCCCGCGGGAACACCGGCTTGGTGATGCCGTCGAAGAGTTGCGGGCTGACGAAGTGAGCGACGCCCGTTCCGGCGAGCGCGAGCCCGGCGATCGCGGGCAGCTTGGAGTTCTTGTCCTGGGGCACGTGGTATTCCTATCTGGCGTTGGTCGCTAGTGATCAAGCGATCTGATAGTCGCTCAACGGAAACTCCGAGGCTTCCTTGATGGCGGACTCGGTGGACGACGGCCGCAACAGCGTGGGTTCACCCGCCGGGTTGAAGTAGTACGAATGCGCGTTCGCGCAATTGCCGGTGGTGAACAACGAATCGCCGAGCAACTCCGTCATCCGGTCCAGGAAGGCCGTGTTGGCCTCCTCGGTCACCTCGAACGTCGTCGCCCCGCGCCGCTTGACCTCGCCGAAGAGTCGATCCATCAACCGCATCTGGTATTCCATCGTGTTGAAGAAGTTCAACCCGAGGAACGCATATGGGCTCGCCAGGCTCAGATAGTTCGGGAAGTACGGCATCGACACTCCCTGATACGCCTGAAACCTGGTGTCGCGCCACCACTTTCCGAGATCACGACCATCGCGCCCGATGATCTCGATGGCTGGGAAGTTGGCCTCCCAGAGATCGAAGCCCGTGGCCAGCACCAAGGTGTCGATGACGTTCTTGGTGCCGTCCTTGGCCACGATGCCGTCGAACTCGATGTGGTCGATGCCCGCGTCCTGCAGGTGCACGTGTGGTCTGGTGAACGCACGGTAGTAGCCGTTGCTGAAAGTTGGCCGCTTGCAGCCGAAGTCGTAGTTCGGGGTGAGTCGACGGCGCAGGTCGGCGTCGCGGATCACGGCGAACCGGTGAATCTTCGACAGGTCGGAGGCCGAGATGTTGAACCTCCCGCGGAAGGTCCGATAGTGCCGCACCCCGACCGAGACCATCACCTCGTAGATCGAATCCGTCAACCAGCGAAGAACCCTCTGCGTCAACGGTATTCGTGCGAACAGCCGCTTGGTCCGCTCACCGAACCGCAGATCGATCTTGGGTACCACCCAGATCGGCGTGCGCTGGTAGACGGTGAGGTCGGCGGCGTCCTTGGCGAGTTCGGGGATCAGCTGCACGGCGGTGGCACCCGTACCGATCACCGCGATGCGCCTGCCGGTCGCGTCGAAGCCGTCCTCCCACTCGGTGGTGTGGATGACGTTGCCGCCGAAGGCGTTGATGCCCGAAATGTCGGGAACCTTCGGCTGGGACAGGAAGCCCGTCGCCGTGATCAGGTAGCGCGCCGTCAACGTCTCGCCGTCGGCAAGGGCGACCCGCCACACACTGGCGTCCTCGTCCCAGCGCGCGCCATCGACGGTCGTGTTGAAGCGCATGTGCTTGCGGACGCCGTACTTGTCGGCGACGTCGTCGGCGTACTGCTTGATCTCCGGGCCCGGGGTGAACAGCCGCGACCAGTTCGGGTTGGGCTCGAAGAAGTACGAGTACGTGGTCGTCGGCACGTCGACGGCCAGGCCCGGGTAGTGGTTGACGTACCAGGTGCCGCCGAGATCGTCCTCGCGGTCCAGGATGACGAAGTCGTCGATGCCAAGCCGCTTGAGCTGGATGGCGGCGCCGATTCCCGCGAATCCGGCCCCCACGATGACCGCGTCGAATCGCTCCGTAGTCATTCCCAGACGGTACCTCAGGTAACGGGTAGGTAGCTGGCAGGCTCATCCGCCCGCGGGCGGTCAGCCCCTGATCGTGCCCGTCTGCTTGGCCGTCGTCGTCGCGATGCACGTGACGGCGTGGTCACCGTCGGCCCAGGTGTCCTCGGTCGGATACAGCACGAACACGCTGTTCGACTCGTCAAGCAGGGTCGTGGGTGAGTACGACTGCAGTTCGAGCGGGCACTTGTTCTGCCATTCCGTGATGGTCGCGTCGCCCGGGTAGCCGTCCCCGGGGATGGTCAGCACTGAGTACACCTCACCCGAATGGGGCTGATCGCACGTGACGGTCTTGACCGCCGCGACCAGGTCGCTGTCCGGGATGTCGGCGATGCAGTCGCCGACGGCGAGCTCGGTGGCGATCGTCCTGTCCTTGAGCAGGAACACCGCCGTGACGCCGATGGCGACGATGCCGAGGCCCATCACTCCGACGATCGACAACGCGATGATCAGTCCCTTGCGCGATCGCTTCGGTGGCATCGGCGGCGGCGGAGGGTGGCCGTACGGCTGGTACGGGCCCTGCCCGTAGGACTGGTACGGCAGCGGTGGAGGCGGCGGTGGATTTGGCGGTGGATTTGGCGGCCCGTATGCGGGGTCGCCGGAATGCCAGGTCACACCCCGGAAGATAGCAGTCCGGCGTCCCTCGGGTGGGGCAGTGCTCAAGCCAGCAGACGTAGCGCTGCGTCGACGGCCAGCGACGGCACGTCGAGCGTCTTCGAGCCGAGATCGTGCCGGGCGCCGGTGACCTCGATCACCTCGGTGGGCGCCGTGATCAGGGCCGCGGCGGCGCGCACCTCGTCGATGGAGCCGAAGGGGTCGGCCGTGCCGTGCGTGAAGACCGTTGGCGACGTGAGCTGCGGAAGGTGTTCGGTCCGGGCGCGTTCGGGCTTGCCGGGCGGATGCAGGGGATAGGAGGTCAGTGCCAGCACGTCGACCGGAGCGTCGCCGCCTGCCACCGCCATCGACGTCATCCGCCCTCCGTAGGAATGCCCGCCCGCGATGACCGGTCCGTCGGTCGACGTTCTGGCAAGGGCGACGGCCTCGGCGATCCCGGCCTGATCGCTGGCGGCCGATCCCGACGGCGGGCCCTTCGGGCGGCGGCGTCGATACGGCAGGTCGTAGCGCACCGCCAGCCAGCCGCGGGAGGCCCACTGGTCGCAGAGCTTGATCAGCAGCGGCGACTGCCTGTTGCCACCAGCCCCGTGGGTGAGGAGCACGATGCCGGTCGGCTCGCAGGCGGGCGTGTGCGCGATGCCGGCGATAGCGTCAACGTCCATCGTTCCCCGGTTCCTGGGGCTCAAGCCTGAACAGGGCCGACACCGGTCCGTGGCCCTGGCCCAATGGGTATGCCGCACGCAGGCATTCGGTCACCCAATCCTTGGCGAAGGCGACGGCGTCGGGTACCGAGTAGTCGTGCGCCAGTGCGCAGGCGGTCGCGGCCGCCAGCGAATCACCCGCGCCGTGGTCGTGCGGGGTGTCGATGCGTTCGGCGTCGAACTCGTGGAAGTCGGTGCCGTCGTACAGCACGTCGGGACTGTGTGACGACGAGCGGAGGTGGCCGCCCTTGACCAGCGCCCACTTCGGTCCCATCGCGTGCAGTGCCCTCGCGGCGTCGCGTTGCGTGGCGGAGTCGACGACCTCGATGCCGGTGATGAGGCGGACCTCGTCGAGGTTGGGCGTGACCAGGGTGGCGAGCGGAAAGAGCTCGCTGCGAAGGACGTCCAGTGCCGACGGGTGCAGGAGCGGATCGCCGTGCATGGAGGCGCACACGGGGTCCACGACGAGCGGCGCCTCGAATCCGGTGTCCGTTCGCAGCGCGCGCCACGTCTGTACGACGGCCTCGATGATGTTCGACGACGCCAGCATTCCCGTCTTGGCGGCTTGGATGCCGATGTCCTCGACGACGGCTCGGATCTGTCCCGTGATGACGTCGAGAGGGATCTCGTGGAAGCCCTTCACGCCGACCGAGTTCTGCACGGTGACCGCCGCCACCGACACGCAGCCGTGCACTCCAAGCATCGCGAAGGTGCGCAGATCGGCCTGGATTCCGGCGCCGCCGCCGGAGTCGGACCCCGCGATCGTCATCACGCGCAGTGGCGTCTGGCCGGGTGGTGCGAGCGGCAGGTACTTCACGTGACCTTCATCTCCCTACGCCGGCATTACCCGGTCAGGTTCTTACGGTCGACGGCGCCGGGGCGTTGCCCCTTCAGCCGTCCTCTCAGCGCACTTGGCGTGTGCTCCCGCGGACCGTATCAAGGTAGCGCAGCGCTGCAGGCGAAACGGGGCGGGGTGAGGCGACCGGCGAGGTCGACTGGTGGAGCCACCGCCGAGAGTCGATCTGGCCGGAAATGCCTCGATCGGATGGGATCGGACGGGATCGGAATGGATCGGACGGGAGCGGAATGGAAATTGCCCTGAGATGTTTTATATAGCTAACATATGTGTTTTGGGCAGCGTGGCCCCTTGCTCCTGAATGGTTTCGATACGCGACCGAAGTGAAGCGATGACGACTGAGATCGACATGACGAAGTCCCCTGAAGGGGTATCCAAAGTGGCAAACCCCGACGTGGCCGTTGCCGAGACCGCGCGGCGACGTATGCGGATGGACCACGACCACCCGCACTACAAGTGGGTGGTGTTGTCCAACACCACGTTGGGCACCCTCTTGGCCACCATCAACGCCTCGATCGTGCTCATCTCGCTGCCCGCGATCTTCCGCGGCATCGGGTTGAACCCGCTGGCTCCCGGCAACGTCAGCTACCTGCTGTGGATGCTGATGGGCTACCTGGTGGTCACCGCGGTGCTGGTGGTGCCGTTCGGTCGCCTCGGCGACATGCTTGGGCGCGTCAAGATCTACAACTGGGGCTTCGTCGTCTTCACCGTCGCCGCGGTCGCGCTGTCCTTCGACCCGTTCCACCTCGGTGGCGGTGCGCTGTGGCTCATCGGCTGGCGCGTGATCCAGGGCATCGGCGGCGCCATGTTGATGGCGTCGTCGTCGGCCATCCTCACCGACGCGTTCCCCGCCAACCAGCGCGGCATGGCGCTCGGGGTCAACATGGTGTCCGCCGTTGCCGGATCGTTCCTCGGGTTGCTGATCGGTGGCTTCCTCTCCGAGTGGCACTGGAAGGCGATCTTCTGGGTGGGCGTCCCGATCGGCATCCTCGGCACCATCTGGAGCATCAGGTCGCTGCGCGAGCTCGGCACCCGCACCCCGGGCAAGCTGGACTGGCCCGGCACGATCACCTTCGGCGTCGGGCTCACGGTCCTGCTCGCGGGCATCACCTACGGCATCCAGCCCTACGGCGACTCCACGACCGGGTGGACCAACCCGATGGTGCTCGGCGCGATCGCGTTTGGACTCGCGTGCCTGGTGGCCTTCTGCTTCATCGAACTGCACGTCGAATCCCCGATGGTCGACGTCCGACTGTTCAAGTCCGCGTCCTTCGGGATGGGCAACCTCGCCGGGCTGATGTCGTCGATGGGTCGCGGCGGCCTGCAGTTCATGCTCATCATCTGGCTCCAGGGCATCTGGCTTCCGTTGCACGGCTACAGCTTCGAGTCGACCCCGCTATGGGCGGGCATCTACCTGCTCCCGATCACGGTGGGCTTTCTGGTGGCGGGTCCCGTCGCGGGCTCGCTGTCCGATCGTTTCGGCGCAAGACCGTTCACCGTGGGCGGCATGGTGCTGATGGCGGCGACGTTCGTGGCGCTGGTGCTGATCCCGGTGAACTTCGACTACTGGGTGTTCGCGCTATTGGTGTTCCTCAATGGACTCGGTGGTGGCATCTTCACCGCGCCCAACACCGCGGCGATCATGTCCAGCGTGCCCGCCGCCCAACGCGGCGCAGCGTCCGGTGTGCGAGCGACCTTCTTCAACGCCGGATCGTCACTGTCGATCGGCGTCTTCTTCTCGCTGATGATCGTCGGGCTGGCCCACACGCTGCCGTCGGCGATGAGCAGTGGCCTTCAGGCGCAGGGTGTCTCGGCGTCCGTCGCGAACGACGTGGCGAACCTGCCTCCGGTCGGCAGCCTCTTCGCCGCGTTCCTGGGGTACAACCCGATGGGTGAGTTGCTCGGGCCGTCGGGGGCCTTGACGCAGCCCGGTGTCAACGCCGACCTGCTGACGGGCAAGACCTTCTTCCCCCAGCTGATCACGGCGCCCTTCCACTCCGGGCTGACCGTGGTGTTCATCGCCGCCGCGGTGATGATGGTGCTCGGGGCGTTGGCGTCGCTGTTCAACCCGGGGCGCTACGGCACCGAGGAGGGCGCCGACAACGCGGCGTAGGTCTGGGGCCGACAACGCGGCGTAGGGCCGGGGTCCGCTCGTCTCGGAGTTGCACGCCCCCGGCGAGAGGTCTATACCTGTTGCGTGCCCGTTCGAGCGAATCAAGCGGAGAGGTACGTCCGAGAGCTCGCCGAGCGTCTCGGACCCGGCGCCCTGCTGCCCGGCGAACGGGAAATCGCGTCCAGCTGCGGCGTCTCGCGCATGACGGTCCGGCGCGCTCTCGAAGAGCTCGAAGCACGGCGCATCGTCGTACGACGCCACGGTGCCGGGACCTTCGTGCGCCGCCCCGCGGTGGCCCAGCCGCTCATGGCCACCTCCTTCCACGAGGACATGACCCGCCGCGGCTACCGGCCGTCCTCGCAACTCGTCGACGACGTCACCAAACAGGCCGACGCCGAACTGGCCGAACGGCTCGAGATCGGCGAGGGCGACCCGGTCCTGGTGGTACGCCGGCTGCGCAGGGCCGATGACGAGCCCATCGCGCTCGAGACGCTGCACGTGCCTGCCGCGCGGACGCCGGGCCTGTCGGCGGCCGATCTCGCCAGCGGGTCGTTCTACGTACTGCTGCGGGAGCGCTTCGGGCGTCGCGTCGCCAGCGGCCGTCAGACCGTCGCGCCGGTCGTCCCGTCCGACGCTGATGCGGCACTGCTCGAAATCGCCTCCGGGACAGCGGCATTCCGCTTCGTGCGGGTCTCGCGTGACCACCACGGCGACGTAGTCGAACTCGTGGACGCCATCTACCGGGCCGACCGGTACCTCATCGAGATCGACCTCCTGCCACCCAGCGACGGTCGGACATGACCGACGTGTTCGTCGACGTCGGCCGCGGCCACGTCCGGGTCGTCGCCCCCTCTGTGGACGTCCGGACCGAGCCCGGTGCCGGGCTCAGCGACATCGGACCCGCCGGGGCCGCGCGCGTCGTCACCCGTGCGGTGCGCACCGCGGTCGCGCCGATCCGCGGTTCGCGCCCACCGGTGGCGCGGCTGGTGGTGGGGGCGCCCGGTGTCGTCACGTCGGCGACCCTTGCGCAGGCGTTCGCGGATGCGCTGGCAGACGCGTTCGACCCCGCGACGACGGTGCTCGTCGTGTCCGACTCGGCGGCGTGGCAGGTCGGCGCCTTCGCCGGCGGCGACGGTGCGGCCGTCGCCCTGGGCACCGGCGCAGTCACGGTGGCCCGCGATGGCGACACCGTCGTGCGGTTGGACGGGCGCGGGCTGCTGCTCGGCGACGTCG
>NZ_JBEVLO010000189.1:0-4594 GCF_040509115.1 Mycobacterium sp. | reverse complement strand
TCGGCATGGTGTCTGTGCTGCGCTCGACGCGTCAACTGATAGTGACGCTGGTCGCTCAGATGGCCTGTTCGGTGGGCAGCACCGTGATCTCGGTGAGATTGACGTGTCTTGGCAACGCCGCCACGAATGCGACGAGTTCTGCGATATCGGTGGACTGCAGAACGTCTATCTGCTCGATCAGATCGGCCATCAACTTCGTCGCACTCGGATCGGTCACGTGGTCGGGAAGTTCCGTGTCAACCATTCCGGGCTCGATGGTCGAAACACGAATCTTTTCCTGGCCGAGCTCAGTACGCAGCAGCAGGGACAGTTGGGTGATGTAAGCCTTGGTGGCGGAATAGACCTGAAACCGGTCGAGGATACGAACGGCGGCGATAGATGACGTCGTGATCAAGTCTGCGGTCCGGCCGTTCGAAGCTGATTCTCGGAGGGGCCGGATGAACGCTTGAATCGTGTTCATCACACCGCCTACATTCGTGCCTATCTGGGTGTCCCAATCTTCGACGGCAAGGTCGGTGATGCTCGAAATCAGCTGAATGCCGGCGTTGGCGAAAACCAAGTCGACAGTGCCGAGCTCACCTTCAACGCGTTCGGCGGTGGCGAGCATGCTCGAGCGGTCCCGGACGTCTGTCGGTAGTGCAAGCGCCCGGCCGCCGGCGGCAGAAATGCGCTCTGCCACAGCGTCGAGACGGTCCGAGCGGCGGGCGATCAACGCCACTCCTGCGCCGAGTTCAGCCAGACGTATGGCGGTAGCCTCGCCAATTCCGCTGGAGGCGCCGGTGACAACGGCGATACGACCTTCCAGCGAAGAACCCGCCAAGAGCCGCGGTGAGTGTGAAGCCTGCGTCGATGGTTCCGTCATGGATTCAACTGTCGAATATGAAGCGGCGGAACGGTAGACGGGAAGCCGGGCACAGCAATAAGTGGGCTATCTCCCGCAATATGTGACCGTCGATATTACGAGGTTTCGGCCGAAGCCTCCGATTCGAGGACCTCAGTCCAGCCTCTAAACGCAACTCGTCGTTCTAGCGCACAAACTTGGAAGCACCACCTTCGTCTCTCTCACCAACAGGTGGCCGCGAAGCCCTTTCTTGGCGGTAGACCCCTGGCGTGACGCCGTAGCGCTCGCGGAATTTTGCTGTAAATCTGGCAGTGCTGGAGTATCCGCACAGTGCGGCGACGGTCGCCACCGTTTGATTACCGGCGCTCAAGAGTTCAGCGGCCCTCGTCATGCGCACCTCCACTAGATAGCGGTGGGGAGTCATGCCCACGGCGCCGACGAAGGCCCGCAGGAAGTGGAACTTGCTGAGGTGCGCTTCGCGCGCTAGGTCGTCGAGTGTCACCGCCTGGTGGATGTGCGTGTCGACATAGTCGATAACTCTGACCACAGTTGCAGGAGTCAAGGTCGGGGATGGTTTCGTGGAGTGCGCGAATGGTTTTCGCGACGACAGCACCTGCAGGATCAAGGCTTGAGCCAGCGAGTCGGCCACGAGGGCATCCGACTCGCAAGCGAGTGCGGAACGCAGCGCGTAGAGAATTGACGTAGCCGTTGGATCAACCAAGCCGAGCACGTCGAGGTCATCAAGCGATCGGCAGGGAAGCTCCTCGCGGACCTCTTCGATGGCACTCAGCGAAAGGTGGACGTGCAGCGTCCTGCGTACTCCGGGCTCCGCTCCGCGCCATCGCAGCGTATCTTGCCTACCGGGGCCGGTCACGCCAATGGTGCCCGGGCGGTACACCTCCTTCAGCCATCGGGTCTTGTGCCGTGATTCCAGTTGGAACTGCCCCTGCAATCCCATGACTACGAGCAGGTCGGAAGTGGCCGGTGTGGTGAATTCATGTGCGGACGCAGGCTGATCCAGGACTTCCAAGAGTACGGAGGACCACCCCAAGGTCTCACTCGAAGCCAATCGACGTCCAGGAAGAAAGTGGTGAGCCTCGCGGCTTCGCGAGGATATTTCAGCCACAGCTAACGTCACCCTCCTGATGCGGTATACGTCCGTGCCGACGGTGTTGTCGACCTACGTTTTGGTGTCATTCTGGCCCAAGTGGATGGCGCACGCATCGTCGCCACGCTCCGTCCTTCTGCTCGAACGGTGTGTGCGCAGCGGCCGCCACGATCTGCTCGGCCAGCTGCAGGTAGTAGTGCAACGTGTACAGCTTCTCCGTCGGGACACTGAGGTTGCCGGTATAACAGATCGCGACTTCGGCCACCGCAGAACTGGTCTCACGCGCCGCCGCCAGCTTGGTGCCCATGTCGGCGAACAGGTTGCCCACCGCCTGGTGCTCCCAGATCGGCTTGCCGAAACTCTGCCGGTCGTGCGCGTACGACAAGGCGTCGTCGAAGGTCGCACGGCCGACCCCGGTGGCCCGGGCCGCTACCTGCATGCGTCCCACCTCGATCGAGCGTGTCCTCGATTGGTGAGTGTTCTTCGGTTCCCCGACGTTTCCATTCCGGGGGCCTTCGAGACGGGAGAAGCGACGATGGACGATCACCAGGACTTGTACGACGTGATTTTCGTGGGAGGTGGTCACAACGCGTTGGTGGCGGCCGCCTACCTCACTGCGGCCGGTCGCAGTGTGCTGGTGCTGGACAACAACGACCGCCCTGGCGGATTCGTTCGAACGGACGAGATCATGCCTGGGTTTCGCGGTGACACCTTCTCGGCTGCACACACGCTGTTCTTGACCGGTCCCGTCTATCGGGACCTTGGTGCGAAGCTGGAGTCCTTCGGACTTCGCTACGTCGACCCCGTCTTCCCGTCCGGCGTGTCGATGGAGGATGGGACCACGGCTGTGATGCCGAGGACGATGGAGGAGTTCGTCGCGGAGGCGGACCGACTGGTTCCTGGTGACGGGGCGATGTTTCGCGAACTCATCGAGGAGCTTGCGCCGTTGGTGGGTGACGTATTCGCGCTTTTCTCCCAAGATCTCACCTCGGCGGAGGCCAAGCAGATCAGGGCCAGGCTCCTGACCGGTTCCGGCGGAGTGGGGTTCTCTGCTTTCGCCGCCTCCCTGGTGGAGTCCGCACGGGACGTGGTCGACCGATTTGCGTCGGCGACCCTGCGCAGCATGCTTGGTTCGTGGGCCACCCACTTCGGTAAGGGGCCCGACGACGCCGGCGGCGGCATCTGGGTCAAGTTGTTCGTGCTGGCGAGCATGCAGGGCGGCCTGCCTGTGCCCGAGGGAGGGAGCGGTCGACTGGCAGAGGCTCTGGTTCGTCTGGTTGCCGACCAAGGCGGCACGGTACGCGCCGGTGCGCACGTCACGCAGATCGTCGTCGAGGGTGGTCGCGCCGTCGGCGTGCGCACCGAGCACGGCGAGTTCGTACGCGCCGTCGACGCCGTCGTCGCATCAGTCACGCCGGACCAGCTGTACTTAGGGCTGCTCTCGGATGCCGACATGCCGACCGAGTTGATCCGACAGGCGTCCCGCTACCGATATGGGCGCGGCCAGCTGCAGCTGAATTTGGCTTTGTCCCGCCCGCCGCGGTGGCCCGACGAGCGCTTCGATCGAATGGGACAGCCCTTCTTGACCGACTCCCTGGATGGGTTGGCACTTCACGTCGCCCACACCCAGGCCTCGTTGCTTCCGAGCAAGCCCACGTTCTCGGTCCAGGTGCCAACGGCCGTCGATCCGACGCGCGCACCGGAGGGCCGCGCGGTAATGCGCGTGCAAGTCACCGACGTGCCGACTCGACCCCGCGGTGACGCAGCGGGAGTCATCGAGGTGGGCGAGGTAGGTTGGACCCAGGATCTCACCAGCCGCTTCGTCGAGCGTGTGCTGAACACCTTGGAGCGGCACGCGCCCGGGATCACCGGCAGCATCCTCGGGCATACTGTCGTCACGCCCGCGGACATCGCCTCCTTCAACCTGAACACCGGCCCGGGAGACGCCTACGCCGGGGCTCAGGATCTTGCACAGAGCTACCTGTTTCGTCCATTGGTCGGCCAACCGAGCCATCGCACCGCGGTACCCAACGTCTACATGATCGGGGCCGCCACGTGGCCCGGTGGCGGCGTCAGCGGTTCGTCGGGTTACATCGTTGCCCGCCAGCTACTAGCGGACGGGGTGAGGTCCTAGCGGTTGTCGCTTCCGGCACCACGGCGCGGATGGTGCGCCAGTGCCGCTGAGGTTCACGTCGACCCTGCAGCCCGCCGGGCGTCACAAACCGATGCGGCGGCTCGCCTTCATGGCACCTGAGGAATTCTCCGCCGTCATCGCGTGGCTGGCGGGGAGGATCCGGGACGATCTCGGGCAACCGGGTCGCCGTGGACCGTGGCCATCTGGAGTATGAAAGGCGCCCACTCGGCGCGAGGTTTTGTGGCCGGGTCTCAGTCTCTTTAGTAGAGAAATTAGACGACCAAGTTCTTGTCTCGACAGACTGGCTTCGTCAACAGCTCGGCTTGCCCCCTGGCGAAGGGCACGGCACCTAGTCACAGTTTTGGTCCGTGGACCCGCTGTCCTTGAAAGTAGGTTTGGTGGACCGTTGTTTGGTGGATTGCGCTGGTGTCGATGTCGAATAGGTTGTGGTCGAGCATGATGAGGTCCGCGGATCGTCCTGGTGTGATCGCACCGATGGTGTCGTGTAGGC
>NZ_JBEVLO010000188.1:0-23172 GCF_040509115.1 Mycobacterium sp. | reverse complement strand
TGGCCGAAAGAGCCACGGACAGCGACGTACTCAAGGCGCGGACCGAACTAGTACGCGCCAAGATCAGCTTCGCGAGCAACCGTCGCGGCGACGCCGCCCCGCTGTTGTTGGCTGCCGCCAAGCGACTCGAGCCGTTCGACCCACGGGTTGCGCGGGAAACGTACCTGGAGGCAGTGACGGCAGCAGTCCTCGCGGGACGACTGGCGCATGGACAAAACCATTCGGCGCTGGCGGTGGCCGAGGCGGCCCGCCAAGCGCCACCTGCCGCGTCTCCGCCGCGCGCCGTCGACTTGCTGCTCGACGGGCTCGTCGTCAGGCTCGCCGAGGGACTGGTCGCGGCGGCCCCGCTGCTGAAAGGGGCCCTCGCGCAATATGTTCGGGAGGAGAACGAGGGCACCGCAGACCCGCGATGGCACGACATCACCCACCGGGTGTGTCTGGACCTTCTCGACCAGGAGACCTACAACTTCCTGGTGGTTCGCCAAGTGGAGCGACTGCGTAGCGCGGGAGCGTTGACGGTGCTGGGCCTGGCGTTGCAGACCCACGCCGCAGTGTGTATCGGTGCGGGCAACTTCGATCAAGCGGCAACGCTGCTCAATGAATCCGACGGCATCATCGCAGCGACCGGCAATCCGCTACCGAACTCCGTCCGCACATATCTGTTGGCATGGCGCGGGGAGGAGCAGCACTGCCGCGAACTGATGCAGACCTCGATTGAGCATGCGCGTAGCCGCGGCGAGGGTTTCGACATCACCGGCGTGCACTACGCGGCGGCCACCCTGCACAACGGTCTCGGCCAGTACGAGGAGGCCTTGGCCGCGGGTGTGTCGGGGACGCGGCACGACGATCTGGGCATGCGTGGAGTGCTGCTCGTCGAGTTGATCGAAGCGGCCGTCCGTTGCGGCGAGATGTCGGTGGCGCGAGATGCTCTGGTCCGCCTCAAGGAGCAGACCGATGTCAGCGGTACCCCCACCGCACTCGGTATGGCAGCGCGCTCCACCGCCCTCGTCAGTGACGGTCCCGCTGCCGAGGACGGGTATCGGGAGGCGCTGTTGCACCTGGAGCGCAGTCCTCGGTTCGTTCTCCTGCCGCGCACGCATCTGATTTACGGGGAATGGCTACGTCGCGCGAAGCGCAAGGGCGATGCCCGTGTCCAGTTGCGCCTCGCCTACGACATGTTCACGCAGATGGGCGCGGAAGGCTTCGCCCAGCGGGCGCGTCGCGAACTGAGGGCGACCGGTGAGGTGCTGCTTTCTCGTTCCAAATCGACGGGGACGCGACTCACTGCTCAGGAGGGTCAGATCGCGTCCCTCGCCCGGCACGGATACACCAATGCCGAGATCGCCGGCCAACTGTTCATCAGTCCGCGCACCGTGGAATGGCACCTGGGCAGGATCTTCGCCAAGCTCGGTGTCACCTCGCGTCGTGAACTGCGCAACGCGGACTTCGAGGTCTCGTGATCGAGATGACGTCACGCCGTGGTGGGGGCTAGTCGCCGCTACCTTCGGAGTGTTTGATCTGTTCGGAAAGGTCTGCGCTGGAAAGGTTTGCGCGCAGGAAGGGTCCCGTCGTCGGCAGGTGCAGATGAAGGTCGGAGGCCTGGCTGACGGCGATCTGGCCGTTGTCGAGGACGAAGTCCAGGGTGTGGCCCCCGTGGGTGAATGCGCTGTTGACGAAGTGCAGGTGATAGCCGGCCACGGAGATGCCTTGCTCGAAGTCGGGCGTGCGGTACCCGACCAGGGTTCCGGTCACGTGCTCGAAGGTGGTTTCGGCTTGCCCGTGGGTCGCTTCGGTCAGCGGTGGGTAGGGCTTCGTCTGCGCCATGACGGTGCGGGTGTGCACGGTGGCGAACCGCCCCTCGATTCGGATTCCGTGGACCAGGTTGGCGCTGACGAGCCGGGCGTCGATGGTGTGCAGCAGGTCGGCTCGCGCGGTCGGGGTTCGGACGGGGATCTCGAAATCGGTTCTAAATGGCATGACCGCGGCGAACGGAGTGCGATCGGTCGGCGACGCCAACCGTGCCGTCCCGTCGGCGCGTAGGTGGTAGCACTGCCCGTCGAGTATCACCATCTCGCCGTCGAGGTGGTTGAAGGTGCCGAGCCCAAAATCGCCGTGGCGCAGCAGTTCTGCGATGGTCAGGTCCCCGTCGTACACCCCGTCGAGCAGCGCGCTGATGGTGGAGACCTGGTAGACCTCACCAGCGGTGGGGGTGCTGGGCGTCGAGGTGGAGGCGTGGTGTGCGATGAGGCGTTCGGCCCAATGCCGAAACCTGGTGGTGGCTTCGTCTCGAGTCATTCCGATGTGGGTTTCCTACTCGAAGGGGTCGGCGGGCAGGTGCGCGGCTAGGTCGGTGTTGTGCGTGTAGTCGACGGGCACGTCGATGATGGACGGGCCCTGTTGGCCCAGTGAGTGACGCAGTGTGGTGGTGAACTCGTCGAGCGTGCTGACCCGATGGCCGTGGGCGCCGAATGCGGCGGCGTAGTCGCGGATGTCGTAGTCGGCGAGCTGCACGCCGGACTTGCGGCCGTACTTGAGTACTTCCTGGAAGCCCACCATGTCGTAGGTGTTGTCACGCAGGATGATGTGGGTGAACGTCAGGCCGAGGCGGGTGGCGGTTTCGAGTTCCTGCGCGGAGAAGAGGAAGCCGCCGTCACCGGAGACCGACACGACGTGCGTTCCGGGACGGACCAGGCTGGCGGCCATGGCCCACGGCAGGGCGACGCCGAGTGTCTGCTGTCCGTTGGAGAACAGCAGTCGACGTGGTTGATAGGCGCGGAAGTGGCGTGCCAGGTAGATGTAGACCGACCCGATGTCGCAGGCGACGGTGGCGTCGTCGTCGAGTTCGTCGCGCAGCGCGAGCACCACCGCGGCGGGGTTGAGGCCCGCCTCCGTCGACGGTGTCTGTCGTGCGGTGGCATCGATGCTGGCCAAAGTGCCCCGGTGGTCGGCGATTTCGCTCTCGAATCGGGCGTCCACGGACAGTTCGCCGAGGGATTCGGTGAGTGCGCCGACCGTGGCGGCGATGTCGCCGCGCAGTTCGACGGTGGGTTGATAGTTGTTGTCGATGTCGGCGGGGACCGAGTCGATGTGGACGATCGTGCGGGAGGCGTCGAGGTTCCACAACACCGGGTCGTACTCGATGGCGTCGTATCCGACCGTGATGAGGACGTCGGCGGCGGCCACGACGAGATCGCCGGGTTGATTGCGGAACAGCCCGACCCGACCCAGGTAGTGGTCTTCCAGTTCGCGTGAGATGACACCAGCGCCCTGGAACGTCTCCACGACCGGCAGTCCCGTCGCGGAGACCATGGTGCGCACCGCTTGGCAACTGTCGGGGTCGGCACCGCGTGCGCCGACCAGCAGGGCCGGCCGCTTGGCTTGACCGATGAGGTCGACGGCGTGGCGGATGGCTTCGGCCGGTGCCGGTCCCAGCGGCGGGACCGGCAGGTGCCTGGTGATCGTGGCAGAGGTGAGGGAGGCTTGGACGTCGGCGGGCAGCACGACCGCGGCCGCGCCGCGCGGTTCAGCCGCGGCGGCCCGAAACGCGTTGACCGTCGCCTCTGCCGCGTTGTCGGCGTCGTTGACTTCGCCGGTGAACTTGGTCACGGTCTTGAGGAATGCCGCGGCGTCCATCGACTGGTGCGTGCGTTTGAGGCGGTCCTCGCGGCGCACCGCTCCGCACAATGCCACCACCGGGTCTTGCTCGGTGTTGGCCGTGAGCAGTCCGGTGGCCAGGTTGGTGGTGCCTGGCCCTGAGGTGACCAGTACGACACCTGGTGTGCCGGTGAGCCGTCCGATCGCCCCCGCCATGAACGCGGCGTTCTGCTCGTGGCGGCACACCACGAGCTGCGGGCCGCCGTCGACCAACGCGTCGTAGACCGCGTCGATCTTGGCGCCGGGCACCCCGAAGACATAGCGCACGCCCTGCGCGGTCAGGACGTCGACGACTTTCTGCGCGCTCCGGATCGGTTGGGCGTCGGGTGTGCTCAAGAACGGCACCTTTCGTGGGCCGCCCCCGGGGTGGGCGGCGGGGGTATGAACGATTCTCGGTGGCTGGTCGGTGGTTAGGCCATGTTGTAGAGGGTCTTCACGCTGTCGTGCAACTTGTTCGGTAGCGGTGGGGCTTCGTAGGCGCCGGTGATGACTTCGATGTAGGCGGCCGCGCCGCCCTGTGCCGCGGTGGACATGGCGGCGTCGAGTTCGGCGCAGGTGCTCACGCGGGCGGTGAACCAGTCGTCGCAGCCCAGTGCGTGCGGTAGCTCGGCATAGTTCCATGGGGCCACGTCGTTGTAGGCGATCGCAGGATCCTTGCACAGGAGGCGCTCGATCAGGTAGCCGGAGTTGTTCAGTACGAAGATGATCGGACGCAGACCCTGTCGGTGGAACTGGCTGATCTCCTGCGCGGTCAACTGGTGTGAACCCTCCCCGGTGAACAGGATGAGGCGGCGATCGGGCGCAGCAACTGCCGCGCCGAAGGCTGCCGGGGTGGCCCAACCGATCGCGCCCCAGAGCGTCTGGTTGTAGAAGCGTGCTCCGCGTGGCAGGCGAGCGAAGGCCAATCCCATCGAGCAGGTGCCGGTTTCGGCGATGATGATGTCGTCTGGCCGGATGAAGTCGGCCCAGCGGGGATACAACGCGTCGGCGGTGATCGCACCGCCATCGCCATCGCTGACCGCGTCGAGTGACGTCGGTCGGATACCGGCGGGCTCGCGGGGTTTCGCGGGACGGTCGGCGAGTTCGGCGATGATGTCCGCCATTTCGACGTTGCGATAGACCTTCGCGCCGATCGTGGTGTGGTGCAATCCGATGTCGATCGTCCGTGCTGGGTCCAGACGTGCCGTGAAGGCGCCGGAGTTGAAGTCGGTCATCATCGTGCCGATCGTGATCACGGCATCGCAGCCCTCGACGAACTCGCGCACCGTCTCGTCCATGAGTTGACCGTCGTACATGCCGATGTAGAGGGGGTGGTCCTCGTCGATCACCGACTTGTCGGCGAACATGGTCGCGAAGGGCAAACCCGTGGTGTCGATGAGTGCGCGGACTGCGTCACCGAGCCCCAACCTGTCCAGCAGTAGACCCGGCAAGACACAGGCGGTCGACGCTGAGTCGAGCGCACCGGCGATGGCGTCTGCCGCCGCGGCCAGCGATGCGGGGTCGCTGGTGGGAACCGCCGGGCTCGTCGAGGGGGTCAGGATCGGCTTGTCGACGACGTCGCCGGGAAATGCCATGTAGACGGGCCGGCGGTTGTAGAGAGCCTCGCCGATGAGCCGCTCGGTCTCGGCTACGGCGTTCGCGGGCGTGATGATGGCGCTGGCACCGACCACGGTATCGGCCATCGAGCGGAACAGGTCGAACTCTCCATTGCCCAGCGTGTGGTGGACCAGCGCGCGGTCAGCCTGGGCGGCCAAGGTCGGCATACCGGTCAGGTGAAACACGGGCAGGTGTTCGGCGTAGGAACCGGCGATGGCGTTGATCGCGCTGAGTTCGCCGACGCCGTAGGTGGTGCTGACCGCGCCAAGTCCGCGGATGCGGGCGTAGCCGTCGGCGGCGTAGGCGGCGTTGAGTTCGTTGCAGCAGCCGATCCAGTTGATGTCGGGGTGCTCGACGATCGCGTCCTGAACGGTGAACGCGAAATCGCCTGGCACACCGAAGATGTCAGTAATGCCGATCTCGTACAGCCTGCCTAGCACGTACTCGATCACGGTGGGTGTCATTCGAGAGTCCTTCGCCTATGAGTCGGACGGAGACAGCGTCCGACGGGGTGCCAAACGTCTGCCGTCAGTCAAGCAGCGTCGAGCGACTGCGGTACCCGGGTAACCCCCGGGGATCGGGCTACGGGCGCCAGGTCTCCGCGTCGCTGATCGGCCCCGTCGTGGAGTATGCGGATCGACTATCACGCCGATAGTCAGAAACCGGGTTCTGCGTGACGCCCGTCACGGGCAGTGTGGCTAATGCCTTCATCCGAGCAGCCACCAGGAGCCACTGTGGGATCGACCTCGTTCACCGTCAACGGTCGGACGTACGCGGCGCCCGACGCCCCGGTCGTCGTCATCTGCATCGACGGTAGCGAGCCCGCGTATCACGTCGAGGCGATGAGCGCCGGGCGCATGCCGTGGCTGAGCCGGACGCTCGAGGGTCCGTCGAGCTCGTGGCCTGCGCACTGTGCGATGCCCGCACTGACCAACCCGAACAACGTCTCCATCGCCACCGGGCGTCCAGCGGCGCTGCACGGCATCAGCGGCAACTACCTCTTCGATCCCGAAACGGGTGAGGAGACGCTGATGAACGACAAACGCTTCCTGCGGGTGCCCACCATCTTCGCCGCGGCCAACGAAGCCGGCCTCGACGTCGTGGTCATCACTGCGAAGAACAAGCTTCGACAGATCCTCGGCGCAGGCCTCGTCGAAGAAGGACCGAGCCTCCACGGCGGTTCGGCGTTCGCCGCACCGTCTCGGACCGGCATCTGCTTCTCGGCGGAAGGCGCCGACGACACGACGGTCGCGGCGAACGGCATATCCGACGTTCCCGCGCTGGTCGGCAAACCCCAGCCGAGCGTCTACTCGGCTGAGCTGAGCGAGTTCGTCCTTGCTGCCGGCGTTGCCATCCTCGGCTCCCGAGGCGTGGACCTGATGTTCCTGTCCCTCAGCGACTACGTCCAGCACAAACACGCACCCGGCACCGAAGCGGCAAACGACTTCTACGCGATGATCGACTCCTACGCCGCCCAGCTCGACGAACTCGGGGCCACCGTGGTGCTCACCGCAGATCACGGCATGAGCGCGAAGAGCGACGACTCTGGTCACCCTCGCGTCCTGTACGTCGAAGACGAGGTACGTCGGATCCTGGGACTCCCAGGAGTTTCCGCCGATGCCGAGGGCAGCAACGGCGTCCGTGTCATCCTGCCGATCACCGATCCCTACACCGTCCATCACGGCGCGCTGGGCTCATTTGCCAGCGTCCACCTGCCTGCCGACGCCGACCACGATTCGCTGATCGCAGCGCTGCGTGAACTGGACGGCATCCAAGCCGTCCACACCAGGGACGAGGCCGCACGGCGGTACGCGCTGCCTCCCGACCGAATCGGTGACGTCATCGTGCTGGCCGACGCCGCGACGGCGCTTGGGCGATACGCCGAGTGGCACGACTTGAGCGGTCTGGACGCACCACTTCGCTCGCACGGCGGGCTGGGGGAGCTCCAGGTTCCCTTCATCGTCAATCGCGAATTGCCAAGACCGGCAGCGCTCGACGAGCCGTTCGGCGACCTCGCCTGCGTGCACAACTACGACGCGTTCTGGGTGGCAACCACCCTGGCTTCACAGCATCAGTCAACAGCCGCCTCCGCGAAGGTGACGGCCGGCACGGCAAAGGATCGGTAGACCAACGATGTCCAACATCTTCCAGAAGCCCACCCAGCTCGACCCGGTCGTGGTCTCCGAGCAGAAGTTCTCGCGTCTGAAATGGCGCATGCTGCTCGCCGCGATGTTCTGCTACCTGTTCTTCTATACCGGCAGGCAGACCTTCGGATTCGCCATTCCGGGGCTCCAGGAAGACCTGGGACTGAGCAAGACCACGCTTGGCGCCATCAGCGGCGCCATGCTGTGGTCGTACGCGCTCGGCCAGATGATCAACGGCAACCTCGCCGACAAGTGGGGTGGGCACCGCCTGATGGCGGCCGGTGCGGTCGTCTCGACGATCCTGAACTGGTGCACCAGCTTCGCCGTCGGGACCAAGACGCTGGTGGTGCCGTGGGCGGCCAACGGTTTCGTCCAGGCGGCAGGCTGGCCGTCGGGCGGCCGCGTCATCTCCAATTGGTGGGGGCCGCACGAACGCGGCAAGAGCTTCAGCTTCTACACCTTCGCGGCGGGCATGGCGTCGGTCCTCGCCTTCATCACCTCGACCCTCGTCGTCGACACCTTCAAACTCGACTGGCAATGGATCTTCCGAATCCCCGTGCTGCTCATGCTCGTCGGCGGAATCGCGTTCTATCTGATTGCCAGGGAAAGCCCGACGGCTGCGGGCATCACGCCGCCACCGTCTCACACGGCGCATGACGGCCTCGACGAACCGACGGCCGAGGGCGAGGACACGGGTCGGTCATTGACGCGGTACCGGTTGGTGCTGCGCAACCCGAAGATCTGGTCCACCGGCGTTGCGATCGGATTCCAGAACGCCGCCCGATACGGCCTGCTGATCTGGGTGCCGGTGTACTTCCTCGGCGCGGACTGGAAGCAGGGCGAGGGCGGGATCAGCCCGCTGTGGATCACGGTCGCGCTGCCGGTTGGCATGGCCGTCGGGGCGTTGACCAACGGGCAGCTGTCCGACCGATTCTTCGGATCCCGCCGCGACCGCCCCATCATGTTGTTCATGCTGGCGGGCGCCGTCTGCGCGTTGACGCTGTGGCTGGCCGACCTGGGTACGTACGGTGGCATCGCCGTGCTGTTCCTCGCGGGCTTCTTCGTCTACGGCCCGCAATCGTCGATCTGGGCCCTGTGTCCGGATCTCGTCGGCAAGCAGATGGCCGGAACGGCAACCGGAGTGGTCAACTGCTTCTCCTACATCTTCGCAGGCGCGGCCGAGCCGCTCGTCGGGCATGTAATCGACGGCACCCACGACACGTCACTTGTCTTCCCGATCGTTGCCACCAGTTGTGTGCTCAGTGCCATGGCCGCGTTCACGATTCGACGCTGAGGTAGCACCGCGATGATTTGACCAGTCCCACTGAAGACCTCGTGACCAACTGCCGGTCGACGGCATGGCCGCGACCGCGCTGTGACGAAGGAGAGAAACAGATGCCCGTAGTGCCCTTGAACGCCATCCTCAAACCCGCGTTCGACGAACGATATGGCGTGCCTGCGATCAACGTGTTCAACGACCTGACGCTGGAGGCGGTGCTGGCCACGGCGGTGGCGGAGCGATCCCCGCTGATCGTCCAGACGTCGGTCAAGACCGTTCGCAGCATCGGTGCGAAGACCCTCTTCGCGATCTGGGAGGCGATGACCGCAGGCATCGAGGTGCCGGTGTCGCTGCATCTCGATCACTGCCCAGACCGGGCCGTCATCACCGAATGTCTTGCACTGGGCTGGAACTCGGTGCTCTTCGATGCCTCTGAACTTCCGGTGGAAGAGAATCGGCGGCAGACCATCGAGGTGGTGGCCGAAGCCAGGTCCCACGGCGCCCACGTCGAGGGTGAGATCGAGTCGATCACCGGAGTCGAGGACGATCACGGCTCCGACGAGCAGGGGGAACGCCAGCCGCTGGACACGGTCCTCGACTTCATCGCGACCACCGGAGTCGACGTCTTCGCGCCGGCGATCGGCAATGCGCACGGCGTCTACAAGCAGCAGCCGGTTCTGGACTTCGGCCGAGTGCAGGACATCGTGCGCGAGGCGGCCGTCCCCATCGCGTTGCACGGCGGCAGCGGCCTCACCGCCTCGGACTTCGAGCGACTGATCTCCCTGGGCTGTGCAAAGGTCAACATCTCGACCGCATTGAAGATGGCCTACATGCAGTCGAGCCTCGACCACCTGCAGGAGTCCGCGCGTACCGAAAAGTGGGATCCACCATCGTTGTTCAAGCATACCGCCGGAAAGATCCACGTCCTGGTAGCCGATCTGATGCGCCAGTTCGGAAGTTCGGGGACTGCCTCGTGACGGACACCGGCCACACGTTGATCTTCGACTGCGATGGCGTGCTTTCCGACACCGAGAGATTTGGGCACCTGAGGGCGTTCAATGCCGCCTTCGCCGAACTCGACATCCCCATGCGGTGGAGTGAGGACGACTATGCCAGTCTCGTCCGAATCGGGGGTGGCAAGGAGCGGATCGCCGCCGCCCTGACGGACCGACGGCCCAAGGGGTCGATCGGAGGTGGTGAACCGTTCGATGACCTGGTGCCCCGCATCCACCGGGTCAAGACCGAGATCTACCGCGCGTTGGTGGCCGACGGGGTGATGCCCCCACGGCCCGGGATCGCACGCCTGATCCACGCTGCGCTGGCGAGCGGTTGGCAGGTCGCGGTCGCGTCGACGTCCGCCCCGGAGTCGGTGAGGTCGGTCGTCGACTCCGTCGTCGGCCACGAAACCGGCTCGCGGATACCCATATTCGCCGGCGACATGGTGCCCGCGAAGAAGCCCGCCCCCGACATCTACCTGCTGGCCATGGCTCAGCTGGGTGCCAACGCCGACACCACGGTCGTGGTGGAGGACAGCGAGGTCGGTATGCGGGCAGCGGTGTCGGCGGGGCTGGCCTGCATCGTGACGCCGAGCAGTTACACGTTGGCAGAGGACTTCACGGCTGCCGCGGCCGTCGTGAGTTCTCTGGGTGATGACGGTGATCCGACGACCGTGCTGTCGGATCCGCTCGGCGTCGGATTCGGCGACGTCGTCGATACCAATGCATTACGGCGGCTGCTGGATCTGCGCCGTCGATCCTTGACCTCGACACACCGGGAGCATCGATGAATTCGATCGAATCAGTCCGCGCGACCGTGCGGATCATCGCCGATACGGCGGTGGCCAACGAAAAGTACTTCAGTGACCTCGACGCCGTGGCCGGGGACGGCGACTTCGGTTACTCCCTGGCGCGCGGATTCGAGTCCGTCCTCCAGAAGTGGGAGACTCTCGACGACTCCAGCCCTTCCACGTTCCTGCGAGGCGTGGCCACCACGCTGGCGACCCGGCTCGGCGGAACCTCGGGTCCCATCTGGGGAACGGGGTTCATGCGGGCGGGGGCCGCGGTCAAGGACCGCGCAGAACTCGACTTGCACGACGTGCACGCGATGGTCGATGCCGCGATCGGCGGGATCGAGCACCGCGGTGGTGCCACGGTCGGGGACAAGACCCTGCTCGACGCTCTATACCCGCTTCGCGATGAACTGGCCTCCTCCGCAACGCGTTCCGACGCGCCGACGGAGATCGCCGCAGCCGCCGCAGCCGCTGCCCGCCGCGGTGCCACCCACACCAAGGAACTCAAGGCCAACCGCGGCCGGGCCAGCTACGTCGGCGAACGCAGCATCGGCTACGAAGACCCCGGCGCCGTTGCGGTGGCCGTCATGGCCGAGAACATCGCCCAGCTGTGGCCATCATCCACCCACCCCCTACCCGAGGAATCAGCACGATGAAACGTTTCGTGAACGACCCCAAGGACTTCGTCGGCGAGATTCTCACCGGAATCGCCCGAGCCAACCCCGGCACCTTGCGTTACGAGCCCAGGTTCAACCTGATCGTGCGCGCCGACGCCCCCGTGGCCGACAAGGTCGCCATCGTGCAGGGCTCGGGGTCCGGTCACGAACCGGCCCACGTCATGAACGTCGGCCCTGGCATGCTCGACGTAGCCTGCCCCGGCGACGTCTTCGCCGCACCACCCCTGGACTACGTGCTGGCCGCGATCCGCGAAGTCGCCACCGACGCAGGGGTTCTGCTGCTCGTCAACAACTACACCGGTGACAAGATGGCATTCGAGATGGCCCAGGAGGTGGCCACCGACGAGGGCATCGACGCTCAACTGCTCTTCATCGACGACGACGTCGCCGTTCAGGACTCGACGTACACGGTTGGGCGCCGGGGCGTGGCGGGCAACTTCTTCGTCATCAAGGCCGTCGGCGCGGCCGCCGAGCAGGGCCTCAAGCTCGACGACGTCCGCGCCGTGGGTGAACGCGTCAACGCGAACACCCGCTCGCTGGGTGTGGCCCTGACGGCCTGCACGCCCCCCGCCAAGGGAACACCGCAATTCGAGTTGGGGGACGACGAAGTCGAATTCGGCGTCGGCATTCACGGCGAGCCCGGACGGCGACGCGAAAAGCTGCGCCCCGCCCGCGAGATCGTCGACGAGATGGTCGACACCGTCGTCGCCGACAAGCCCTATCTGCCCGGCGCCCGGGTGGCCCTGATGATCAACGGCCTTGGATCGACGCCGCTGAGCGAGCTGTACCTGCTGTACGGCCACGCCCACGACCGGCTCCGCGACAAGGGGCTGGACGTGCAGCGGTCCTACGTCGGCAACTACTGCACCGCCCTGGACATGGCCGGCGCATCGCTCACCCTCGTCGAACTCGACGACGAGATCGACGCTCTGCTCGACGCGCCCGCGTCCACCGCGCTGCGCGTCTACTGAAATCAGGACCACTCTCGATGCGACTCGGAATACTTACCAGCGGCGGCGATTGCCCGGGACTGAACGCGGTGATTCGCGGCGCGGTGTTGCAAGGCACCCGCGCATACGAAGATGAATTCATCGGGTTCAGGGACGGCTGGCGCGGGGTCATGCAACGCGACCACCTGCCACTGGATTGGCGCGCGGTGCGGGGGCTGAACCGACGCGGGGGCACCGTTCTCGGCACCTCCCGCACCAACCCGTTCGCGGATGGCATGGACGACCCCACCGTGTACAGGGCGTTGGCCGAGGCGGGTGTCGATGCCCTCATCGCGATCGGCGGTGAGGGAACGCTTTCGGTGGCCGCCGAGCTGCAGCGTGGTGGTGTCAACGTGATTGGCGTACCGAAGACCATCGACAACGATTTGTCCGCGACGGATTACAGCTTCGGCTTCGACACCGCAGTGGAGGTGGCGACCGAGGCCATCGACCGGATTCAAACGTCGGGGGAGGCCCATCACCGGTGCATGGTCGTCGAAGTCATGGGCCGCAACGCGGGATGGATCGCGTTGCACGCCGGGCTGGCGTCCAGTGCGCACGCGATCCTGATTCCCGAGGTGAAGGTCTCGATCAAGCAGATCTGCAGTTGGATGGAAAGCACTAGGGACCGCGGCCGCACGCCGCTTGCGGTCGCCGCCGAGGGGTTCTCGCTGGACACCATGGACACCCCACATCACCGGCACGGCCTGGACACCTTCGGCAGGCCGCGGCTCGGAGGGATCGGCGACGTGTTGTCCACCCTCATCGAGGACAACACCGGCATCGAGACCCGCTCCACCACCCTCGGCTACATCCAGCGCGGCGCGGTCCCAACCGCGTTCGACCGGGTCCTCGCCACCCGGGTGGGCATGGCGGCGGTCCGCTCCGCCCACGAGGGCAACTGGGGCACCATGGTGGCCATCCACGGCACCGATCTGGTCAACGTGCCGCTCGACGACGCCGTGGCGGAGCTCAAGACCGTGCCTGCGAGCCGATACGACGAGGTCCTGACCCTGTTGGGATGACGACGAGTGAGGAGAGTCCGTGACGAACGTGGTACGTGCTGGGGTGCTGGACGTCGGCTATGAACGCCACGGTGATGGGCAGGGTTGGCCGGTCGTGTTGCTGCACGGCTTTCCGTACGCGCCAAGGTGTTACGACGAGGTGGTGCAGCCGCTCGTCGAAGCCGGTGCCTACGTGGTGGTGCCGTACCTACGCGGTTATGGCCCAACGCGATTCGTCGACGCAAACACGATCCGCTCGGGGCAGCAGGCCGCGTTGGCGCATGACCTGCTGGACCTCATCGGCGCGCTCGACCTGAACCGACCGATCGTCGGCGGCTTCGACTGGGGCGGCCGCGCCGCGTGTCTGGTCTCGGCGCTGTGGCCGCATGCGGTATCGGGGCTGGTCACCGTCGACGGGTACAACGTCCAAGACCTCGCAGCGGCGCGCACGCCTGCACCACCGGAGCGGGAGTGTGCGTACTGGTATCAGTATTACCTGCACAGCGAACGGGGACGTCAAGGCCTGCAGCGGTATCGGGCCGAGTACGCGCGTCTGCTATGGCAGCAGTGGTCGCCGCGCTGGTCGTTCACCGACGAGACGCTGATGGCGACCGCCGAGGCGTTCGACAACCCGGACTTCGTCGACGTCGTCGTGCACAGCTATCGGCATCGGCACGGGATGGTCGAAGGTGACCCAGCCTACGAACCAACCGAGGCGCGCATCGCCGCCGCGCCCGTGGTTACCGTTCCCACCGTCGTGCTCGACACCGCGCACGACGGGCTCGGACCCCGGCCCATCTCCGGGAGCCACGGGGATCACTTCACGAATCTCGTTGCCCATCGCCTCGTCGATGCGGGGCACGGGCTTCCGCAGGAGAACCCCGACGCCTTCACCGAAGCGGTGCTACTGCTACGTGAGCACCGCGCGCGCTGAGGATGCCCGACACTCGGATCAATTCTCCGAGACCGACACCGGCGTCCGCATTGCGCCGGCCCGGTTCGCCAAGAGCCGAGCCGGCCAGGTGTTCAAAGTGCGCAGATCCTCGAGGAACGCGTGTTCGCTGGGGGCGAGTACCCGCTCCCGGCGGTAGGCGGCGACGATCGGCCGACCTGCTGGCGGTGGGTAGACGTCAACCGTTGCCAGCACGCCGTCCTGAAGCTCTTGCCGCACAGTCTGTTCGGAGAGCAGCGAGATGCCGAGGCCCGCGCGTACCGCCTGTTTGACGGTCTCGCTGCCCCACATCTCGGTGGATGCGACGTCGTGTAGATGCCAATCGGAGAGCGCATCGGACTGCAGAGAGCGAGTGCCGGAACCTTGCTCCCGCAGGATGAACCGTTGCTCCGAAAGCTCCTTGGCGGCCACCTGCTCATCGGCGAGTGGGTGGTCGGGGGGTACGACCACGACGGCGAGATCGAGCATGATCTGTTCGGTGTGCAGGTGGGCACTGGCAGGCTCGCCGACGAAGACCCCCAGTCCGACACCGCCGGCCACCAGTCGCGCGGTGAGCTGTTCGACGTTGCCGACGTAGAGGCCGCATTCGATGTCGGGGTGCAGATGCTGGAATCGACCGAGAAGGTGGGGGAGCAGGTAGGTGCCGACCGTCGTGGTGCCGCCGAGCCGTAGGTGTCCACGGCTCAAACCTTGGACCTGCCGCACGGCAGAGATGGCCTCCTCTCCGAGTAGGAGCAGGCGCCGGGCATACTCGGCGAGCACTTCTCCTTCGGCGGTCGCCGTCGCCCGCCCGCCCGAGCGGTCGACCAGGACTGCGTCGACGGTTGCCTCCAACTGCCGGACGTGGTGCGACACCGACGGCTGACTCATGAACAGCTTGGTGGCCGCGGCGGAGAATCCGCCGCACTCGACGACCTGCAGAAAGACCCACAGTCGGTGCGAGTTGAGTTCCATGGTGGTCCTCCGGTGAAGGGGAGTGCGGGGCTCGCGCTAACAAACTTGTATCTACAGCGTGACCCAGATGGTTCAATTTGGCAATGGCCGTCAAGGATTTTCCTCTCGTTCGTATAGTCAAAACCGTTTGTAATCAACTGTTTAAGTGCCGATTTGCCATTGATTCACCCATCCGTCACCTGTATGGTCAGGTTTGTGACAGAGGCATTGCACATCAAGATTGCGCATGACATCCGAGAGCGGGTTCGCCTCGGTGAGCTGTCGGTCGGGTCCGCAATACCGTCCGAGTCCCAGCTCTGTGGACAGTGGAAGTCCTCACGTGGGCCGGTACGTCAGGCCCTTGCCACGTTGCGCGCGGAAGGGGTCATCACTGGCGGCGCAGGCAGGCCGCCGGTGGTGTGTTCGACCGCGATCGGCCAGCCGTTCGACACCCTCTTGTCGTACTCGGCGTGGGTTCAATCGATCGGGCGCACCCCCGGCCAGCGCACGCTGGAGCTGACGCTGCGCCCAGCCGACGAATTGGCGGCGTCGAACCTGAACGTCGACGAGGGCACGCCGGTGGTACAGGTGTTGCGGCTGCGCTACCTCGACGGTGACCCCGCCATGCTCGAACGCGCCACGTTCGTCGAGCACGTCGGCCGGCTGCTGTTCGACTTCGACTGCGACTCGGGATCTATGTGGGCCTACCTGCAGTCCCAAGGGGTCAAGTTGGCGACAGCCTCACACGTCATCGACGCGGTCGGAGCCGACTCGGTCGACGCGACTCATCTGGGCGTCACCCAGGGCTCTCCTCTTCTCCGCCAACAACGTTCGACGCGCGCCGCCGACGGCGAACTCGTCGAGTTCCACGACGACCGGTATCTGCCCGACCTCGTCAGCTTCACCCTCGACAACAACCTGGACGTGCGAACCACCCTGGTGCGCAACGCAAAACCCTAGAAAGGAAACCCACATGAGTAGCCCAACGATTCAACCCCAACTCGTCGTACTCGACATGGCTGGCACCACGATCGACGAGGGTCTCGCCGTTTACCGCGTCCTCGAGGAGACGGTGGTCGCCCACGGGGGAACGCCCACCGAGGCCGACATCGCCAAGTGGCACGGCTCCGCCAAACACGAGGCTCTGCGCGCGCTCCTGACGCCGGAGGGCGGCGAGCCGCTCAGCGACGAAGCCCTCAAGCCGATCGTCGAGGACTTCCGCGCCCGACTCACCGCCGCATACGCCGAACGCCCACCGGTGGCGCTGCCGGGAGTTCCCGAAGCTCTCCACGATCTGCGCGCAGCGGGCATCCGCGTCGCGCTGAACACCGGATTCGACCGTGACGTCGTCAACTCACTGCTGTCGGCCCTCGGTTGGGAAGGTGACTCCGTGGCGGACGCCGTCGTCTGCGGCAGTGACGTGCCGTCGGGTCGGCCGGCCCCCTTCATGATCTTCCGCGCCATGGAGCAACTGGACGTCCAGGACATCTCGCGCGTGCTGGTCGCGGGAGATACTCCGCGAGACCTGGAGGCGGGCACCAACTCTGGTGCGGGGTTCGTGGTCGGAGTGCTGTCGGGGGCGAGCGACAAGGAGGAGTTGAGCGCGCACCAGCACACCCACCTGGTGGACTCGGTCGCCGACCTTCCCGGGCTGCTCGGCGTCAGGCAGGCCTGGGTGAAGACGTCATGACCGACCAGCTGCAGCAGACCGTCACCCCGGGCCGGGTAGAGCACACCCTGGCGGCGATATGGCGTGGCGGCGACGACGTTGCCCTCGAATCGGTGCCGGTGCCACCCCTGCAGGCGGGGGAGATCCTGGTGCGTGTCGACCTGGCCACCGTATGCGGTAGCGACCGGCACACGGTGAGTGGCAGGCGCGCTCAGCCCTGCCCGTCGATCCTCGGTCACGAGACCGTCGGGCACATCGTGGCGTTCGGGGGCGACGGCGAGATGCAGTCGGTGGACGGGCGGCAGCTTCGGCTCGGCCAGCGCGTGATCTGGTCGGAAACGCTGCCATGTGGCACCTGCGACCGTTGCCTTGCCGGCGTGACCGCGAAGTGCCGCACCGTCCGCAAGGCTGGCCACGAGGCGTTCGACTCCAGCTGGGCACTGTCCGGTGGATATGCCGAGCACGTACTCCTGCCACGCGGCATGCCGGTCGCCGTGGTCGACGACGACGTGACCGATGCCCTCGCCGCACCCGCCGCCTGTGCCACGGCAACGGTGATGGCCGTCATCGAACGCGCCATGCCCATCTCGGGCCGACGTGTCGTCGTGATCGGGGCAGGCATGCTGGGGCTCACCGCACTGGCTGCGGCCGCAGACGGGGGAGCCTCGTCGGTGACTGCGGTCGACCCGGCCGCCGAACGTAGGGACCTGGCCCGGCAATTCGGCGCCACCGCCGTCGTGGCATCGATCGGCGACGTGGACCAGTGTGACGTTCTGATCGAGTTGTCGGGGAAGGCAGCGGCATTGCAGGACGGCGTGCGCAAGCTCGACGTCCAGGGCGTCGCCATCTTCGCAGGCTCCGTCGCTCCGGATGGTGACATCGCGGTTGACCCGGAATCCGTAGTGCGGCGCCACTTGTCGTTCTTCGGTGTCCACAATTACGAGCCACGGCACCTGATCCAGGCGCTGGACTTCCTCCAGCGAACCAGCGCCCGCTTTCCGTGGGCGGATCTCGTCGCCGACCCCGTCCCGCTCGACCGGATCAGCAGCCTCTTGATCGGAGCACCGGGAACCAAACCACGGTACGCAATCGCCCCGTGACCAACCGATGACCGTGCGGCGCACAGGGTTGCGCTGCACGGTCATCCGGGCGACGCGATCTGCACGGTCTCCACGAAGCGCCCCAGGACACTCTGGTGGCCGCAGTGCCGCGCGAGCGCCTTTCATCCGAATCGTTTAGCACATAGGGGTTTACGCCATGTCGCAGCCGTTGGGGATCGAACCGGTCTTGCCCGGACACACCGACGAGTACGGCACCGATTCGTCGTCGCGCCGCCTGGCCTGGCTGGTGGCCGACACTCTGAGAGGTGTTCTGCCGGAACCGGCCAGGGCCGTCATCTACATGCAACTGGGATGCAGCCACTACCGCAGGGCCATTTCCAAGGCGCTGGAATCCGCTGTTAACAACGGGATTTCGGTGTCAGACGAGCTCGCCGGCGACATCGTCGACTGGCTCGAAGCCTACGAGGGGCACCCGGAGCACGAGCGAATCACCCAGCTGCTCAGCACGGCCAGGCGCCGAACGGGCACGGGCCCGCGATGACGACATCCGAGAGTCCATCCGTCGCCCTCGTTGGTCCCGGAGCCATCGGCACCACGGTGGCCGCGGCGCTCCACGAGGTCGGGCGCACCCCGACGATCTGCGGTCGTTCGGCACTTGAGCGCCTGGAACTGCACGACGAGAGTGGCCGCGTGGTCGTGCCGGGGCCCGTGCTGATCGACCCGGCCGAGATCGAGAACACGTTCGACCTGGTGTTCGTCGCAGTCAAGTCGACACAGGTCGAGGCGGCAGCACCGTGGCTCTCGGTGTTGTGCAGTGCGAAGACCGTTGTCTGCGTCCTGCAGAACGGCGTCGAGCAAGAGGCGCTCGTCGCGCCGTACTCGTCCGGCGGCCCAGTGCTGCCCTCTGTCGTGTGGTTTCCCGCCCAACGCGAACCGGACGCTTCGGTGTGGCTGCGCGGACAAGCGCGACTCACCTTGCCGGATACGCCGGCGAGCGATGTCGTACTCGCGGCTCTGCGGGGCACCCGCTGCTCGGTCGACGTAGCGGCGGACTTCACGTCGATCGCGTGGCGGAAGCTCCTGCAGAACGCAGTCGCGGGCCTGATGGTTCTGGCCGGTCGCCGGGCGGGCATGTTCACCCGAACCGACGTCGCCGAGCTGTCCCTTGCCTATCTGCGGGAGTGTCTGGAGGTGGCTAGGGCGGAGGGCGCGACACTGGGAGACGACGTACCGCAGGCGATCGTCGACCAATTTCGCAGTTCCCCGCCCGACCTGGGCACTTCGATCCTCGCCGACCGGCAGGCCGGTCGGCCCTTGGAGTGGGACAGTCGCAACGGCGTCGTGCTGCGTCGCGGGCGATCTCGCGGCATCGCCACGCCGATCAGCGATCTGGTCGTGCCGCTCTTGGCGGCGGGCAGCGACGGACCGGGCTAGTACCGCGGCCGGACCTGGCCGCATCCCTGGGGCAAATGATCAGCGATGGCCGATCGCGACCGTGCAGTCTCAGGCATCCTGCTCTCAGCTCCGAAATTCGGCGTAAGCGTCAATGGCGCAGCATTAACTACACGGCGGTAAATTTGTCGTTGAAACTCCGCTGAGGTGCTGATTCAAGCCTTGCATTTCTCTGATTGCATGTTAGCTTCTGTGCGTGCACAGCTCAGCGACAGCCACGATGCAGCGGGTCGCCATTCCACGTCGGGGCGGCCCATAGTTTCCTGGCAGCAAATGGCCACCGGGCGCGGACACGGTGGCGCGAAGGGCCCTTCCGCGAGACGACGAGTCTGAAATCGATCTGGTCCGGACGGCCGCGCCGATTGATCGGCGGGCCGTTCGACGGCACTGAATCACTTCGTAGCGGTCTCACTGAAGGATTGGCAATGGGTCATCTTCCGAACCGAGCCCAAGCGCCGCTCGCGGCCTCCGTCGTCGCGGCCTGCATGTTGGCCTTCCCGGTCGTCGCGGCGGCCGACGAGCAAGTTGGAGCACCCGCAGCCGACGGTCCGGGTGCCGGCAGCAGCCCGTCCGATCCCGTCGGCTCCATCCTCCACAACGTCTCGTCCGCTCTTGGATCCATCCAGGGCAACCTGATTCCGGGGTCGAGAACCCCCGGCGGACCAAATGGTTCGCTGCCCGGCTTGCCGGTCGTGATCTTCGGCAACGGTCGCGAAACCGACGCCCCCGCGGCGCGGACCGGCAGCAGGGCCGCGCGGCCGGCCGCGGTCGAGGTCGCGGCTCCCCCCGTGCCCGCCGCCCCCGTGCCCGCCGCTGCCATTACCCCGGTGCCTGCCGCCCCGGTGCCCGCGCCCGCTGCACCGGCCGAACCCCCCGTCACGGCGGCCGCGGCGCCGGCCCCGCCGAACGCGACGCAGACCTGGCTCGAGCAGTGGATGCCGTGGAACGTCTTCAACGGCGACTGCAGCTGCACGCACGAGGAGCCACCACCACCTCCACCGCCGCCGCCCCCGCCGCCCCCGGACGACGAGGACGACGAGGACGATGACGGCCTCGGCTTCCCGATCTTCGTTCCCGGCGTGCCCGGCCCACCGAGGGTCAACAACGTCTACTGCCCGCCTGCGGTCCCGCTTGTCACTCCGCCGGTGGTTCCCCCCGTGGTGACGCCGCCGGTGGTGACGCCGCCGGTGGTGACGCCGCCGGTCGTTCCGCCCGGGGGCGGAGGAGTGCCACCCGCTGGCGGAGGCGGCGTGCCCGGTGCGGGAGCGCCCGCCGAGGCACTGGTCTACTCGCCTGCCTCATACGGCGGCGGTCTGACCTTCCTCACCGGGATCGGCCGCGAACCGCAGGCGACCTCCAACGCGATTGGGCTCGCCGCGGTCTTCCTGTTGATCGCCATGGGAATCATGCAGTGGAGGCGCCATGGGCATCGTTCGAAGGGCCGCGATCGGCGCGCTGTGTCTGGTCGCGCTGACCGGGTGTAGCGCCGAAAGCGCCAGCGGCCCAGTCATTCCCGCCACTTCGCTGACCGCCTCGCCCGTGCCGGTCGGCGCGGTGGTGCCGGATCGGATGGCCGACGTGCCGAGCGCGGTGCCGACGCGTATCTCGATACCCGCGCTCGGAATGGTCGCCCCGGTGGGGGTGATGGACGCATCGGCATGTCCGGTGCTCGATCCGCCGACTCTCGACGATGCGTACTGGGTGGGGTGCCGCGGCAGGCCGGGCACCGACTCCGACGGAACCGTCTTCATCATCGGACATTCCTTGTCGGGGGGTGAGGCGGTGTTCAACGAGCTGCCGAAGCTCGCCCCGGGTGACGACGTCGAAGTCACCACGGCCCGGGGCACACTCGTCTACCGGGTGCAACGAACCGCGACCTACGCCAAGTTCGGCGAGGTGCAGACCTCTCCCGAAGTCATCGAACGCGTGCCCGGCAGGCTCGTGTTGGTCACGTGCATGCGGACACCGGAGGGCGGCGAGACCGACGACAACTTCGTGGCGCAGGCCGAACTGGTTGGCGCGATTGCGGCCTGAGCCGGCCAGGCCCCCGCGCAGGTACTCGCGGTCGCCCGCTCTCTACTCCTCGTCGGACGGGGCGCCACCCTCGTCGGCCCAGTCGGTCCGGTCCTCGGCGCCCTTCGCGGGGTCGCTCTGGACGTCTTCGCCACCCTTGGGGCCCTTGTCGGACTCGCTGGTCTTGGGGTCAGTGCTCACCTCGAACGCAATACCCACGTCATCTGGTTCGGAAACCGTCAGCACCGCCTCGGCGACGTACTGGTCCTCTTCGAGCCGGTGCTCGAGGGTGCGGAGCGTCTTGGCGATCGTCGACTCGACGGCGTCTCCGGTCAGGTCGACGCTGGCGATGACGAAGAGTTGCTTGGGGCCGATGAACTCCGAGCGCAGGAACCGCACTTCGGCAACTTCGGGGAATCGGGCGAGCCGCTCGACGAGCGCCTCGTGGATACGGGGGTTGCCGCCCTCCCCGGTCAGGAAGATGCGATTGCGGTTGATGAGGATCACGGCCACCACGGCCAGCAAGACACCGACCAGGATCGAACCGATGGCGTCCCACACCACCTCGCCGGTGAGCTCGTGCAGGAGGATTCCGAGGAACGCGATGGCGATCCCGATCAGCGCGGCGCTGTCCTCCGCGAACACCGCCCGCACCGTCGGGTCCGACGTCTCCAGAGCGTATTCCAGCACGTCACTGTCGAAAGACGCGGCTTCCCTGCGTAATTGGCGTACCGCCTGGAGCCAGGAAATGCCCTCCAGGACGAAGGCGACGGCCAGCACCAGGTAGGCGAGCCGGTAGTCCTCCGCGCCCTCCTCGCCGTGAATCAGCTCGGTGACGCCACGCCAGATCGACACCGCGGCGCCCACCACGAACAGTCCGACCGCGGCGAGAAGTGACCAGACGTAGGCCTCGCGTCCGTAGCCCAGCGGTCGTCGCTCGTCGGCCTTGCGGCCGCCACGCCGGTTGGCGATGAGGAGGAACACTTCGTTGCCGGTGTCAGCCCAGGAGTGCGCGGCCTCCGCGCTCATCGACGCCGATCCGGACAGTGCGGCGGCGAACGTCTTGGCCGCAGCCACCGCAAGATTCGCGCCAAACGCCACCAGCACGGTGACGGTGCTGTCGCCACCGGACTTCACCACCGGGCGTCAGTCTCCCCGACGACGGAGCTGCGCCATCCAGTCCTGCGGAACACGGTCCTGCGGGCCAGGCACCGTCTGATCTTCCGGATGGCATTCCGGTGGAGCGAGTTCCGGCCCGTCGTAGTAGTCGTTGGTGTCGTAGTTCCAGAACCAATCCTCGCCAGGCTCGAACGAGCGGATGACGGGGTGGCCGCTCTCGCGCCAGTGCGCGGCGGCGTGCCGGGCCAGCGAGTCGTCACAGCAACCGACGTGTCCGCACGCCGTGCACCGACGGAGATGAAACCACCACCCGCCTGCCGCGTCGCATTCGACGCATCCCGCTCCGCTGGGAGGGACCGTGGGGTCGACCGCATCGCTCATGGTGGTTGACCCTACTTCTTCTCCCGCCACGCTCTCTCGAAGGGCAACCGCCACGCGTTGGGGGCAATGAGTTGGTGAATGGCGTTCGGCCCCCAGGTGCCCGGCTGATACGACTTCACCGGCGGCGGGTCCTCCAACAATTGCGTCGAACGCTCCCAAAGGGATTCGATGCCTTCGGCGGTGGTGAACAGCGTATGGTCGCCGCGCATTGCATCGAGGATCAGGCGCTCGTAGGCCTCCAGCACGTCACCGAGCGACTCCGTCTCCTGTGTGGAGAACTGCATGGACATCTTGTCGAGCTTCATGCCGGGCCCTGGCCGCTTGCCGTAGAACGACAGGGACACCTTGGACGCGTCGGCCAGGTCGAAGGTGAGGTGGTCGGGCCCTTGAGAGCCGACGCCCGAGCCTGCCGGGAACATCGTCCGAGGCGCCTCCTTGAAGGCGATCGAGATGATCCGCA
>NZ_JBEVLO010000187.1:0-16083 GCF_040509115.1 Mycobacterium sp. | reverse complement strand
GTGGACCCGGCGTTCTCCTCGACTCGCTCCCGCCTGCGGGTGCCGGGAATCGGCACGATCCACGGCTGCTGGGCCAGCAGCCAGGCGAGCGCGATCTGACCGGGGGTACACCCCTTCGCCTCGGCGAGGTCGCGCACCTGCCTCACCAATTCCCCGTTGGCTTCGATGTTTTCGGCGTTGAACCTGGGAATCGTGGTCCGGACGTCGCCAGTGCTGAACTCCGTCGAGGCCGCCACCGTGCCGGTGAGGAATCCCTTGCCGAGCGGGCTGAAGGGCACGAATCCGATGCCGAGTTCGGCGCACGTCGGCAGCACCTCAGGCTCGGGATCTCGGGTCCACAGCGAGTATTCGCTCTGCACTGCCGTCACGGGATGCACGGCGTGCGCGCGACGAATGGTGTCAGCGCCGGCCTCGGAGAGTCCGAAGTGACGGACCTTGCCCTGCTGCACGAGTTCGGCGACCGTACCCGCGACGTCTTCGATCGGCACCTCGGGGTCGACCCGGTGCTGATAGAAGAGATCGATGACGTCGGTCCGCAACCGCGTGAGTGACGCATCGGCGACCCGCCTGATCTGCTCGGGCCGTGAGTCGGTGCCCGACATCTTGCCGTCGACGATGTGCCAACCGAACTTGGTGGCGATTACCACCTGATCGCGCACGGGTGACAGAGCCTCGCCGACGAGTTCCTCGTTGACGTAGGGCCCGTAGACCTCGGCGGTATCGAGGAAGGTGATCCCAACCTGCTCCACCGCGTGCCGAAGGACGCCGATCATGTCGTCGCGATCCCCGGGGTTCGGGCCATAGCCCTGCGACATTCCCATGGCGCCGAGACCGATCGCCGAGACCTCAAGCCCCTGGCCGAGCGTGCGTGTGTGCATGGTGCCTCCTCAGGCTTCGGGATCTGAACGAGGATCCTCATCTCATTCACGGTATGCCTGCGCACCTTCGCTCCGGGAGGACCTGCTGGAGCAGGTAACGGCAGTACCTCCCACCCTGCGAGGGCCGCGCCTACCGTTGAGACATGGACGTTCCCGGCGAGATCCGTGAGTTCCTCAGCTCACGGCGCGCTCGCATCAGCCCCGAGCAGGCTGGGTTACCCGCCTACGGTGGCAATCGCCGGGTCAAGGGTTTGCGGCGCGAGGAAGTGGCCATGCTGGCGGGTGTCTCGGTGGACTACTACGTCCGGATGGAACGGGGCAGCCTCTCGGGGACGTCGGAGGCCGTGCTCGACTCCCTGGCCTCGGCCTTGCAGCTCGACGAAGCCGAGAGGGAGCACCTCTTCGCCCTAGCTCGCGAGTCCGGATCGGGCGGCATACGCCGGCGACGCAAGACACCCGGGTCGCTGCGGCCAGCTCTGCAGCAGATCCTCGACGCGTTCACCGACGCGCCGGCGTGGATTCGCAACGGGCGCCACGACGTCCTCGCGATGAATCAACTCGCCAGGGCGCTCTACGCCCCGGTCCTCGCCGATCCGCGGCGGCCGGCCAACACCACCCGATTCGTGTATCTGAATCCCGAGGCGGCCGAACGGTTCTTCGTCGACTACGACCAGGTTGCCCGGGACGCGGCGGCGATGCTGCACCTCGAGGCGGGCAACAATCCGCATGACGAGAAGCTGATCGCCTTGGTCGGCGAGCTGTCCACCCGCAGCGAGCTGTTCAGGCAGCGGTGGGCATCCCAGGACGTTCGGTTCCACCGCTCCGGACGCAAGCGCCTGAACCACCCGGTGGTCGGTCCGCTCGATTTGGACTTCGAGTCGATGCCGCTGCCGTCGGAACCCGGTCTGCACCTGAACGTCTACACCGCAGCTGCGGGCACTCCGACCGCTGATGGGCTCAAGCTGCTCGCGTCGTGGGCCGCCAGCCAAGAAGACCTGCTCACCGAGCACGCCGCGACGGCGGGCTGACCGCCTCCGCTCTCAGCCTCGCAGCTACGTCTCGTCGGCGATCTGCCTGCGGGTCTCGTGCCCGCCCGGTGCATCGGGATCGTCGTTCTGATGCTCGAGCTTGTCCTCGACGTCCCGCTGCTCGTCGGTCGCCTCTCGGGCATCCTTGGGTGTTTCGTTGCGTTCCATGGTGGCTATGGGGTCACCCGTACCGCCGCTCGCCAAACCTGTCCCCCCGATACCCACACCGTCGCGGATGACGCCTTCGTGTCTCATCGCCGGAACACACCGGTCACCGGGCCGAAACGCTCACGCAGACAAGGGGATTCATCGCGGACGTCGTCACCCGCCGCGGGCCTCGCCCCGGCCGTCGCACCACCATCACCAGAAGCGACCGTCTCCGACCGAATGGCCGACGACCGGAGGTAGTACCAGGCAATACGCGGTGTACTCGGGCCGACCTCGGCGCGCGGACATAGAATGCATCCATGCGCGAGGTGCTCGACGAGTTGATCGCGGTCTGGCGGGCCGGCGGAACCGCAGGCGTTGCCACCGTCGTGCGCACCATGCGGTCGGCACCACGCGGGCCAGGCGCCATGATGGTCGTCTCCCCCGACGGATCGGTCGCGGGCTCGGTGTCCGGTGGCTGTGTGGAGTCCGCGGTATACGAGTTGGCCCAAGAGGTCGTGCTGACCGGACGACCCCAGCTACAGCGCTACGGCTTCACCGACGACGACGCCTTCGCCATCGGCCTTACCTGCGGTGGGATCGTCGATATCTTCGCTGAGCCGGTGTCGCAGAAGACCTTTCCTCAACTCGCGACCGTCGCCAACGACGTCGCACTGCAGCGGCCCACCGCGGTGGCCACGGTGATCAGCCACCCGGACGCCGACTGGGTCGGCAGGCGTTTGGTCGTCGGCGAGTCCACCGCCGATGGCTCCCTGGGTTCGGCCCGCGCCGACGACGCCGTCGCCGACGACGCCCGCGGTCTGCTGGCCGCCGGTCGCACGTCCGTGCTCACCTACGGTCCCGACGGTGAACGCCAGGGCGAGGGCATGGAGGTATTCGTCGCCAGCCACGCACCCCGCCCTCGGATGATCATCTTCGGGGCGATCGACTTCGCCGCCGCGCTCAGCCGTCAGGCCGCGCTTCTCGGGTATCGGATCACCGTCTGCGACGCCCGCGCCGTCTTTGCGACGCCGGCCCGGTTTCCCGCGGCCGACGAGGTGGTCGTCGACTGGCCGGACCGGTACCTGAAAGGCCAGGAGGCGGCCGGGGCGATCGACGCCAGGACGGTCATTTGCGTGCTCACCCACGACCCCAAGTTCGACGTGCCCGTGCTGTCGGTGGCGTTGCGTCTGCCCCGCGTGGGGTACGTCGGCGCGATGGGGTCCCGGCAAACTCACGTCGACCGGATGGACCGCCTCCGGGCGGCCGGGCTCGGCGATGCCGAAACCCGTCGGCTGTCCAGTCCCATCGGACTCGACCTCGGTGCGCGAACCCCGGAGGAGACAGCGGTGTCGATCGTGGCCGAGATCATCTCCCACCGCTGGGGTGGCGGCGGCAAACCGCTGACCGAGACCGACACCCGCATCCACCACGACGTCGTCGACGCCGACGCGCGGAGCCGCTAGTCCCGCTAGTGAACCGTGTGCGACAAAACGGCCCGAAAAGCGCAGACGTTTCACACCGGGCGGAGGCCGGCGCCCAGATCACCCCAAACCCGCACCACAGAGTGAAAGTTGACGCATGGACATCGGATTCATCGGGCTGGGAAACATGGGTTCGGGGATGGCGGCGAACCTGCTGAAGGCGGGCCACCGCGTCACGGCCTACAACCGGTCCCAGGACAAGGTCGACGCGCTCATCGGCGATGGCGCGCAACCCGCCAAGACCGTCGCACAGGCATGCGGCGGCGAGGCCGTCGTGTCGATGCTGTCGAACGACGATGCCGTCGAGGCCGTGACGTTCGGCGCCGACGGCATCCTCGCCAACCTGGCCGAAGGTGCCACGCACGTGTCGTCCTCGACGATCAGCGTCGAGTTGGCCACCCGGCTGGCGGCCGCGCACGCGGACGCGGGCCAGCTGTTCGTCTCCGCCCCGGTGTTCGGCAGGCCCGACGCCGCGGCAGCCGCCAAGCTGTTCATCGTGGCGGCGGGCGATCCCACTGCCGTAGAGGGGGTTTCAGCACTCTTCGAGGCCATCGGCCAACGCACGTTCGTGGTGTCGGAAGACCCGACGGCGGCGAGCCTGGTCAAACTCAGCGGCAACTTCCTCATCGCGGCGGTCATCGAATCCCTCGGCGAGGCAATGGCATTGGTCGGCAAGGCGGGTGTCGACAAACTTCAGTACCTGGACCTGCTCACCTCGACTCTGTTCGGCGCGCCGATCTATCAGACCTACGGTGGACTGATCGCGCGCGAGCAGTTCGAGCCTGCCGGTTTCGCCGCACCCCTCGGGCTCAAGGACGTCGGACTCGTCCTAGCCGCGGGACAGGACCTGCGGGTGCCGCTGCCGGTGGCCAGCCTGCTGCGCGACCGCTTCCTGACCCTGCTCGCCACCGGTGGGGAGCACCTCGACTGGGCGGCCGTTGGCGCGCTCAGCGCGTGGGAGGCAGGCGGCAGCCACCCGGCTAATTGACCACGCCCCGCAGGGCGTCCTCGCCGAACACCGGTCCGAGCATCGCCGACATGTCCGGTCCGCGGCGCAGGCAGTGGCCGCCGTCGACGTTGATCAGCTGGCCGGTGATCCAGCTCGCCGCATCGCTGAGGAGGAACACCGCGGCACCCGCGATGTCCTCCACCTCGCCCGGTCGTGGCAACGGCGTGCAACTGGCGTAGTCGGCGCTGATCTCAGGCGACTCCAGAATGGGCGCAACCAGTTCCGTGCGGATCAGGCCGGGCCGGATGCAGTTGACGCGCACCCACGATGCCCCGAGTTCGTCGGCCGCCAGCATCATCAGGTGGTCGAGCGCCGACTTGCTGACGCCGTACGCGCCGAACCAGCGGTGGGTGTTGCTGGCCGCGATGGAGGAGATCCCCACGAAGGATCCGCCGCCCCCGCGCACCATCTCCCGCGCGCTGTGCTTGAGCACGTACATGCTGCCGTTGACGTTGAGGTCGACGGTTCGCCGCCACGCGTCGGAGTCCACCTGGGTGATGGGGCCGATGGTCTCCGATCCACCCGCACAGTGCACGACGCCGTGCAGCCGACCATGCCACGCCGTGGCGGCCTCGACCATTGCGGCGACCTCGTCCTCGTCGGTGACGTCGGCGGGTTGGTACATCACCGACCCTGCGCCGCCGCCGGCCGCCGCGGTGAGCTCCTCCGCGGCGGCTGCCAGCCGATCGGCGTTGCGGCCCACCAGCACCACGTCGCCACCCGCCGCGACGACCGCTGCCGCCACGCCCTTGCCGATGCCGGTGCCACCCCCGGTGACGACGAAGGTCCGATCCGCCAACGAAAGCTGCACCGCTGCCCCTTAGCCGAGAACGAAAAAACTAGAACACGTTCTCGTCATCACACCACGCCGTCCGTCCGCTGAACAGACGGCTTCCTCCCCGTCATCGATCAGCAACGTCGCAGCCATACCTGCTAGAACGGAGAAAGAGCACGTCAGGGGCAACGACAGGACGTCCCCGCGACCAACGTGCCGCGCGCCGTCGTTACGACACGGCGGCGGAACTGACGGTATCCGCGCAGATTGCTGGCGGCTTCCATAGAATTCACGCGACGAACAGTCACCACCGACAGAAAGCGTGAGCATGTTTACGTTTGACAATCCTGTACGACGAATCATTCTTGCCGGCGGATTCGCGCTCGCTGTCGCCGCCGCACCGGCCGTCGTCGCCCTGGCCAGCCCCGCCCTCCCCGGCTCGAACAACGCGGCCTGCGTCTCCGGTGAGGAAGAGGACACCTACACCGGAAACTGCATTCCGCACACGGTGCCCAACTCGCCATCGCCGTTCTCCAGCATTCCGGGCAACCCGGACATTCCCGCGATCGACGGCATTCCCTGCACCGGCGCCAACTCGGGTCAGTGCATCGGTCTGGCCGAGGACGCTCCTCAGTACGTACCGCCGACGTCGTCCGTCGAGTCGGATCCCACGATCACGGGTTCCACCAACTGACGACCACCGCGGTCAAGATCATCGCGGGAATCGATAACCGACCGAACCTGTGCAGATTCGGTGAAGACTCCCTACAATTCTCGCGACGAGCCGTCAATAACCCTGGTTAAACCTCGGTGACCACAGAAAGCGTGACAATGCCGACCCTTGAGTTCTCAGCGCGACGAATCATCCTTGCCGGCGGATTCGCGCTCGCCGTCGCCGCTGCCCCGGCCGTGGCGGCGTTCACCGTCCCCGTCGCCGCGAACGCTGCCCCTGCGGCATCGTGCCCCGCAGGCGAAGAGGAGGACCTGTACACCGGCTCCTGCCTGCCGCACACCGTGCCGAACTCACCGACCGGCGGTTCGCCGGCGTCGCCGATCGAGGCGATCCCCGGCAACCCGAGCATTCCCGAGGTCAATGGCATTCCCTGCACCGGTGGGGACACCGGCAAGTGCATCGGTCTGCAGGAGAATGCGCCTCAGTTCGTGCAGCCACCGACCAGCGTCGGCGGCCAGTAGCGTCCATCCCGCTCTAGGCGGCTCGCTGAGTCGCCTAGAGTTGGGCCATGGCTGCAAAACCAGATCCCGCCGAAATCGGTGACGTCGAGCCCTTGGCCGACAGCACCGCCCGCCAGGCTCGACGCGTCGTCGCCGCATATGCGACCGATGCCGACGAATGCCGCGTCTTCCTGTCCATGTTGGGAATCGGACCGGCGAAGCTCGAGGCGTAGGTGAATTCAGGAGGAGGCGAAGCGGCCGACTCCGGAGACTCCGACCCTGTGACGGAGGACGCGTCCGACCCTGTGACGGAGGACGCGTCCGACCCTGTCAGGGAGGGCGGGTCCGACTTCGTGGTCGTAGCCAACCGGTTGCCCATCGACATGGTGCGGCTGGCAGATGGCTCCACGACGTACAAGCGGAGTCCGGGCGGGTTGGTCACGGCGCTGGAGCCGCTGTTGCGGCGTCGGCAAGGGGCATGGATCGGCTGGCCCGGCATCACCGATGGCGACGAAGATCCGATCTTCGACGACGACCTCGAGATGCAGCCCGTGCGGTTGTCCGAAGACGACGTCGCCGACTACTACGAGGGCTTCTCCAACGCCACCCTATGGCCGCTGTACCACGACATCATCGTCAAACCCATCTACCACCGGGAGTGGTGGGACAGCTACGTCGACGTGAACCGCAGGTTCGCCGAGGCGACGGCCAAGACCGCCGCCCACGGCGCCACGGTGTGGGTTCAGGACTACCAGTTGCAACTGGTGCCCAAGATGCTCAGGATGCTGCGTCCGGACGTCACCATCGGGTTCTTCCTGCACATTCCGTTCCCACCCGTCGAACTGTTCATGCAGATGCCGTGGCGCACCGAGATCATCGAAGGTCTGCTCGGCGCCGACCTGGTGGGCTTCCACCTCCCTGGCGGCGCGCAGAACTTCATGATCCTGGCGCGGCGACTCCTCGGCGCAAACACCTCGCGGGCCAGCGTCGGCGTGCGATCCCGATTCGGCGAGATCCACGTCGGCTTCCGCACCGTCACGGTGGGCGCATTTCCCATCTCCATCGACTCCGAGGATCTCGACACCAAGGCCCGCGGCCGGTCGATCAAGCAGCGGGCCAAGGAGATTCGCGCCGAGCTGGGCAACCCGCGCAAGGTGCTGCTCGGTGTCGACCGCCTCGACTACACCAAGGGCATCGACGTCCGGCTGCGCGCCTTCTCCGAGCTGCTGGACGACGAACGCATCGATCCCGCCGACACGGTGATGGTGCAGCTGGCCACGCCGAGCCGGGAGCGCGTCCAGAGCTACAAGGTGATGCGCGAGGACATCGAGCGCCAGGTGGGGCATGTCAACGGCGAGTACGGCAAGGTCGGTCACCCGGTCGTGCATTACCTGCACCAGGCCATCCCGCGGGATGACCTGATCGCCTTCTACGTCGCCGCCGACGTCATGTTGGTGACGCCGCTGCGGGACGGCATGAACCTGGTCGCCAAGGAGTACGTGGCCTGCCGCAGTGATCTTGGCGGCGCCTTGGTGCTCAGCGAATTCACTGGGGCGGCAGCCGAACTCCGCCAGGCCTACCTCGCCAATCCGCACCACCTCGATGGTGTCAAGGACGCGATTGCGGCGGCCCTCGAGCAGGACCCTGAGGAGGGTCGGCGTCGCATGCGCGCCATGCGCAGGCAGGTCCTCACCCATGACGTGGATGGCTGGGCCCGCGCGTTCCTGGACGCCCTGGCCGCGACCACGACACGCGAGAAGGACACGGGAGCGGCTAGATCGGAGTGATGTCCTTGATTCGCCACTCCCCCTGGATCTTCTCGTAGTCGACCTTGAGCCGGCTTCCGTCGTACAGCGGCGGTTGCTTGGACTTGTCGGTGATGACGCGGTTCATGTAGACCATCACCGAACCTGATTCACGGTGTGCGTCAAGCATTCCGGCACCGACCACGTTGACCTGGCTGATGATCTGCCGATCACGGGCCTGCGGGATGACGTTCTTCACGGTGTCGTCCTCGTACTCGCGCTTGAAGTCCGGCGTGAGCAATCGGTAGGCCGCCTCGCGACTACCCTCGATGGTCTGAAAGTCGAAGCCGAGGATGACGGGAATCTGTTCGGTCGCGAGCCTGGGCAGCTCCTCGCGGGCCCGTTCCGCGCCAGTGGACTCGACGCGGTTCCAGTACAGGGCGCCGCCGGCGCCGCCGAGCGCGATCACCGCGACGGCGAACAGGACTCCGACGAGGAGCAGCAGCCTCGCGGTCAGCCGACTCATCAGTTGCCTCCGTCGGGGTACTTCAAGTCGTAACCCGTCATGTGCCCGTTGTCGTCCTCGTGCACGATCACCCGCAGCCGGTACGGCTTCGATGGGGCGTTGACGCCGTCGAGGTCGGTGACCGTGACCCGCACCGACACCAACACCGCGGCGTTGCGCGCGACGTCGTCGACGACCCCCTCCAGCGCGGCTCCGTTGACGACCACCTCAGACGTCGCGTTCGTGTCGCGGAAGATCGCCTTGAGGTTCTCGACGTTGTCGCCCTGGCTCATCATGTCGCGAAGCGGGCCGCTGATGCCGTCGACGAACCGGTTGACGCTCTCGTCGATGTCGTTCTGGTTGTAGCTGAACATGTTCACCACGGTTTGCTCGGCGGTGTCCACGAACCGTTCTTCCCTGGCCTGTTCGGCGTCGTAGGCATTGCGCTGCACCAGCAACACCCAGACGACTGCCGTGAGCGCCGCGACCATGACTCCCGTGACTCCGAGCGCGATGCCCGCGACGAGCGCCCGGTGTGGTTGCCGTCGAGGCGGTGGGGCGACCGACCTCGCACCCCTTGTCTTCGCCGTCGAAGGCTTCTCCAGCGCCACCGCCGAGGGTCTCGCCGTGGCCGACTTGCCTGCCGCGGGACCGGCCGCCCTGGACGCACGCCTGCGCGTCGCAGGCCGAGTCGCCGACTCAGGCGTCTCGTTGGTCGATTCGCTCGGAGCCGTCTCTTCGGTCATCAAGCCTGCCTAGGGTCCATCATCAGGTCCAGCCACGTCTCCGGGTTCGGAACCTCGTTCATGCCGCCGGCGTACACGCCGGTGTTTCCCGAGGGATCGACGAAAACGCCAGTCCTGGAATCGTACGTCGCTGCGGCGGCGCCACTGGCCTGTGGTGGCAGTGCACCCTCCGCTGGCAGCGGCGGCGCATCGGCGGGCGGCACGTCCGCAGCAGGTGGCGGCACCGGCGCTTCGGCGGGCAGTGGACCAGGGGCGGGTGGTGCGGGCGCCTCCGGTGCGGGCCGTCCGTACGGCGGCACGATCTGATCCGGCGGAGCGTAGAACGGCAGGGGCGGCGGGGGCGGTCCCATGTCACTCGGCGGCACGGGCAGCGGGAAGGGCGCGTTCGGGGCGGGCCCGGGGCCGGGCACCACACCGGGGGGCAGTTGCACCGACGGCGGGCCGGGATCGTAGTCCGCTGACGGCGGGATGTTCGGAAACTTGTTGGCAGGGGTGATGTTTCGCGGATCGGTGATGGGTGCGCTGCCGTAGGGGATTGGTGGGCCGCGCCACGGATTGCTGCCGATCGGGATGTAGCCCTTGGGATCCCGGCACAACTGGACCGTGGGAGCACGCTTTCCGGGGAACTCCTGGCACGGATAGTTGCGCGCGCCGCGGACCACCGCGGGATCGTTCTGTGCCGTCTTGCAGTACAGGTCCGTCGGCAGGTCGCGCAGCGTCGTGTCGGCTGGCGAGCGGATCAGCGGTGGCGGGATGAAGCCCGTCGAGCACGGCGGTGGATCACCGAGGTCGACCTTGAAGTCGAGCTTTCCGCCCTCGTCGGCGGGCAGGCCGCCACCGACGGTGATCAGCGCCGCCATCAGGGCGGGGAAGATGACCAGCGCCTGTTCGATCGACTTGTTGTAGATGACGCCGATTCGGCCGAGGTTGGCCAGGTTCGCCGCCAGCATTGGGAAGCTGGGCCGGATGCCGTCGAACGTCTCGTTGGCGGCTTGGGTGGCGCCCGGCACCGTCTGCAGAGTCGTCCGCAGCTGCGGGTCGGCGTTGGCGGCCTCGGTGGTGAACCTGGCGAGCCCGTCGGCGAGCGAGCGGATGTCGTCACCGCTCTGGATTTGCGCGTCGAGGAAGGGGCCTGCCTGGTCGATCAGCTGGGAGATCTGACCGTAGTTGTTGTTGGCCTCGTCGATCAGCAGCCGCGAGGACTGAATCATCCGCGCCAGTTCGGGACCGGATCCGTTGAAGGCCTTGAACGCTTCGCGCAGCAGGTCCTGCAGCCGGCTGTCCCCGACGGTGCTGACCAAGACGTTGGCCTGGTTCAGCAGTTCGGCGATGTCCTGGCCGACGGCGGTGCGGTCGAGGCCGATGTTCGATCCGTCGTGCAGTACGGCGTTCGACGGGGTCGCAGGCGGCACCAGGTCGATGTATTGCTCGCCGACGGCCGAGACGCTCTTCACCGTCGCAGTGACGTTGTCGGGAACGTCGGTATCGGAGTTGAGCCGCATGCTGGCTCGGACTCCATCGTCGTAGAGGCCGACCTCTTCGACCCGTCCGATCGTGACGCCGCGATAGGTGACGTTCGCGTTCTGGTACAGCCCGCCGCCTGCCTTGAACTCTGCGGTGACGTGGTAGGCGCCGATGCCGACCGCGGCGGGGACGTGGAGGTAGAACGCCGAGATGGCGCCCACGCAGAGAATCGTGACGATCGAGAAGATCGAGAGTTGCAGGCGGGTCAGACGATCCAGCATTACGGCGTCCCCCCGTCATGCTGCGTCGCGGTGCCCGGCGGGATCTTGAACGGATCGGCGGCCTGGCCGGACAGGTTGGCCATCGCTCCGGTCAGGAAGTCGGGCGGGTTGATCACCTCGTCGAGGTGCTTCATGTTGGGATCGAGGCCCTTGGACGTCGTGAACACCGACTCTCCGGTGCGGCGCACCGTCAGGTCGAAGGTGACGAACACGTTGAGATAGTCGCCCCGAACCGCGTTCCGCAGGTACTTGTACTGGAACGGGAACGTCGGGAGGAGCTCCAGATCGGAGATGAAGTCGTCGGCATTGTCGTTGAACGCCTTGATGACTGGATAGAGATCCTTGAAGTCGGCGACGAAGTCGGTCTTGATGCCGGAGAGCACCTTCGAGGCGACGCCGCCGAACGTCTGCAGCGCGGTGAAGGCGTCGACGATGTTCTTCCGATTGGCGTTGAGCACCTCGAGCGCGGCAGGCAGGGAATCGAGCGCACGCCCCAGGCTGTCCTTGCCGCGGGCCAGGATGCCTGCGAACCGGTTCAACCCGTCCAAGGCCGCGATGATGTCCGCCGTCTGCTGCTGAAGCGACGTGGTGAGTTCGGCCAGCCGGGGAATCAGATCTGCGAAGCTACCCTGCCGACCTGCCACGGCCGCGTAGGCCTCGTCCGTGATGTCCTGCAGCGCACCGAGATTGCCCTTGTTGACGACGAGGCCAAGTGACGACAGCACTTCCTCGGTGGTCGGGTAGCGGCCGGAGCCGTCCGTCGGGAGCGGGATGTGCGAGCCGTTCTTCAGCGCGCCGACCGGATCGGCCGGTGGCGGGATCAGGTCGATGTGCTGTGAACCGAGCAGCGACGTCTGCGCGACCATCGCCCTGGAGTTCTCAGGAAGGTCGACGTCGCCGTCCAGCGACACCTCCACCGCCGCATAGAAGGTTCCGTCGGGACGCTGCACGGCGTCGATGCCGGACACGCTGCCGACGGTCACGTCGTCGACCATCACCGGTGAGTTCTGCGGCAGCGTTGCCACGTCGGGCAGTGCCAGCGTGATCGTGAACGAGCCCTTTCCGTGGCCCGCGGTGCCGGGCATGTCCAGCGAGTTCAGCCCACCGAACGAGCACCCCGCCAGAAGGACTGCACCCGATCCGATGGCAATCGTCCGAGAGCTGGCGCGTCCGAGCGTGCGCCGCAACGTCTTCGTCGTCCGCACTGCTAGCCACCCCCCGACTCGGCTGGCAGGGGGTCGACGGCTGCCTGCCCAGCGGGGGCAGGCCCAGGCAGCGGACCGCTGCCGTCGGCGGGAGTTCCGTACCCCATCTGAGGGGCGCCCGCGGGCGAGACCTGACCTGGGTACGCGGGCGGAGGCAGGAGGAGATCGCTGAGCCTGCCGTCGGGTCCGATCGTCGGCGGTGTCACGCCGGGTGCCGGGTTCCACTGCAGATAGGGCACCGGGGTCTGCGCCTTCGCCTCGGTGGCCGGGGTGTCGTAGATGATCTGACCCTTGTAGGCGGTGATGCTGTTGATCGGATGGAAGAGGATCGGTGGGTAGTTCACCGCAAGCCGTTTGAACACCGGGCCCATCCGTTGGCGGCAGATCTCCGCGCGCTTGTAGTTGTCGGGGGACGCACCGACGTCGAACGTTCCACCGCAGATGAATTGGACCGGATTGGCGAAGTTCGGAAGGGACAGCAGACCACCGACCGTGCCCTGCGCCGGGTTGTAGATGTTGTAGAAGTTGGCCAGGCCGTTCGGTGTGATGTGGAGGACCTGCTCGATGTCGTCACTGTGCTCGGTGAGGATGTTGGTGAAGTCGGTCAGTTTGCCGATCTGAGCTATCAGGGCGCTGTTGTTCTGATTGAGGAAGCCCTTGACGTCGCTCAACGCCTGATTCAGGGTGCCGAGCGTCTGGTCAAGGTCCTTCGAGCTGTCGGCCAGCACCTGCGACACCGATGCGACGTGATTGGAGAACTGCACGATCTGTTCGTTGCTGTTGGCCAACGCATTCACCAGCACCTGCAGATTGCGCACCGTGCCGAACAGGTCGGTGCGCGAGTCGCCGAGGCGCCCCGCCGTCTGGGACAGCTCACGCAGCGCGTTGCGGAACGAATCACCGTTGCCGTCGAACGTCTCCGCCGCCTGATCGATGAATCCCGCAAGTGGGCCCTGCATGTCGCCCTGCTGAGGACCGAGTGACTCGCTGAGCTGGGTCAGCTGCTTCTTGACGTCGTCCCACTCCACCGGAACGGCGATCCGGTCGGGACCGCTGATCTCGGTTCCGGCGGCCATCGCCGGGCCGCTGGTGTAGGCGGGCGTGAACTGAACGAACCTGGCCGACACCAGGTTCGGCGCGATGATCAGCGCGCTGGCATCGGCGGGCAGCTTGACGTCGTCCCGCACCTTCATGGTGACCTTGACGTCATTGGCCCTCGGCTCGATCGACTCGATCGTTCCGACGGGAACCCCGACCACGCGGACGTCGTCGCCCGGATAGAGACCGACGGTCGTTGGGAATAGCGCGACCACCTCGTAGCCCTGACGAGCCGGCCACACCAGGTAGACGCCACCGACCAGAGTCGCCAGCAGCATGGCGACCACACCGATGCGCAACCACCGATTCCGTGAACCCGTCGAAGTCTGATGGGTCATGGCGACTTCGGCCTAATGATCAGGCGCTCGGAGATATATCCGCGGAGCATGTCCGCGAGGCTGTCCGGCAGCTTTCCGGGCTGAAAGTACGTGTCCAGCAACACTTCCGAGATGGTAGCAGGCGGCAGACCGTACAGGTTGATCTGGAAGCCGGGGCCGGAGCCGACGACCTCGCCGAGCGCCGTCGCGTACGGCGGGAGTCGGCGCAGCGCCTCGCTGATGTGCTCGCGCCGCTCAAGCAGGTTGTCCGTCACCGCATTCAACTTCTCCAACAGCGGTGCGAACTCGCGCTGGTTGTCGGCAACGAACCCCGAGAGCTGACGGGACACGTCATCGATGCCCGCGATCAGGTTGCTCAGCGCCTGGCGTCGCTCGTCGAGTGCGGCGAAGAGTTGATTGCCGTCGGTGATGAGCTGGTTGACCTGGCCTGCGCGCGCGGCGAGCGTATCCGACACGCTCTTGGCTCGGGCGAGCAGTTGTTCGAGCGCCTCGTCTCGCGTATTGAGGCTGCGCGAGAGATTCGCGACGCCGTCGAGCGCGCCGCGCAATTGCGGGGTGGCGTCCCGCAACGTATCGGTCAGGGCCTGCAGGGCCTGCTCGAACTTCGGCTTGTCGAGCGCGGCGGCGTTGCCTCCGAGATCCTGCAACGCCGTGTTGAGGGTGTACGGAGTCGTGGTGCGGCCCAACGGAATCATCGTCGAACTTCCGGCGCCCTGCGGGGTGATTGCGAGCGACTTCTGCCCCAGCACGGTGTCGGTCTTGATCGCCACCAACGACTGGTCCCCGACGCGGATGTTGCGGTCGACGGTGAACGTCACCTTGGCCGCATCGCCCGCGAGCTCCACGGTGGAGACCTTGCCGACCTTGATGCCCGAGACGCTGACGTCGTTTCCTGGCGTGATACCGGCAGCGTCGGTGAAGAACGCCTGATAGTTCTTGCCCTGCGGCCAGAACGGCAGAGTGGTGTAACCAAAGGACACCATGACCAGGCACGTGACAAGGACGATGCCGAATATTCCGGTGCGGACGGGGTCGCTTTCGCCTGCCCTAGCCATTCTCCGAACACCTCCCCTTCGACGGATCGGGTGGACCGCCGAACGGAATCAGGATGTCACTGCCCGCGGGGCCATTGACCTTCAACCGAATCGAGCAGTAGTAGATGTTGAAGAACGACCCGTAGGCGCCAAGGGCGTTCAGCCGCAAGTAGTTCTCGGCCAGCGGCTCGATGACCTTGTTGATGTCGGCCTTGCGGTCGTCCATCCGCTGGGCGAACGGACGCAGGTTTTCGATGACGCCCTGCACGGGGCGACGGCTGTTCACCAAGAGATCGGTCAGATCGCTGGTGGCCGACGCCAACGGCGGGATGGCGCCAGCGATCGGGTCGCGGCCCTGGGCCAGACCGGTGATGAGCTGTTGGAGTTGGTCGACGCTGGCGTCGAACTGTGCGCCCTTCTCGTCGACGGTGCCCAGCACCGTGTTGAGGTTGTTGATCACGTCGCCGATGAGCTGATCGCGCGCCGACAAATCCTGGGTGAAGGACGAGGTGCTGGCGAGCAGGGCGGACAGCGATCCGCCCTGGCCTTGCAACAGCTCGATGACGGCGTTGCTGACCTCGTTGACCTTGTTGCCGTCCAAACCCTTGAGCACCGGACGCAGTCCACCGAGTAGGGCGTCGAGGTCGAGGGCGGGCTGGGTGTTGTCCTTCGAGATGGTGGCGCCGACCGGGAGTGGATGCAATTCACCTGGGCCCGAGGTGATTTCGAGGTAGCGATCCCCGACCAGATTCTGATAGCGGACGACGGCACGCGTCGACGTGTAGAGCTGGTAGCGGTCGGCGACGTCGAACTCCACGTCGACGGTGTTGTCGTCGTTGAGCGCGACGCTCTTGACCGCGCCCACCGGCACGCCCGCGATCCGGACGTCCTGGCCCGCCTTGAGTCGAGACGCTTCGGCGAACGTGGCGTGAAAGGTGTTACCCGAGGCGAACCGGAACTGGCCGAAGACCACCACGAGTCCCGCCGCCACCAACAGCATGACCACGGCGAAGATGCTGACCTTGAGCAGCGTCCGATCAGGCCTCATCAGGCCACTCTCTTCTTCGCGCAAGCGCTCATCAGTGCACTCTCTTCTTCGCGCAAGCGCTCATCAGTGCACTCTCTTCTTCGCGCAAGCGCTCATCAGTGCACTCTCTTCTTCGCGCAAGCGCT
>NZ_JBEVLO010000186.1:0-4025 GCF_040509115.1 Mycobacterium sp. | reverse complement strand
GAGGAGGCCAAGGTCGCGCTGTCCGCCGGGGCGCAGTTGGCCGGTACCGGGATCTGTTCCGGCGAGGGCGGCATGCTTCCCGACGAGCAGCAGCACAACTCGCGATACTTCTACGAACTTGCCTCGGCCCGCTTCGGGTGGAGTCTCGAGCACCTGCAGAAGGTGCAGGCCTTTCACTTCAAGGGCGGCCAGGGTGCGAAGACAGGGACCGGTGGCCATCTGCCGGGGAGCAAGGTGACGGGCAAGATCGCCGAAGTGCGGGGACTGCCGGAGGGTACCGCCGCGATCTCCCCCGCGCGGTTCCCCGACTGGACGTCGCTCGATCAGTTCCGCGATTTCGCCGCGCAGGTCCGGGAGGAGTCCGGGGGGATCCCCATCGGGTACAAGATGAGTGCACAACAGATCGAACGCGACATCGACGCGGCCCTGGCGATCGGCGTCGACTACATCATTCTCGACGGGCGCGGTGGCGGAACAGGCGCGGCACCAATTCTGTTCCGCGACAACATCTCCGTGCCGACCATCCCGGCACTGGCCAGAGCGCGGCGCCACCTGGACGCGTCCGCTGCTCACGACGTCACCCTGGCCGTCACCGGCGGGATCCGGACCGCGGCGGACATGGTCAAGGCATTGGCATTGGGCGCCGACGCGGTCGGACTGTCCAATTCGGCGTTGCAGGCCATCGGATGCGTCGGCATGCGCGCGTGCAACACCAACGCCTGCCCCGTCGGGATCGCCACTCAGCAGCCCCACCTCCGCGACCGGCTGCCCGTGCAACTCGCGGCGCAGCGCCTGCACCGCTTCCTGCAGTCCACGGTCGAGCTGATGGCGATTCTCGCCAGGGCGTGCGGCCACCAGCGCCTCGCCGACTTCGAACTCGACGATCTCGTCACGTTCGACCGCGACTTCGCCTACCTCAGTGGAGTCCCCTACGCAGGAGTGGTGCCGCTGTGAGTTCCGAGGGTCTTCGCGACGGCCAGGGCATTGTCTGGCACAGGGCGATCGGTTCCGACGCCCTCGACGACGGTGAGGTGACGGTGTGCCCCGTCGGCCTGAAGTCCGTCGCGCTCACCAATCTGCGCGGCGAGTTCGGCGCGATCGACAACCGCTGCCCGCATCAAGGCGGCCCGCTCGGGCAGGGCACCGTGGAGAACGGCAAGATCCGCTGCCCCTGGCACGGTTTCGACTTCGACCCGTTCACCGGTCAGGCCACAGGCGGGCCCGACTTCGACGTCCCGACCTATCCCGTCGAGGTTCGCGCGGACGGGGTCTACGTGGGTACGCCGGCACCTGTACCACACGTCCGCACGGTCAGCGACGTCCTGGTCGAGACGATGACCAACTGGGGCGTCGACACGGTGTTCGGGATGGTCGGGCACTCGAATCTCGGCATGGCGGAGGCGATGCACCGTGCCGAGACCGAGGGCAAGCTCCGATACTTCGGCATTCGTCACGAGGGCGCGGCGGCCTTTGCGGCATCGGCCTACGGGAAGCTGACCGGCAGGCCCGCCGCGTGCTTCGGCATCGCTGGGCCCGGGTCCACGAACCTGCTGACCGGTCTGTACGACGCGAAGGCCGACCGCGCGCCGGTACTGGCCCTCTCCGGCAACGTGGATTCGTCCGTCGCCGGCAAGGGTGCCTTCCAGGACGTCGACCTGCTCGCCGCGTTCGCGGACGTCTCCACGTACTCGGCCATGGTCCGCTCCGGATCCGACCACGCCGAACTCATGACGATGGCGCTCAAGCGCGCCGTCCTCGACCGCGGAGTGGGACACCTGGCGCTGCCCGACGAGGTGCAGGCGCTCGCCGCGCCGGAACAGGCCGCCTCGGGCCCCGCGGGACGGATGCCCGACCTGCGGGTTGGTCCGCCCGCGCAATCGCTCTCCCAGGCCCTCGATCTCATCGCGACTGCCGCCCGGCCGGTCATCGTCGTGGGTGCGGGTGCCAAATTCGATATGGCGCAGGTCATCTCACTTGCCGAAAGGCTGAACGCCCCGATCCTGACCACGTTCAAGGCCAAGGGGCAGATATCCGACGGGCATCCACTGGCCTGCGGCGTCCTCGGCCGTTCCGGAACGCCCGTCGCCTCTTGGCTGATGAACAAGGCGGACCTACTGCTGGTGTTCGGCGCATCGTTCTCCAACCACAGCGGTATCTCTCCCTACAAGCCGACGGTCCAGGTGGACACGGATCCTCGAATGCTTGGCCGGTTCCGGCCCGTGACGGTGCCGGTACTCGGCGACGTGGGTGTCACGGCGGCTTGCCTGCTGGAGGGTTTGCGGATCCCCCCGGCGATCGTCGACCAGCGCCCTGAGATCGCCGAACGCTGGGCGGTGTGGCGCACGGAGAAGGCCCGCCGCGCGGCTGCAGCACCGGGCAACGGGCGTGTGTCAGCAGCGACGGTCTTTCACGCGCTGAACGGGCTGGCGCCCGAAAATGCCGTCATGACAGTCGATGTGGGCAACCATGCCTACTCGTTCGGGCGGTACTTCGAACCCACGTCGCAGGCGGTTCTCATGTCCGGCTATCTGGGTTCCATCGGTTTTGGCTTCCCCGCCGCCATGGGAGCATGGGCGGCCGCCCCGCACCGTCCCGTGGTCGCCGTCACCGGCGACGGTGGGTTCGGCCAATACCTCGCCGAGTTGACCACGGCTGTGAGGTACGACATGAACATCACCCACATCCTGCTCAACAACGGTGAACTCGCCAAGATCAGCGAAGAGCAGCGCAGCGCCGAGTACGCGGTGTGGCAGACCTCCCTGCTGAATCCCGACTTCTCTGCGTACGCCCGTGACTGCGGCGCCTATGGCAAGCGTGTCAGCGATCCGGCCGACGTCGGGTCAGTCATCGCAGAGGCACTCGAGCACCCCGGACCGGCCATGGTGGAGATCATGACCGACCCCGGATCCCATTAGTCCAGATGCGACGCGATCCCGTCGACAGGGTCTCGCATCGCGCATGCCCACCACCCGCGCGGCGCGTCGCGCGCCCAGAACCACGATGAGGAATGCCGACATGACCGATCTGATGAAAGCCGTTGTGCTCACCCGGTTCGGAGGGGCTGATGCCTTCGAGCTGGGCGAAGTTCCCGTACCGCACGTCGGACCCCGCCAGGTACGGGTGCGCGTCCTTGCGACGGCCGTCAACCCGCTCGACTTTCAGATCCGTCGCGGGGACTATGCCGACTACGTCCCCCTCCCGGCGATCATCGGGCACGACATCTCCGGCGTGATCGAGGAAGTCGGATCCCATGTGGCCGAGTTCCACGCGGGCGACGAGGTGTACTACACACCAAAGATCTTCGGCGGCCCCGGCTCGTACGCCGAGCAGCACGTCGCCGACATCGATCTCGTCGCCCGGAAGCCGCTGAACCTCAGCCACCTGGAGGCGGCGAGCCTGACTCTCGTCGGCGGGACGGTGTGGGAGTCCCTGGTGACGCGAGCTCAGCTCACGGTGGGTGAGACGATCCTCGTCCATGGCGGCTCAGGCGGTGTCGGGTCGATCGCGATCCAGGTCGCGAAGGCGATGGGCGCACGGGTGATCACCACCGCGAAAGCAGGTGACCACGAGTTCGTGCGCTCGCTGGGAGCGGATGCGGCGATCGACTACACGTCGGACGACTACGTCGATGCCGTGGCCGAGGCGACGCAAGGCCAGGGAGTCGACGTCGTCTTCGACACGATCGGTGGCGACGCGCTCACGCGAAGTCCGTTGATGCTCGCCGACTCCGGGCGTGTCGTCAGCATCGTCGACATCGCCCAGCCGCAGAACCTCATCGAGGCGTGGGGCAAGAACGCCACGTACCACTTCGTCTTCACCCGACAGAACCAAGGGAAGCTGGACGCGCTCACTACGTTGGTCGAGCGCGGTCTCGTGAAGCCGGTCATCGGCGCGACTCTTCCGCTGGCTCGAACGGGCGAGGCTCACGAGATCTTGGAAGACAGGCGATCGTATGCACTGCGCGGCAAGGTGGCGATCGACGTGGCGGGCGACACCGTTGCGGTGCCCCCTCGCATCTCGTAGCG
>NZ_JBEVLO010000185.1:0-7348 GCF_040509115.1 Mycobacterium sp. | reverse complement strand
AGGAGCGGCACACGGTGAGCCGGTTGGTCGGTGCGCCGCCGGGATACGTTGGCTACGAGGAGGGCGGCCAGCTGACCGAGGCGGTCCGTCGCAAGCCCTACTCGGTGGTGTTGCTCGACGAGATCGAGAAGGCGCACGCGGATGTGTTCAACACCCTGCTACAAGTGCTCGATGACGGCCGGCTCACCGACGCACAGGGACGGCAGGTCGACTTCCGGAACACGGTGGTCATCATGACCTCCAACATCGGCTCGCACCACCTGCTCGACGGCGTCACCGCGGATGGTGAGATCAAGCCTGAGGCAAGCGACCTGGTGATGGCTGAGCTGCGGGGACATTTTCGGCCTGAGTTCCTCAACCGCGTCGACGACATTGTCTTGTTCACGCCACTGTCGATGCCGCAGCTCGAACGAATCGTCGAGCTGCAGCTGCACGAGCTGCGGGATCGTCTGGCAGAGCGCCAGATCGAGCTCGACATTTCCACCAAGGCGCGCCGTTTGATCGCCGAACACGGCTACGATCCGGTGTACGGGGCGCGGCCGCTGCGCCGCTACATCGCCCACGAGGTGGAGACCAAGATCGGCCGGGCGTTACTCCGCGGCGACATCGCAGGCGGTGGCAAGATCCGCGTCACCGTGGAGAATGACGAACTCACCGTGGATTATTCGGAACCGGCCTTGGCGGCCTGACAGGACAGCCCCGGCCGGCTGCTAGACGCCAGTCCGCTGGCCGCGGTTGAACGGTAAAGGCCGCCTACCGAAACGGTGTCACTGGCCGAGACAGTCGGCGATGGGCTGATTTACAGGTTCACGTTACAGTTCGCACACGCCGGCGAGGCCACCGTCGATGTGCCCAATTGCGCTGACTAGTGCAAGCAGTGCACCAGCCAGGCGATGATGTCAATGCTTGTTCGTCCTCCCATACCAACTGAATGCACAACCTTTAGGACCGACAGGGCCGTGCCGACCACGGGGTTGGGGTGCAAAGGTTGCCGTGTCAGGGTCACACCGTCGAGTCCGATATCTCCTTGGCCTACGCATCATTCGAGTTATCGGCTCATGCATCGGCCCGGCGGACGCTTCACTGCGGAGTGTTAGGCCGCGGTGTTCGGCACTGATGCTACGAGTGGATGGAGGCCTGGAGTTGATGCACTCATCGTCGCCCGCGCGGCTGAGTCGTACATTGCCCCGATTGCTCGTCGTCACGATCACCGTTCTCACCGCATGCGCCAGCCCGTCCGACTCCGGCGAGACCGGCCGCCCCGCGGTATCTGCCAGCTCGAGTGCCCCGGTCGCGGCTGCGCTGGATCTACCGGCACTGGTGCGACGGGTTGAACCCTCGGTGGTGACTGTGCTGACCGAGCGCGGTTTGGGCAGCGGCATCGTCTATAGCGCCGACGGCACAATCGTCACCAATGCCCACGTGGTCGCCGGCGCGCGAGAAGTCACCGTGGCCCTCGCGGACGGGAAACAGGTGCCGGCAATGGTCCGTGCCGCTGACGAAGTCACCGACGTGGCTATCATCCAAGCCGACCGTAAGGGACTACCCGCTGCAACATTTCAAAGGCCACTTCCGCGGGTCGGTGAACTCGCGGTAGTTATGGGCAGTCCGCTCGGATTCGAGGCCACCGTCACATCCGGCATCATCTCGGGACTACACCGCCAGATCCCCGGGTCGGCTTCAACGGGGGCACCGCTCGTCGACCTAATTCAGACCGACGCCGCCATCTCGCCGGGGAACTCTGGAGGTGCGGTCCTCGATGTGCAAGGTGAAGTCGTCGGGATGAGCGTGGCCTACATCCCACCGGCGGCGGGTGCGGTGGCTCTCGGGTTCGCGATCCCGGCTGCGACAGTCGTCGACGTCGCCGACCAGCTGTTGGCCACCGGCAATGCCCGCCACGCATACATCGGTATACGGCCCGCCACGCTGACCCCGGAGATCGCACGGCAGTTGGGGGTAAACCGCACGAATGGCGTTGTCGTCATGAACATTGAGACAGCAAGTCCGGCGGCGGCGGCGGGTATGCAGGCTGGAGACATCGTCATCAGCTGCAACGGTCAGGAGACCGCGACGGCAGAGGAACTCATAGCGGCGCTGCGCCGCACCAAGCCGGGTGACCGCGTGCGCTTGAGCGTGCTCCGCGGAGCGGATACCCAACAGATCACCGTCACCGTCGCCGAGCGCACCCCGACCTAGCGCTGTCTTTGCGTAGCCATTGATGCACGATGGTCTGGCCTCAACTGTGCGGGCGCAATCAGCACGGCCATGGCCGGTCATGTCGAATCGACGTGCATGACAACCACAACGGGTGAGTTTCGAAAATCGCCTCTTGAGATGGCTACCGGATGAGGTCCTGCGTCACGGTGACTGCCTGCCGGGGCAGAACATTGCGGGACAGTCTCATGGGTGTCGGCCGAAATGATTCGTTACATACATCAAAAAGAACATCCGCGGCGCTCCGGTGACGCTACTCGTCGAACCGTTGCCGTTGCCGGACTCCGTAGGCGGCCGCCCTGACTCCGTCATCGTCTTCGAGTCCTGATCCGAGTGCTCCGCCGACGGTAGCGATGGAGGCAACCAACCACCCGAGCGACAAATAGTCCGCGATCGATACCCTATGACCAAGTGTTTGGCCAAACACGTCTGGTGTAAGCGTAAGGCTGGCGGCCAGAAGAACCGAACCGAACAACGCCACATGAAGCACAGCGACGCCGATGCTCAGAGTGATCAGCGTCGCGACGTTGTAGAGCGTTGAGCGCGCGCGTTCGGCCGAGGAGTTCGGACGCTCCCAGAGTTCGTGATCAAGGATCAACCAGGTGACCATTGCTCCGATGGAAAGGACAGTGGTTGCGCACATTCGCCAAGGACCCATCGTGTCGGCGAACAGCCAAATCGTATCTGTTGCGAGCGCCAGCGCTCCGGAACCGAGCGCAACCACGAGCACCTTCGAGAGGCCGACGACCAATCGCCACGGCCGATTGGCGCGCACCATTCCGGCCAGCAGACGAAGCCGACGAAGACCCCGTGGAGCGAAGTAGCGGACTCCTTCGCGAATCTCTGTGGAGGTCAACCGCGCGGCACTTCTTGGTTGCAGTTCGGGCTGTTTCGTCACTATCGCGATGGCCAGTACGACCAAATCCAACACACGGCGCGAGACCAACGCGGCGCCGACCCCGGCGACGGAGATGAGTCCGAAACGGTACGCAGCACTGACCTCGGCGACGACGGGCACACGGTTGTCTCGGCGGGGCAAGTCAGTCATGTATATGACGACGTCGGCGTCTTCCTTCGACGGTTGCACCGAATCAATGACGTCGCGAAAGGACGCCTGTTCGTCACGAAGATGCGGCTCGATACGAACGGACGTCTCCCAACGCACGGATGGGGTCCATCGGTCGGCGAGCTTGTTCGGCAGTGAATCGGCTGTGTGCTCGGCCAGACGTGCCGGCACGCCGGGGTCGGCGATGAGCAAGATGGTGCACGTTCGACCGCTCATGCCGACTCCAAACGGTGACAGGGGGCGCCACCGCGCGGAGATACCCCGTGGGGCCAGTGTCGAAACGGGCAGTGGCTCCGTAGACGCGCAAGTCCGTCACCGAAGGACTGTCTGGCTGCCCTTCTTTCGCCCTCCTGGGTCGATGCACCGACCCGGGTTGGTTTGGCAGATTGTGCTGACACGTCAATGGATTTGGTGAACGGAGCGCAACGATGGCTACCTCGGTAGGCGCGCTTGCTCGAATGTGCCATCGGTGGCCAGTCCGCGTGTCCGTGGGGACGACGAACTTGACATGGGCCCTGACGAGCGGGCCGTATGGACTGACGGGATGAGGTGCCATGGAGTCTGACATCACGACATGCCCGCACTGCGGAAAACGCAATCGGGTGCCCGCGACGGCCACCGGGAAGCCGCGCTGCGCCAACTGTCGCCACTGGCTGCCATGGATCGCCGCGGCCGACGACGGGGACTTCACTGAAATCGTCGAAATCTCTTCGGTACCGGTACTCGTCGACTTGTGGGCGACCTGGTGCGGCCCCTGCCGGACAGTAGGTCCGGCGCTCGAACAGCTCGCGGTCGAGCGCTCGGGCGAGCTGAAACTCGTCAAAGTGGACGTGGACAGGGCGCCCGCGATCGCCCAACGGTTCGCAATACAGGCGGTGCCAACACTTCTGGTCATCAACAACCGGGAAGTTCTGGGACGCCAATCCGGCGCTTCTTCGCTTGCCGCACTGAGACGTTGGCTCGACGAGACACTTTCGACCAGCAAAGCGAAGGAGGCACGGGCATGACGACTTCCGTGACCGATCCACATGTAGGGGCGATCCGTGAGGTGCGCCCGAGCGCCGACGGCTGCGAGGAATGTCTTCGGCTGGGCACACCGTGGGTGCATCTGCGGCTGTGCCTGACGTGCGGGCATGTCGGCTGCTGCGACTCGTCACCGATGCGGCACGCCCGGGCGCACGCGCACACGGTCGGTCATCCCATCGTGCAGTCAATGGAGCGGGGACCGGTCTGGCGTTGGTGCTACGTCGATGAGAACTATGTCTGAGGTCGCCGTCGACCAGCGTGCCTCGACTCCGCTGGCGGAAACCCCCGATACAGACGGCGCGTACCCGCGACTGTCGGCCGACCAGGTCGCCATCCTTGAGACAGGCGGTGCCCGGCGCGCCGTCGCCACGGGCGAAACACTGGTCCGCGAAGGTGAACGCTCCGACCACTTGTTCGTCGTCCTGGCCGGCAAGGTCGCCGTCATCACGACCGACGACGCGGGAAATCGGCACGTGATCCGGGTCCATGGTCCGGGGCGGTTCCTGGGTGAGTTGGGCGATCTCGAAGGTCAAGCCGCGTTCTACACCGCCGAAGTGGTGGAACCCGGCGAAGTACTCGTGGTGCCGACCGAGCGGGTGCGGTCCCTGTGCGCGCACGAACCCGTGCTCAGTGACCTCATCTTGCGCGCGTTCCTGTTACGCCGCTCCATGCTGATCCAGGAGGGCTCCGGATTGCGGATCATAGGATCCTGCTTTGATCCCGAGACCGTCCGGCTTCGAGAATTCGCGACCCGAAATAGATTACCCCACAGGTGGATTGACACCGAGCGTGACAAGCACGCCGAGCGGCTGTTGCAGCGGTTCGGGGTGTCGCCCCAGGAAACGCCGGTGGTCATCTGGGGCGGTGAGGTGCTACGTAACCCAACCAACACTGACCTGGCCCGCCGGGTGGGCCTACCCGTGGCCGACACGGCGTCCGACGAATTCGACGTCGTGGTGGTGGGGGCTGGTCCGGCTGGCCTCGCAGCGGCGGTGTACGGCGCCTCGGACGGTCTGATCACCGCGGCGATGGAGCGAATCGCAACAGGCGGGCAGGCCGGGACTTCTTCGAGAATCGAGAACTACCTCGGATTTCCGGGTGGTATCTCAGGCGCCGACCTAGCTGAACGGGCCGGTCTGCAGGCCGAGAAGTTCGGCGCGCGGATCCTGGTTTCCGCCGAGGTCGCCGGTCTGGAAACCGATGGTGGACACCATCTGCTTCGTTTTGCCGATCAAGCGTCAGTAGTGGCGCGTGCCATAGTGCTTGCCATGGGAGCGCGGTATCGCAAGCTCGCCGTTCCCGGAATCGAAGCGTTCGAGGGTAACGGCGTGTACTACGCCGCAACTTTTCAAGAGGCATTGATGTGTGGCACCGGTCCCGTCGTCATAGTCGGCGGCGGTAACTCCGCGGGCCAGGCGGCGATCTTCCTCGCTGCGAGGGTTTCCCGGGTCCATGTGCTGATCCGTGGGGCCGATGTAAACGCAAATATGTCCCGATATCTTGTCGACCAGATTCGCCAGCATCCCCGCGTGACCGTGAGCACGTGTACCGAGATCCGAGAAGTGCGCGGACATGGCGAGCTCGCGGCGGTGGTGGCGGAGGATAACCGGACCGGTGAGCGTCATTCGATCGAGACCCGCGCCCTGTTCGTCTTTATTGGCGCCGACCCCAACACCGCCTGGCTGGCGGGCATCATTGAGCTCGATGACCACGGCTACGTGACGACGGGCCAGGCCGCGCTCTATTCGGATATCCGCCGCGATCAGAACCACACGCGACGTCGCCCGATGATGCTCGAGACCAGTCGACCCGGCGTATTCGCCGCGGGCGATGTGCGTAGCGGCTCGGTCAAGCGGGTGGCGTCCGCCGTTGGCGAAGGATCTATGGCAATCCGCCAAATTCACGAGTACTTCGGGACCTGATGGACGCCAACACGAACGAATGTGTTTTGACGGTTTTCAGCGGGGTATACGGGCTCGAATGAAGGGCGAATCGCCGTCAATCCTGCTAGTCGCTGATCCCGGCGCTCCGGTCGGGATTGCGGAGCGTCTTTGTGATTCGCTACCGGCAGTGCTCACGAAACATGTTTCAACAGAAGGCAACTGGGCTGTCACCACACGGCGGCACGCGTATCCTGTCGATGAGCAGGCTGACGTCCTTGAGGTGGTCCGTGCCGTCGACCCGGCAGGTGAGACGCAAGACATCGTCATTTACCTAACCGATTTGCCACGGCGCCTCGGCACGTTGCCAGTGGTTGCCGACATCAGCGTTGACCACCAGTTTGGAATGATCTCCGTCCCCGGTGCTGGGGGATTGTTCATCGACCGCCGGGTGCGGAACGCGGCACAGACGGTCGTGGCCGAGATAGCGGGGCTGCCCGACAACAAACACCAATCCATGAGGCAGTTGACGCGGATGCAGGACGATGACGTGGTCCGCTACGTCGCGCCTGCCACTCTGTCGCGTTTGCGGCTTCTGTCCGGCATGGTTTACGCCAACCGCCCGTGGCGGCTGGCCGCTGGCATGTCCAAGGTGATCATGGCTGCGTTCGCCACAGGGGCGGTCAGCCTTGCGTATCCGACCATATGGCAGTTGTCCGACACCATGGGCCCTTGGCGGTTGGGCGTGGTGACGATGTTGGCGACCGCCGCGATGATTGCCTGGCTCATTCTTGACCACGAGCTATGGGAACGACCCAAGTCCGCCGACGAACGCCAACGCGCGGTGTTGTACAACGCGGCAACCGTCATCACCTTGACGATCGGAGTCGCCATCTTCCATGCCGGGCTGTTCATCCTGCTTCTGCTGACCGCGTGGTGGACGCTTCCGCCGCAACTGGTCGCCGACAACATCGGACATTCTGTCGATCTGCCAACGCTATTGAGGATGGCTTGGCTGGTAGCGGCGGTGGCAACGCTGGGTGGGGCCCTGGGATCGGGAATGGAGGACGACGAAGCTGTGAGAGCGGCGGCCTATGGAGTCAGACAACGCCAGCGATTCGACAAATCGAATTGACCTGTGGGCCGGTGCGGTAATGCGCGT
>NZ_JBEVLO010000184.1:0-4088 GCF_040509115.1 Mycobacterium sp. | reverse complement strand
CCCTTGTTGCCGAGTTCGTGTTCGGCGCGCTTGCGCACCACATAGGCCCGACGCTCGAGCTCGAGCCCGGTTTCGCCGGAGATGAACAACTGGCGGAAGGTGGGCATGGCGTCACGCGCGAGCGCACCGAGTGATGACTCGTCGGTGGGCACGTTGCGCCAACCGAGCACCCGCAGGCCTTCGGCCTCCACGATCTTCTCGACGGCCTCACAGGCCCTGGCTGCGTCCTTGGCGGACTGCGGCAGGAAGGCGATACCGGTGGCGTAGGCACCGGGGTCGGGCAGCTCGAAGTCGACCACCGCGCGCAGGAACCGGTCCGGTACCTGCAGCAGGATGCCCGCACCGTCGCCGGTGTGGGGTTCGGCGCCCTGGGCACCTCGGTGTTCGAGGTTGAGCAGCGCCGTGATCGCCTTGTCGACGATGTCGCGGCTGCGTCGGCCGTGCATGTCGGCAACCATCGCGACACCGCAGGAGTCGTGCTCGTAGGCGGGGTTGTAGAGGCCCTGCTTCGGGCCTCCCTGCCTCGGGCTCCCCTGGCTGGAACCACTGTCGCTGGGCGTCATTCCCACCTGCCCCTTCACACCTTCATGGAAGCCTGATGCTGGCAGTCGTCGTGGACGGCTGCTGCCGGCGGGCGACGGGTGTGTCTGCGTGCAGCGTTGAACGACGGGACTGCCCCACTCGCCTCGAGTGGTGAAACGATATGACAAACCCCGCCTGACATGCCAACTTAGTCAAACCTAACTAAGCCGCTTCGGCCTGCGGCGGGTTGGGCCGTCCATTTCATCCCGACGGACCGGAAATCCTTGCGACGGTTGTCGATTGGTCATCGATCTGCCTGCGGCGTCCATGGCTGGCCGATGAGGACGCCAAGCAAGATCACCTCGGGTAGTTTGCCATGCTACCGACTAATGCCGATTCAAGTGCCGCTATCCATGGAATCACATTTGCTCAAAAGCCTGGTCGGATTCTTAGACACCGCTTCTGGCGAACGCGGCGACGCTCACGGCGGGAGTCAGGTCCAGCCGCCTCAGCAACTGCGCGTTGAGTGCCACCACGACGGTGGACAACGACATCAACATGGCACCCACCGACATGGGCATGACCAGCCCGACCGGTGCCAACACGCCTGCCGCCAGTGGTACCGCGATGAGGTTGTAACCCGCGGCCCACCAAAGGTTTTGGCGCATCTTGCGGTAGGCGGCCCGGGAGAGACGGATGACAGAGAGGACGGACCGTGGGTCGGAGCCCGCGAGGATGACCCCGGCCGAGGCAATGGCGACGTCGGTGCCCGCGCCGATCGCAATGCCCACTCCTCCGCCCGCGGCGGCTGCCGCCAGGGCGGGAGCGTCGTTCACACCGTCTCCGACCATCGCGACGACCAGGGACTCGTGATGCAGTTGCTCGACCTTGGCCGCCTTGTCCTCGGGTCGAACTCCGGCGAAGATCCTGTCGATCCCGAGGTCGGCGGCGACCCTCCTGGCGACGGGTTCCGCGTCGCCGGTCACCATCACGACTTCGACGCCTGCGCGCTGCAGCGCAGCGACGGTCTCCCTGGACTCGGGGCGTACCTCGTCGGCAAGGGCCAGCGCCCCGGCAACGACGCCGTCGACGAGCACGTGCAGAACGATCGCGCCCTGGTCCCGCCACGACGCGGATGCCGACAGCTCCGTCGCACCGGCGTCCGCCAGCAGCGCGGGGCCGCCGACGCGCACCTCGGCGCCGCTCACCGTGGCGCGCACCCCGACCGCGGGAGTCGAGGTGAACTCGGTGGCCACGGGCACGGCGAGACCTCGCCGGTGCGCCGCGTCGACGATGGCACGCGCCAGCGGATGCTCGGAATCCGACTCGGCCGCCGCGGCAAGGGCCAGCAACCGGTCGGACTGCCCGTCGACCGCCTCGACCGCGGTGAGCGCCGGTTCACCCCTGGTCAGGGTGCCCGTCTTGTCGAAAAGGATGGCGTCGACGTTGCGCATGTTCTCCAGGGCCAGCCGATCCTTGACCAGCACGCCGCCGCGAGCCGCGCGTTCGGTGGCGATGGACACCACCAGGGGGATCGCCAGTCCGAGTGCGTGGGGGCAGGCGATGACCAGGACCGTGATGGTCCGGATGACGGCATCCTCCGGGCTCCCGACGGCCGACCAGACGACCGCTGTCAGGATCGCCGACCCCAGGGCGAACCAGAAGAGCCAGCCCGCGGCGCGATCCGCGAGTCGCTGCGCCCGCGACGACGAGTTCTGCGCCTCGGTGACGAGACGCTGAATGCCGGCCAGCGCGGTGTTCGGGCCGACGGCGGTGATCTCGATCCGCAGGCCCGAGTCGGTGGCGACGGTCCCCGCGACCACGGCGTCGCCGATCCCGCGCCACACGGGGCGTGACTCCCCGGTCACCATCGACTCGTCGACGTCGGCGCCACCGCTGACGATCCTGCCGTCGGCGGGGACGCTGGCGCCGGGGCGCACGACGACCACGTCGCCCAGTTCGAGGTCCGCGGGCGAGACCGTCACCAGGACCTCGCCGTCGGGACCCGAGTCGGCGCGTTCGGCCTCGTCGGGCAGCAGCGCGGCGAGGGAGTCCAGCGCCGTCGCCGTCTGGGCCAACGACCGCATCTCGATCCAATGCCCGAGCAGCATGATCACGATGAGCAGCGCCAGCTCCCACCAGAAGTCCAGTTCGTGGTGCAACAGGCCCAACGCGGCACCCCACGACGACACGAATGCCACGGTGATCGCGAGAGCGATCAGCAGCATCATTCCCGGGGCCCGCGAGCGGATCTCGGCGACGGCCCCGGTCAGGAACGGCCTGCCACCCCAGGCGTACATCACGGTGCCGAGTACCGGCGATACCCACTGCGCGCCGGGGAACTCGGGCACCGAGTAGCCCAGGATCATCGCGAACATTCCCGAGAGCACGACCGTCGGGACGGACAGCACGAGCATGATCCAGAACAGTCGGCGGAACTGGGCGACGTGATCGGCGTGGCCCGAATGGCCGGCGTGGCCCGAATGGCTCGAATCACCACCGTGCCCCGAATCGCCGGCGTGGCCGGAATGATCGGCGTGCTCCGAGTGGTCTACCTGTTCCGTCACCCGGCCAGTGTATACCCCCTGGGGGTATGTGCACAGGGTACGTGCAACAGCGGCTGGCGTGCGGGTTCGCCACGTCCGAATAGCTGCGGTCACCATCCGGCCAAGATTGGGACACGGCCGTACCGGCATCCCTCCCGCGCGTGCCACACTTCTCCGCACGACGGCTCAACGACGAGCCGCCGAGGAGGTCGGTCCCATGACGAAGCCCACGATGGCGCATCGGCTCGCAGCCGAGTTCATCGGAACGTTCTGGCTGGTGCTTGGTGGCTGCGGCAGCGCCGTCTTCGCCGCCAAGTTCCCGTCCGACGGAACCGCTCTCGGGATCGGGTTCCTCGGTGTGTCAATCGCTTTCGGGCTCACGGTGCTGACTGGCGTGTACGCGTTCGGCACCATCTCGGGTGGGCACTTCAACCCGGCGGTGACCCTTGGCGCCGCGATCGCGCGACGTGTCGAATGGAAGGCGCTACCCGCCTACTGGATCACCCAGGTGATCGGCGGGCTGGCGGCGGGCCTGATCATCTTCGCGATCGCCCGCGGCAAGGACGGCTGGACCCCAGAGGGCAACATGGCGGCCAACGGTTTTGGCGACCATTCCCCCGGCGGCTATGCGATGACCGCGGTGCTCCTCGCCGAGATCGTGCTCACGGCGATCTTCCTGCTCGTCATCCTCGGAGCCACCGACGACCGCGCACCCAGGGGTTTCGCCGGCCTGGCGATCGGGCTGACGCTCACGCTGATCCACCTGATCTCGATCCCGATCAGCAACACGTCGGTGAACCCCGCTCGCTCCACCGCGGTGGCGTTCTTCAACGGCGACGGCGCACCGTCGCAGCTCTGGCTGTTTTGGCTCGCCCCACTGCTCGGCGCCGCGATCGCAGGCGCCGCATATCCAATCCTGTTCGGTCGCAACGAAGAACTCGCCGACCGACCGGTCCGTGACGACGCACTGGAGGAGGTGGAGTAGCACAGGCAGAAGTCGGACCCGCACCCCATGGGGAT
>NZ_JBEVLO010000183.1:0-29015 GCF_040509115.1 Mycobacterium sp. | reverse complement strand
ACCGCGCAGATCACGGCGATGGCCAGCAGGATCAGCTTGGCGGGCAGCACCGCGTTGATGTCGGTGTAGCCGGCGCCGGTGAACGGCTTGCCGCCGCGGGTGTGGCTGAGCAGCTCGTAGCGGTCAAGCCAGTAGGCCACCGCCTTCAGCAGCACCAGCGTGCCCACCAGCGCGACGAGCTGGATGCGCGCCGACCGACTCAGCGCGCCCGTCCGCCCGGCCAGCCGGATACCGCCGAACAGGTAGTGGCCCAACAGGTTTGCGATGAACGCCAGGAACGTCGCGACGAACAGGAAGCTCAGCACCAGCCGGTAGAAGGGCAGGTCGAACGCATAGAAGCCGAGATCCATCCCGAACTGCGGATCCGCGACGCCGAAGCTGTCGCCATGTAGGTACAGCTGCACCTGCACCCAGTAGGTCTGCGCGACGATGCCCGCCAGCAGACCGATGAACAGGGGCACCCCGATGCCGAACAGCCGAAGCCGCGCCATCACCGACGTGCGGTAGCGCGCGACGGGATCGTTGGGGCCCGCGGTCGGGACGAACACCGGACGGTTGCGGTAGGCCAGCGCCAGCCCGGCGAACACGACGCCGCCGATCAGCAGCGACGCGACGAGGAAGACGATGATCCTGGTGAACAGCACGGTGGTGAACACCGACCGGTAGCCCAGCTCGCCGAACCACAGCCAGTCGACGTACGTGTCGACCACGCGCGGGCCGATCAGCAGCAGAATGACGATGGCGAGCGCGAGCCCGATCAGAATCCGGCTACGCCGTGTCAGCTTCGGCATTTTCGCCGCGGGCCGCATCCCCACTCGTCAACTCCAGTCTCGGTGTCACAAATGTGACGTGGCCGTGTCACGCCGCGTTCGACGTGCCATAACTCTACGCATTCGACGCAAAGGACCTTCTCAGCAACCGGGGGGTTCGCCACCGGCGGAATAGGTCTTCAAGCCGTCGATCGCGCCGGTGAGGTTCTCCACCTTGATCAGCGTCAGTCCGTCGTCGTGGGCAGACTTGGCCTCATCGCAGTTCTCGGCGGGCACCATGAACACCGTGGCACCGGCCTCCTGCGCGGCGTACATCTTGTGCGTGATGCCGCCGATGGGACCCACGTTGCCCTCGCCGTCGATGGTCCCCGTCCCGGCCACGAACTTCCCGCCGTTCAGATCGCCCGTCGTGAGCTTGTCGACCACCGCGAGGCTGAACATCAGGCCCGCCGACGGGCCACCGATGTTCGCGAGGTTGAAGTCGATGGTGAACTGCGCCCACGGCGCATCGCGCACCGCGACGCCCAGGTAGCCGTAGTCACGGTCGGGGTTGTCGCCGAGCGTGATCGTCGTGGTGCCCGCGGGCTTGTTCTTGCGGCGGTAGTCGACCACGAGCTGGTCGCCGGGCTTGGTGGTCTTCAGGATCTTCGTGAACTCCTCGACGGTGGCGACCGGCGTGTCGTTGACCGCGTCGATCGCGTCGCCGTCCTCGAGCTTGCCGAGCGACGGTCCAGGATCGGTGACCGTCTCGACGGTGACCGCCATCGGATACTTGAGATAGGACAGCGCCGCGTACTCCGCGTTGTCCTCCGAGTTCTTGAAGTCGGCGGTGTTCTCCTTGTCGATGTCGTCCCTCGACTTGTCGGGTGGATACACCAGATCCCGCGGGACCAGCTGCTCGTTGCCCGACATCCACAGCGCCAGCGCCTGGCCGAGGCTGAGCCCGTCGCTCTGGCTCACCGTGGTCATGTTGAGGTTCCCCGACGTGGGGTGCACGTCGGTGCCCTCGATGTCGACGACCTCCTTGCCCTCGACCTCACCGAGGGTGTTGAACGTCGGACCGGGTCCGAGTCCCACGAACGGCACCGTCACGGCGGACAGCAGCAGACCGAACGCAACGATGGGCACCAGCGCCACCACCAGTGTCAAAACCCGCCTGTTCACGCTGCCCACAGTAAAGGGCACCGTCGATTTCCCGTCGCCACGCTCGCCCCGGATGCGACGTTCTCTATCAGCGTGACCCGGGGGCCAACGCCGACTGCGTCCGGTGAGTACCGTAGACGCCATGCCTGACCAGCCCTTCGGCTTCTCCTCTGGGGACGACCCCGAGAAAGACGACCGCAAGAAGGACCCCAACGCGGGGTCACAGCCGGATCCGTTCGGATTCGGCGGCGCCGACTTCGACATGAACAACCTCGGACAGATCTTCTCCAAACTCGGTGAGATGTTCAGCGGCGCCGGCACCTCGATGGCGGGCGGCGCACAGGCCGGACCCGTCAACTACGACCTGGCCCGCCAGTTGGCGTCCAGCTCCATCGGGTTCGTCAAGCCAGTGCCGGAGAAGACCAGCAACGCCGTCTCCGACGCCGTCCACCTCGCCGACACCTGGCTCGACGGCGTCACTCCCCTACCGGCAGGCACCACGTCGGCGGTGGCGTGGACGCCGAGCGACTGGGTAGACAACACCCTGGGTACCTGGAAACGGCTCTGCGACCCGGTGGCAGAGCAGATGTCGACCGTGTGGGCGTCGGCCTTGCCCGAGGAGGCCAAGGCCATGGCGGGCCCGCTGTTGGCGATGATGTCGCAGATGGGCGGCATGGCCTTCGGCTCCCAACTCGGCCAGGCGTTGGGCACGCTCTCGCGAGAAGTGTTGACCTCCACCGACATTGGACTTCCGCTTGGCCCCAAGGGAGTGGCGGCGCTGATGCCCGACGCCATCGAGGCGCTCGCCGAGGGCCTCGAGCAGCCCCGCAGCGAGATCATGATGTTCCTGGCGGCACGGGAGGCGGCGCATCACCGACTGTTCAGCCACGTCCCGTGGCTGTCGAGCCAGCTGTTGAGCGCCGTCGAGGCCTTCGCCCGCGGCATGAAGGTCGACATGAGCGGCATCGAGGACTTCGCCCAGGGGTTCAACCCGGCCTCCCTCACCGACCCCACGGCCATGGAGCAACTCCTCAACCAGGGCATCTTCGAGCCCAAGGCCACCCCGGAGCAGGAGGCCGCGCTCGAACGGCTCGAGACGTTGCTCGCCCTGATCGAAGGATGGGTGCAGACCGTCGTGACCGCCGCGCTGGGTGATCGGATCCCCGGCACCTCGGCGCTGAGCGAAACCCTCCGCAGGCGACGGGCCACCGGCGGCCCTGCCGAGCAGACCTTCGCGACGCTCGTCGGCCTGGAGCTGCGCCCCCGCAAGCTGCGGGAGGCCGCCGTGTTGTGGGAACGGCTGACCGATGCCGTCGGCGCGGACGCCCGCGACGCGGTGTGGCAGCACCCGGACCTCCTCCCCCGCTCCGAGGATCTCGACGAACCAGCCGCGTTCATCGACCGCGTCGTCGGCGGCGACACCAGCGGCATCGATCAGGCGATCGCCGATCTGGAGAAGGACTTTCAGGACGGCCCCGGTGACACGAAGGACGACGAGTAGTTCATCCACAGGCTGACCGATGCCTGTGGATAACTGACGCGTCGGCGCCGCGCCGCGTGGCAGAGTCGGCGCATGTCACGCCACACCCTCAACCCGGCGATGCCGGTGTTGGTCCGGCCCGACGGCGCCGTCCAGGTCGGCTGGGATCCTCGGCGGGCGATGCTGGTCCATCCGCCCGCGGGCCTGTCCGCCTCGACGCTGGCCGATCTGTTGCGCAGCATGCAGTCCGGGATCACCGTGGCCGAGTTGCGGGAGCTCGCCGTCAACCGCGGCATCGACGACGCCGAGACGGTGACCGACCTGCTGACGTCGCTCGTCGAAGCCGGGTTGGCCAGCACCACGCCGCCGCACAATCGGTCCGCATCCATCCGCATCCACGGCCGCGGCCCGCTGTCCGACCTGCTCGCCGGCGCGCTCAGGTGCTCCGGTGCCAGGGTCAGGCAGAGCAACCTGAACCACGCGACCGTAGCGGCGGGGACCACTGACCTGGTGGTGCTGACGGACTTCCTGGTCGCCGATCCGCGGGTGCTGCGCGAGCTCCACCAGGCGCGGATGCCGCACCTTCCCGTGCGGGTGCGCGACGGAACGGGGCTCGTCGGCCCGCTGGTGATCCCCGGAGTGACCAGCTGCCTCGGGTGCGCCGACCTCTACCGCAGCGACCGCGACGCCGCCTGGCCCGCCGTAGCCTCGCAGCTGCGCGATGCCGTCGGCAGCGCCGATCGCGCCACCATGCTCGGCACCGCCGCGCTGGCGCTCAATCAGGTCGATCGCGTCATCAGTGCGGTCCGCGAGTCGCCCGACCCACGTCACGCCGGCGAACCACCCCCGACGTTGGATACCACGCTGGAGTTCGACGTCCGCACCGGCTCCACGGTGAGCAGGCGGTGGTCGCGCCACCCTCGCTGCGAGTGTTGATGGTCAGACTGCTTCGCCGTCACGAAAGTGCCCAGTACGTCGGCGAATTGCTTCAACAGGCTCGCCCGGCAGACTTGGGCGGCCGCCCCGCTGGGCTGCCAACGTGCCCGTCCCGTCGGATCGACGAACCGAACGAGGAGTACGCGAGGGACCGGTGCGCGGAACACCCGCGTTGCCAACCCGTCGCCGGTGACGACCTCGACCTGAATGGGCCTGCCGTCGACGCGGACCACCGTGATCGAGCCCGCGGCGTTCGAGACCCGGATCCGACCGACGTCGACGTCACCGCCTACGCCGATCTGAACGACGTCGTACCGCAGTGGGACGCTGAGTTCGATTGTGCCGCCGCACATGTCATTCAGCTGACGGGAGACGAACGACGTGGCGATGCTCTCAGTTCGGGCTCCCGACACGGGCGGTCACCTCCCACGGCGCGCTGGGGCGACACCCCGGCGGTGGGGTGTCCCAGTCGCCGAGCTCCACCCATCTGCACACGCCGCGAACGTCTTTCGCGCCGTCGATCGAGCCTAGCCACCTGGCGGGCCCGTCTGGTCGCCGATCGATCGTGCAGGGCTGCAGCACCATCGTCAGGCCACCCGAGGCCGCGCAGGCCTTCACGCCCAACATGCATCCGGTGGTGACAAGGACTCCGTGATCACAACGGCGGATCGTGGCGCGGACGGCCCGCATCGCCGCCTCCGTGCGATCGGCCGTGCACGCCGTGCACAGGATCAGCGTGAACGGACGACGGGTGGCGCGCACCGGCGCGGCCCCGCCGCTCACCGTTCCTCGCGGAAGTCGACGTGGCGGCGCAACACCGGGTCGAACTTCTTCAGCACCAGCCGGTCGGGGTCGCTGCGCCGGTTCTTGCGGGTGACGTAGGCGTACCCGGTGCCGGCGGTACTCCGTAACTTCACGATGGGCCGGATCTCGTTGCGCGCCATTAAATCCGGCCCGCCCGACGCAGCCGCGCAACGACCGCCTCGATACCGTCGCGATCGATCACCTTGATTCCCTTGGCGCTCACCCGGAGGGTGATGCGCCTTCCCTCCGATGGCAGGTAATACGTCTTGCGTTGGATGTTTGGTGACCAGCGCCGCTTGGTGCGGCGATTCGAATGGGACACCGAATTTCCGAAACTCGGTGCGCGACCGGTGATCTGACAGTGCGCGGACAACCGTTGACCCCTTCCTCAGAACGATCATTAATGAAAATCATTTTCGACAAGCGCTGGCGGGAACTGTACCGTGACACCGGCACTAATGACAATCATTTCCAACAAGGAGGACCATGCGCACTCCGGTGATACTGACGACCGGCCAGGGCGACACCGACTCAGTGACCGGCACCCTGCTGCGGCAAGCGGGAACCCTCGCCGTCGAGCACGAATTCGACGGACACGTGGTGCGGCGCACGACGGCGATGCTGACTCGCGACGGCCTGACGACGACCGAGGATGCCCTCGAACTGGCTCACGGATGCGTCGAATGCACGATCCGCAACGACCTGTTGGTGCTGCTGCGCATCCTGCACCGCCGAGGGGACGTCGCCAGAATCGTCGTCCACCTCACGCCCTGGCTAGAACCCGAACCGATCTGCTGGGCCGTCAACCACGTCAAGGTCCGGCCGGGACCCGGATACCCCGACGGCCCCGCGGCGCGCGACGTTGCCATAGCCGCTGTCGTCACCTGCGTGGCGGCCCAGCACTGGCTGCCCCAGGCGCTCGGCGACGACGAACTCTGCGATGGCCGCACCGTCGCGCAGGTGGCCGTCTGCCAGGCCGAGTTCGCCGACGTCGTGGTACTCGACCAGCCCCACCCCACGACGTTGGCCGCACTGCGACGCCTCACCCCCCGGGCGCGCATCACCGTCGGCAACGACCGCGTCGAGATGGCCCTGGCCCATCTGGAACCCAACGCCCGCCGCGGCCGAAGTGACGGACCACACGACCCATTGCTGGCAGGCGAACCGTTGCTCAGCCGCGACGGTGACGTCCAGCTCGTCGAATTCGGGGCTCGGCGCCCCTTCCACCCCCAACGGCTGCACTCCGCCATCGATCTGCTGCTCGACGGCGTGCTCCGCACCCGCGGCCGACTCTGGCTGGCGACCCAACCCCGGCAGGCGATGTGGCTACAGTCGGCGGGCGGCGGACTGCGCGTCGACGCCGCTGGCAAGTGGCTCGCCGCGATGACCGCCTCCGAACTTGCCTACGTCGACCCGCAGCGACGCGCGCTCGCCGACCTGATGTGGACCGATGAGCACGGCGACCGGCACACCTCGATGATCGTGCTGGCATGCGGCGCCGACCCGGACGAGATCCGCAGCGCACTACACGGCGCGCTATTGACCGACGACGAGCTGGCCGCCCCGCATCAGTGGCGCGACTATCCAGATCCCTTCGGCGAATGGCATCGCGATCCCTGCGAGGACCAGTCGAACGCCCCAGGCGAAACGCCCCTCGCCGGAGGCGAACGTATGTGACGTTGCGCGGACGTGGGGGCCACTCGTGCCGAGCTGCCCAGGTTCGTGATGGATGATGGACAAGTGGCAGACATCAAACGTGGACGGGCGGCGCGAAACGCCAAGCTCGCGTCCCTTCCGGTCGGATTCGCCGGTCGAGCCGCACTTGGCCTCGGGAAGCGACTCACCGGCTCGTCCAGGGACGACGTCAACGCGGAGCTGATGGAGAAGGCCGCCAATCAGCTCTTCACCGTCCTCGGCGAACTCAAGGGCGGGGCGATGAAGGTCGGCCAGGCGCTCTCCGTGATGGAGGCCGCCGTGCCGGAGCAGTTCGGCGAGCCGTACCGCGAGGCGCTCACCAAGCTCCAGAAGGACGCGCCGCCACTACCTGCCGCCAAGGTGCACCGGGTGCTCGACTCCCAGCTCGGCACCCGGTGGCGGGAACGCTTCAGTTCCTTCGACGACACCCCCATCGCGTCGGCGAGCATCGGCCAGGTGCACAGGGCGGTGTGGTCCGACGGACGCGACGTCGCCGTCAAGATCCAATACCCCGGCGCCGACGAAGCCCTACGCGCCGATCTCAAGACGATGAAGCGGCTCGTCTACGTCTTCAAGCAACTCTCCCCCGGCGCCGACGTCCAAGGTGTCGTCGACGAACTGATCGAACGCACCGAGATGGAGCTCGACTACCGGCTCGAGGCGGACAACCAGCGTGCCTTCGCCAAGGGCTACCGCGACGACCCGCACTTCGTCGTGCCAGCGATCGTGGCCAGCGCCCCGAAGGTGGTCGTCGCCGAGTGGATGGACGGCATCCCGATGGCGCAGATCATCCGCGACGGCACGCCCGAGCAGCGCGACATCGTGGGCACCCGCCTCGTCGAACTCACCTATGACGCCCCGCGGCGCATCGAGATGATGCACGGCGACGCGCATCCCGGAAACTTCATGCTGCTGCCCGGGGACAAGCTGGGCGTGCTCGACTTCGGCGCCGTCGCGCCGCTGCCCGGCGGCATCCCGGTCGAGCTGGGCCTGACGGTGCGCTACGCGCTCGAGAAGGACTACGACAAGCTGCTCCCGACGATGGAGAAGATCGGCTTCATTCAACGGGGACAACAAGTTTCGCCCCGCGAGATCGACGAGATGCTGCGTCAGTACGTCGAACCCCTCGAAGTCGACGTGTTCCACTACACCCGCAGGTGGCTGCAGAAGATGGCGGCTGCCAACATGGACATCTCGGTCGACGCCATCAAGACGGCCCGGCAGATGGACATCCCCGCCAAGCTGGCCATTCCAATGCGGGTGATCGCTTCCATCGTCGCGATCTCTTGCCAACTCGATGCGCACATCGCCACCAAAGCGCTTGCGACCGAATTCATCCCGGGCTTCGCCGCCTGAGTGACCGCCCAGCCTCAGCAATACGTGGGGCTAGGCGGCCACTCCGCAGCTACGCGGCTGCCGGGTCGGCGACGGGGTTCTTCTCCGTCTTTCTCGGGCGACCCCTCGGGCGCTTGCGCGCAACCACCGATCCGCGGTCGATGATCTCGCCACCCCAGACCCCCCACGGCTCCTCACGTTCCAAGGCCTCGGCGAGGCACTGCCGACGGATCGGGCAGTCCGCGCACAGCTCCTTGGCCCGCTCCAGATCCATCGGGCTCTCCGCGAACCACAGATCCGGGTCGTTGACGTGACACGGCACCGGCGGGAACGCCCTCTCGCGGCATGTCTGCGGGGACATGTCCGAATCACCTGCTTCCTGGTCTAAGTCGATCGGCCATCTGTCTTCTGATGGATCTGCGACCAGGTGTTCGGTGTCTCCGAAAACTAAATTGGCCACGGATCCGCTTGCGTCGGGGTCCGTGGCCAGTTGGCTTTCGTGGGCTGTCCTAGATGGTGCCCCGATTCACGGACGCGGCAGTCGCGGTGGCGGTGCGACGCTTCATCGCCGGAATGGCGTGCTGCGCGGCAGATGCCGGATGCGCCGCCCAAGCGGCGGGTCCAGCGACGTGGAGGGTCCACGGCATGACGGCAGCGCTTGTTACGCCGTATCCGAAGATATTGAAATCAATCATGTTTGACCCTCCCTTCCGCTCGAACGGTGTTAGACCGATACGAGATTAGAGACTAACACCGAAATCGACAAGCGATTTTCTGACCTGCAGCTTTGGCGCGATTTTTGCCAGTCTTGGCCGTTTTCGCCGACCGACTCAACGTCCACCCTTGACCAGGGCGAGCACGTCGGCCCCGAACTGCTCGAGCTTGCGTGCCCCGATCCCCGGGATCGCCACCAACGCAGCATCATCGCTGGGCAGCGTCTCGGCGATGGCAATCAGCGTGTTGTCGGTGAACACCACGTAGGCCGGCACCTTCATCTCCTTGGCGGTCGCCGACCGCCACTCCTTGAGTCGGGCCAACAGTTCCTCGTCGAGATCCGAGGGACACGTCTCACAGCGCCGCAACATGATGGCCGCCGAACTATTCAGCGGGCCGCCGCAGACCCGGCACCGCGGCGTGGGGCCCCGCGGGCGACGCGGCTTGCTCGGCCCGTCCTCGGCTCCGGCCTGCGGAGCGATGCCGTTGAGAAAGCGCGACGGTCTGCGGCTCTGCCGCCCACCCGGTGTGCGCGATAGGGCCCAGCTGAGAGCCAGATGGATGCGCGCCCTGGTAATTCCGACGTACAGCAGCCGACGCTCCTCCTCCACCTGCTCGCTGTCAGCGCCCCGCGCCAGCGCGTGCGAGATCGGCAACGTGCCATCCGCGAGTCCCACCAGGAACACCGCGTCCCACTCGAGCCCCTTGGCGGCGTGCAACGAGGCCAACGTGACGCCCTGCACCACGGGCGGGTGTCGCGCATCGGCGCGCTGACGCAGCTCGACCAGCAGTGCGCGCATGTCCAGCGACGGCCGCAGCGCCACCTCCTCGTCGACCAGCTCGGCCAGTGCCGCCAGCGCCTCCCAGCGCTCCCTGGCCCTCACACCCTGCGGCTCCTCGGCCGTCAACCCCAACGGCTCCAACAGCTCGCGGACCACCGGCGGCAACTCCTCGCCCACCGCGTCGACGCGCTCAGCCGCCCGCTGCAACGCCACCAATGCCTGGCGGACCTCCTGACGACTGAAGAAGCCCTCACCGCCACGCACCTGGAACGCCACCCCTGCCGCGGTGAGCGCCTCCTCGTACACCTCCGACTGCGCGTTGATGCGGTACAGCACCGCGATTTCGGCTGCCGCCGTGCCGGATTGGATGAGCTTCTTCACCGCCTTGGCCACCGCCGCGGCCTCGGCCACCTCGTCGGGATGCTCGCGGAACGTGGGCGTGGGACCCGCGTCGCGCTGGCCGACCAGATGCAGCTTGCTGCCCGCCATGCGCCCACGCGCCACGGCAATCACCCGGTTGGCCAGCGACACCACCTGCGGAGTGGACCGGTAGTCGCGTTCCAATCGGACCACCGCCGCGTCGGGGAACCGCCGCGAGAAGTCGAGCAGGAAACCAGGTGTGGCCCCGGTGAACGAGTAGATGGTCTGGTTCGCATCGCCGACCACCGTCAGGTCGTCCCGATCGCCCAGCCACGCGTTGAGCACCCGCTGCTGCAGCGGCGTGACGTCCTGATACTCGTCGACGACGAAGCAGCGGTACCGGTCGCGGAACTCCTGCGCGACGGCGGCGTCGCTCTCGATGGCCGCCGCCGTGTGCAAGAGCAGATCGTCGAAGTCGAGGAGCGTGGTCCCGTCGCGGCGCGCCTTCATGGCCTCATAGCCTGCGTACACCGTCGCGACCTTGGCCGCGTCCAGTGGAATGTCACGGCTGGCCTCGGCGACCGCGGCCGCGTAGCCCTCCGGACTGATCAGCGACGACTTGGCCCACTCGATCTCGCCTGCGAGGTCGCGGACGTCATCGGTGCTGGCCTGGATCTTCGCCCGGTTGGCCGCCTGCGCGACGACGCCGAACTTGCTGTCGAGGAGCTCCCACCCCGTGTCGCCGACCACCCGAGGCCAGAAGTACTGCAATTGCCTTCGGGCGGCCGCGTGGAACGTCACCGCCTGCACCGCGCCGGTTCCTGCGCCGTCGGCACCCTGCTCGTCGAGGGACCGGAGCCGACCCCGCATCTCCCCCGCGGCCCGCGCCGTGAACGTCACGGCCAGCACCTGGCTGGGGGCGACATGCCCCGCGGCCACCAGATAGGCGATCCGCCGCGTGATGGTTCGGGTCTTGCCGGTGCCCGCCCCGGCGAGCACGCACACCGGCCCGCGCGGCGCCTGGACGGCCTCCCGCTGCTCCTCGTCGAGATCGTCGATCAGCCGACCGAGCGCTCCTGACGCGGCCACGGAAGCCTGAGATGGCATGGGGACCATCTTGGCAGGGCGCGACGACAATTTCTGAGTCGACGTACCGTCAACGGGGAGCCGACGTGCACGCGCCGCCCTTTCCGGGTACCGCCGATTCATGCAATTTTCGCTTCGTCAGTTAGGTTGACAACGCTATGACAGGTACCAAGGCCCAGCTGACCATGTACTCCACGACATGGTGCGGCTACTGCGCCAGACTCAAGTCCGCACTGAAGTCCGCAGGCATCGGCTACACCGAGGTGGACATCGAACTCGATCCCAGTGCGGCCGAATTCGTGGGCTCCGTCAACAACGGCAACCACGTGGTGCCCACGGTGAAGTTCGCCGACGGGTCAACGCTCACCAACCCAAGCCTCAAGCAGGTCCAGGCCAAGCTGGCCGCCTGACTCGGATCACCGGGTATACGGCCGGATCACGGGCTGAACGGCCGGATTACGGGCTGAACGGCCGGGTCACGGGCTGAACGCCCAGGATTCGATGATCTCCCTGGCGATCGAGATCGACCCGGGCAACAGCAGGCGCGACGGTGAATCACTGCTCCAGTCGCCGTCGGCGAGTGCCGCCTTCACCTCGTCGCGGGTGAACCAGGCCGCCTCGGCGATCTCGCCGTCGCTGAAGAAGAACTCCTGCTCAGGATCGCCGATCGCGTGGAAACCGACCATCAACGACCGCGGGAACGGCCACGGCTGGCTGCCCAGATAGGTCACGTCGCGCACCGAGAGACCGATCTCCTCGGCCACCTCACGCACCACGCACGACTCGAATGACTCGCCCGCCTCGACGAAGCCGGCGATGAGCGAGAACAGCCGCTCCGGCCACACCGTCTGCCGGGCCAGTACCGCGCGGTCGTGCCCGTCGTGGATGAGGCAGATGACTGCCGGATCGATGCGAGGGAACTCCTCGTGACCGTTGACGGGATTGACGCGCGACCACCCCGACTTGTGCATCTTCGTCGGCGACCCGTCGACTGCGCTGAACCGGGCATTGTCATGCCAATTCAGCAGCGCCGTCGCCGTCGCCACCAACTGCGAGCTGACGTCGTCGAAGATCTGACCCGCCCGGCGCAGGTCAAGCACCTCGGTCTCGGCGTCGGGATCCTCCGGCGCCTCCAACGCGCCCCGGACCGCCCACACGTGTGTGCCGTCCTCCACGCGGCCCAAGAACACCGCATGCTCGTCGGGCGTGGCGGAGTGCTTGGCGGCCTTGCCAAGAACGACGCGCCCACCGGAGATGAGGACCTGGTTGCGGCGATCCACCTTCAACAGCAGCGCCTCGCCCCACCCGGCCACCGCCGCGTCGAGGTCGGTACGAAGCTCGTCGGCCCGGTCGGCCCCCACCCGCGAGAGAAGGGGCACGTTGCGCAACTGGAACGCGCCGAGGCCCGCCGTCGCGCCGACCCCACTCCCCGAGTCGCTTCGCTCTTGCGCGCCGGTCAACGGTCGGCGTCCGCGTTGCGGATGTAGAGCAACCGGTCGCCCTGCTCCATGGCATCGACCTCCGGAGCGTCGACGCGCATCAGGTGGCCCTCGCGCACCACCCCAAGCACGATGTCCGGCAGATGTCGCGCCGACCCCCCGACTTCCTTCGACGTGACGTCCCGCTCGGCGATCGCGAACCCGGCATCGGGTGTCAGCAGATCCTCGATCATCTCCACGACGGTCGGCGTCTTGGCGGCCATTCCGAGCAGTCGGCCCGCCGTCTCCGAGGACACCACCACCGAGTCGGCACCCGACTGCAGCAGCAAGTGCTGGTTCTCCGCCTCCCTGATCGAGGCGATGATCTTCGCCTTCGGCGCCAGCTCACGCGCAGTCAGCGTGACCAGCACCGCGGTCGGATCGCTGTTGGTGGCGACGACGATGGCCTTGGCGTGCTGCGCTCCCGCCAACCGCAACACGTCGGCCCGGTTGGCGTCGCCGTGCACCGTCACCAGCCCCGCCTTGTCGGCGCGGTCCAATGCCGCTCGGTCGGTGTCGACGATGACGATTTCACCGCTGGTGGCGCCGTCGCCGATCATGGCCGTGACGGCCGTCTTGCCCTTGGTGCCGTATCCGACGACGACGGTGTGGTCCCGCACGGTTCTCCTCCACTGCTGGATCTTGAGGGTCTGACGCGAGGCCTCGGTCAGTGTTTCCACCGTCGTGCCGATCAACACGATCAGGAAGGCGACCCGCAACGGCGTGATCACCAAGACGTTGATCAACCGCGCCGATGGGGTGACCGGAGTGATGTCACCGTATCCCGTCGTCGACAGCGACACCGTGGCGTAGTAGAGGCAATCGAGCAAGGACAGCGGGTCGTTCGGGTTCGGACTCGCCTCGATGTCGCGGTAGCCGCCCCGATCCAGGTAGACGATCAGCACCGCAGCGCCGAGCGCCGCAAGCGCGTAGAACACCCGCATCGCGATCTTGCGCGCCGGGCTGACGAACGGCTCCGGAATCCGGAGCGTGCCGACCAACGTGTGGTCTGGCTGATCGGTCAATGTCTGATCGAGCGCCGCCAATCGACGACGCAACCTACCCTTGGCCACGAAGGCCCATCATTCGCCGAAGGCGCCGCACAGCACAATGTAACCATGACCTCCCTCAGACCATCAGTTGCCAGCCAGGCGCCCGCCCAGCGGATGGGCGCGATGCTCGTCGGAATGGGCGTCCTGCACTTCGTGGCGCCGAAGCCGTTCGACACGATCGTGCCCACGGAACTGCCGGGCAGCGCCAGGGGCTACACGCTGGCCTCGGGAGTCGCGGAAGCCACGACGGGGGCGATGCTCCTGGTGCCGCGGACCCGTCGGCTGGGAGCGCTCGCGGCGATCGCGCTGTTCGTCGGCGTGTTTCCCGCGAACGTCAACATGGTGCGGCTGTGGTGGGGCAAGGGCTGGCCTGCCCGCATCGGCGCGATTGCCCGGTTACCGCTGCAGGTGCCGATGATCACCCAGGCCTACAAGGTGTACAAGAACGCCCCTCGCTAGGCCGCCGCGAGCAGCCCTGCCAATTCTTCGGCGTCCGGCAGCATCTCGGGCGCTACGGTCTGGCCGCTGCGCACGTAGTGGAACACCGCCCGCACTTCCGATGGTGCGACGCCAGCCGTCGCCGCCCACGCCAGCCGGTACACCGCTAGCTGAATGGCGTTGTGCTGCAAGGTCTCTGCGCTGGTAGGCAGATCGCCCGTCTTCCAGTCGACCACGGTGACCCCGCCGTCCTCATCGGCGAAGACGGCGTCGATGCGGCCACGCACCACTTTGTCACCGATCATCATGTCGAACGGCACCTCGACGTCGATGGGGGTGCGCGATGCCCACGGCGACACCGCGAACGCCGCCTGCAGCTCGGCGAGTCGCTCGGATTCGGCCACCCCGAACTCGCCGTCAACGGCACCGGGCAGGTCCTCGAGATCGAAGAGCCGCTCGGCATGGAAGAAGCGCTGCACCCAGTCGTGAAAGGCGGTACCCCGCAGGGCGTGCGGATCGGGACGCAGCGGGAGCCGGCGCTGCAACCTGCGGGCCGCGCCCTCGGGGTCGCGCCCGATGTCCACCAGCGCACTGACCGACAACTGCGGCGGCAATGCGGCGGGTGGCCGGTGCGCCGCGCGCTCACGTTCGGCCAGGAGCGCATCGACGTCGGCGGCCCAGCCGTCGACGTCGGCATCGGTGATGGCGGGGTCCGTCGTGGCGGCCGCACCGCCCGTCATGGCGTTCATCACGAGCCGCGCGCCACGGTCGACGTCGCCGTCGTCCCGCGCCACCGGCCAGTGTCGCTCGACCGCGTTGTCTCGCAACGGGTTTGCCTCACCGTCGGCGGGCGCGGGCGACCAGAGCTCGACGACGCCGCACGGCCGACCCTGGTCCCGCGCCCGGTCGATGACGTCCTTGATCTCGACGAGGAAGTCCGACGGTCCCCGTGGCTTGGACTCGGTGGCACCCCAGTGGTGACCGGACAGCAGCAGGGTGTCCTCAGCCCGGGTGAGCGCGACGTACAGCAGACGACGCTCCTCGTCCATGCGACGCTGATCGAGCGTGGCCCGATGGCGGGCGATCTGGTCCGACAACGCCTTGCGGTCATTGACGTCGGACACGTCGAGCACGGGCACACCGTGCTCGGACTCCGTGGCCCGGTCGCCACGCAACAGCGGCGGCAGGTCGGCGGCATCAGTCAACCAGGTGCGCGCCGACCCCGTCGACGGGAACACCCGGCCGCTCAGATGTGGGACCGCAACGACCTGCCATTCCAATCCCTTGGCAGCGTGCACGGTAAGGATCTGCACGCGGTCCCTTGCGACGGTGATCTCGGCTGGGGCGAGACCGTTCTCGACGTCCATCGCCGCGTCGAGGAACCCGAGCAGGCCTGCCACCGACGCCGACGGGCGCGCCGCGAAGTCCGCGACGACGTCGGCGAACGCGTCCAGGTGCTCGGTGCCACACCACCCCGCCGAAACCGATTGCGCAGCACGAACTTCGGCGTCGACACCCAGCGTTCGCCGCACCTCGGCGACGAGCTCGGGAAGCGGATGCTGCAGCTGGGCCCGCAGCGCCGTCAGCTCCCGGCAGAGAGCCACGATCCTGCCGTGGCCGGTCGCCGAATAGCGGTCCGCCTGGCCTGGATCGCAGATCGCGTCGGCCAGGCATGCCCTGTCGGCGTCGGGATGGGCGGTGGCCACGATGTGTGCCGACGCTTTCTCGGTGGACGCGTTCTCGGTGGGCGCGCCGCCCGCGGAGTCCAGCTCCACGGCGCGCCGCCACAACGCGGTGACGTCGGCGGCACCCAACCGCACGCGAGGACCGGTGAGGATCCGCATGGCAGCCGAGCCCGCGGTGGGATCGGCCGCCAGCCGCAGCATCGCCACCACGTCGGCCACCTCGGGCATCGCCAGCAGCCCGGCCAGTCCACAGACCTCGACGGGCACCCCGCGGGCGGTGAGCGCGTCAGCCATCGGCACGGCGTCGGCGTTGCGGCGGACCAGCACCGCGGCCGTGGGGATGAGGGTTCCCGCCGCGACGGCGCCGTGATGAATCGACGCCAATCGATCCGCCAGCCAATCGCGTTCGGCGTCGACGTCGTTGTGTAGCGAGCACGAGATGGTGCCCGGCTGCGCCCCCGGTCGGGGCAACAGCTCCCGGACGTGAACGGAGCGACGCCGTGCCTCCGCGGAGACCGCATTCGCCAGATGCAGGGCGCTCGGCGGATTCCGCCAGCTGGTGCGCAGCTCCAGGGTGGGGGCTGGGGTGCCATCGGACAGGCAGAAGTCGGTGGCGAACCGCGGCAGATTGGTGGCGGACGCGCCCCGCCAACCGTAGATCGACTGAATCGGGTCACCAACGGCGGTGAGCGCCAGTTCGTCGTCGACGCCACCGCCGAACAGCGCGGACAACGCGATGCGTTGCGCGTGGCCGGTGTCCTGGTACTCGTCGAGCAGCACCACCCGGTAGCGCTGCCGTAGTTGTTCACCGACCTGCGGGAACGACGCCGCAAGGCGGGCCGCGGCGGCCATCTGCGTGCCGAAGTCCACCACGTTCTCCGCGCGCATCCGCGCGTGGAGGGCATCGATCAGCGGAACGATGACGGTGCGTTCGGTCTGGGTGGCGAGCATCCGAAGCAGCGACTGGTTGGGTCCGCTGTCGCGCTGGCGGGGTCCCGGCGGCAGTGCGTGCACCAGCCGCTCCAGTTCGACGTGGGTGTCCCGCAACTGGTCCGTGTCGACGAGGTGTTCGGCCAGCTGGCCTGCCAGCCGCAGTACCATCGCCGTGATGGCCGCGGGTGTCTTCTCGGTGTCCAGCGCCTCGGGGTGCTCGCACACCACCCGAAACGCCAACTGCCACAACTCCGTTTCCCCGACGAGGCGCGCCGACGGCTCGACTGGCAGCAACAGGCCGTGCTCGCGCAGCAGGGTTCCCGCGAACGCGTGGTAGGTGCCGATCGTCGGCTGGTCGTCGACGTCTGCGGCACCACCGGGGACCAGGCCGGTACCCGCGAGGCGCGCGAGTCGAGTGCGTACGCGGCGCAGCAGCTGACCGGCCGCCTTGCGGGTGAACGTCAGGCCGAGCACTTCACCTGGACCTGCGTAACCGTTGGCGACCAGCCACACCACGCGGGCGGCCATCGTCTCCGTCTTTCCTGCGCCCGCACCGGCGACGACCACCAGCGGACCCGGCGGCGCCTCGATGACCGCGGCCTGCTCGGCCGTCGGCGCGAAGAGCCCCAGCGCGTCGGCCAATTCGGCGGGACTGTAGCGCGCGCTCACGAGCACCCCCGCAGCGCGGCCTGGGCCGGACACATCGCCCGCACCGGGCAGTGCGCGCACCCGTCGTTGATGCGGGCCACGAACTCCGGACCCTGCGTCGTCGCAGCGGCGTCACGCACGCGTTCCCGCCATTCGTCTCGGCCGTCGGTGGTCATCGGGTTCTGATCGCGTTCGCCCGCGCCCGCCACACCGACCTTGCCGAGGTAGACAAGCCGCCCACCGCCCGCCTCCTCCCCCTGCGGCAGAACGCCTTCCGCGATCGCCAGCTGATACATCGCGAGCTGAGCGTGGCGTTGGGCGTCATCCTTGCTGACGGGGCTCTTGGCGGTCTTCACGTCGACCACGACGAGCCTGCCCTCCGCGTCACGCTCCAACCTGTCCACCCGACCACGGACCCGCACGCCCGGCCCGTCGCCGTCCGCCGCTACCACCACACCGTCGACGTCGATCTCGGTGGCCACCTCGGTGAGTTCGCCGCGCGTCCGCTCGCGCCACTCGACGAACGCCGTCAACATCGCCCGATGCCGATCCAGTTCGTTGGCCGAGTACCACTGTGCGTCGAACGGCAGTTCGTGCCAGACGGATTCGAGTTCGGCGTGCATCTGCTGCTCCGTCTTGGTGCCGTCGGCCACCAGTGCGTGCACCAAGGTGCCGAGAGCCGAGCGCACGTCGCGGGCATCGCTGCCGCCGTGCCGTTCGAGCAGCCACCGAAGCGGACAGTCCGACAGCGTCTGCAACTTCGACGGCGACAGCGTCACGGTGTGCTCGTCGCCCGACCACAGGGGCTCCTCCGTCGACGACGCCGTCGTGAGATACCACCGCGCCGGATCGGAGCCCGGCACCCCCGCCGCGGCCAGTCGCGCCAATTGCGTTGCTGCGCAAGAACGTGCTGCGTCGTTGACGGCCCCCTCGGGGGCGCACACGACGGCACGCAGCCGCCCGACCAGAGCCGAGGGGGCGAGCACCCTCGGCGCGCGAACGGGCGCCGCATCGACGCCCGGCCGTTCGGTGGCCAGCGCGGCGAGCTCGTCGCAGAAGGCGGACGGCAGCCAGGCGTCGTCGCCGTCCTCGCCGTCCACGGCGGTGACCAGCACGTGGGTGCGGGCCCGACCGAGGGCGGCGATCAACAGCCTGCGTTCCTCGGCCAGGAGCGGTGCCCTGATGGAGGTGCCGTCGGCGATGCCGTCGAGTATGTCGACGAGCTGCTGCGTGGCGAGGACTCCCCCACGTGGAGCCACGTTGGGCCACAACCCGTCCTGCAGACCGGCGATGACGACGAAGTCCCATTCACGATCCAGTGCGGCGTGCGCCGACACGACCGCGACCGCATCGTCGCCACGGCGCGAGTCACCGCCGACGGGTAGGACCATCGCCCGCACGTGGTCGGTGAAGCCCACCAACGACGCCGCGCTGGTGCGACTGACGTACTGCTCGGCGACGTCGAACAGGGCGGTGACGCCGTCGAGGTCACGACCCGCCTGCGCCCCCACCGGGCCGCCGCGCTCGGCAGCGGCCAGCCAACGCCGCTGCAACCCGGACTGGTGCCACGCATGCCACAGCGTGAACCGGGGATCCTGTCCTTCGCGGTGGCTGCGTGCGGCAGCCGCCAGCACCGTTCGGACGCGCTTGAGCGCACGGTCCAGTTGATCGGGCAGCTTCACCCTGGCACGGGCGTCCCCAAGGACCTCGGCGAGCAGGTCGGCGAACTCACGGGGCGGACGGCAGGCGTCCGCCCGTCGCAGGGTACGTCGCAACTGGCGCAACGACACCGGATCGACCCGCCCGATCGGCCCGGTGAGAAGCGCGAGCGCTTGCGCGCCGTCGAGGCCATTGGCTGCCGCGTCGAGCACCGTCAGCAGCGCGGCCACCGTGGGATGCGCTGCCAGCGGTGCCGACGAAGACTGCTGTTCGACGGGCACGCCCGTCGACGTCAGCGCGCGGGCGAGCGCTGCGCCCGTCCGCGGCACCGACCGCACGATGACGGCCATCCGCGACCACGGCACCCCATCGACCAGGTGGGCGCGGCGCAGGGCATCGGCGATCATCGTCGATTCGGCGTGCGGCGACGCTGCGATGCGCACCGCCACCGATCCGAGGGGCCCATCGGCACCGGTGAGCTGCCTGGCGTCGCCCGAACCGGGCAGCCGCCCCGCGATCCCCGTGATGGCCCGCGCCACCGCCGGCGCGCAGCGCCGCGACTCGGTGAGCAGGATCGCCGGGTGGTCGTCGATGCCGAGCAGCGCCGGATCGGCGCCGCGGTAACCGAACACCGACTGATTGGGATCGCCTGCGACGACGGTCAGGTCGGCGCCCGCGCCCAGCACGCGCACGAGAAGAGCGGCCTGAGGATCGAGGTGCTGTGCATCGTCGACCAGGAGCAGACGGACCCTGCTGCGTTCGGCGGCCAGCAGCTCGGCGTCGGCGGCGAACGCCTCCAGCGCCGCGCCGACCAGCTCGGCTGCGCCGAGAGCGGGGACGGTGGCCTGTGGTGCGGCCATGCCCACTGCGGACCTCAGCAGCATCACCTGTTCGTACACCTGCGCGAACTGGCCCGCAGCGACCCACTCGGGCCGACCCGCGCGGCGTCCGACGCGTTGCAGCGCAGCGGGTTCCACACCGCGCTCGGTGCAGCGGGCCAGCAGGTCGCGCAGCTCGTTGGCGAATCCGACGGTGCCAAGAGCCGCAAGCAGGTGCGGCGGCCACTTCACCGAGGAGTCGGCGCCGTCCTCCATGTCGCCCGCGAGGAGCTCGCGGACGATGCCGTCCTGCTCGGCGCTGGTGACCAGCCGCGGCGGAGGATCACCGTTGCGCTGCGCGGCCAAGCGCAGCACCGCGAACGCATACGAGTGGACAGTGCGCACCAACGGTTCACGGACGGCCGCGGGACCTGCGGCACCGAGCAGCGCAGCGGTCACCGCAGCGCGGGCGTGAGCACCGAGCCGGGCCGAACCGGTCAGCATCAGAACGGATTCCGGGGTGTTTCCAGCGGCGACGTGCGCGACCGCCGCGTCGACCAACAGCCGACTCTTGCCGGTACCCGGACCTCCAAGCACGCGCACGGTACCGCGCAGGCCGGGTTCGGTCAGCGCGGTTGGCGGCAGTGCGGTGTGTGGCGCGAGCATGCAGGCATGACATCACGGGGGTCCGACATCGGCGGCCGACGTGCGACCCGACGGTGGAAAGCGTTGTCCCTACTGGCAGCATCTTGTCCGTGAACGACGCCTTGAACGTGTGCCGGTTCGGCCCCGACCAGCCTGCCCGGATCCTCGCGATCCACGGACTGACGGGGCACGGTCAGCGCTGGCAGACGCTTGCGAATCACCATCTGTCGGAGTTTCCGATCCTTGCCCCCGACCTCGTCGGACACGGGCACTCGACGTGGGCAGCGCCGTGGACCATCGACGCCAACGTCGCGGCGCTGGCCGAGCTGCTCGAGGCGAACGCCGACGCGCCGGCGTGGGTCGTCGGGCATTCGTTCGGAGGTGCGGTCGCGCTGAGCCTGGCCGCCGCGCGGTCGGACCTCGTCGCGGGTCTGATCCTCCTCGATCCCGCGGTGGGGCTCGACGGGGCGTGGATGCTGGAGATCGCCGACGCCATGTTGGCCTCGCCGGACTTCGCCGATCGCGCCGAGGCACGCGCCGACAAGACGTCCGGATCGTGGGGCGAGGTGGCCGAAGCCGACCTGGAACGCGAACTCGACGAGCATCTGATCGACCTGCCGAACGGGCGCGTGGGCTGGCGGATCGGCATCCCCGCGATCATGTCGTACTGGAGCGAGTTGGCACGACCGATCTCCTTGCCGCCCAAGGGAACACCGACGACCCTCGTCAGGGCCACCCGCACGTCGCCGCCGTACGTCACCGACGAACTCATCGCGGTACTGGAGGCCCGGTTGGGTTCGGACTTCACCCTCGTCGACTTCGACTGCGACCACATGGTGGCGCAGGCCAAACCCGCGGAGACGGCGGCACTGATCCGCGACCGGGTTGGCTGAGCGTGCCTGCCATCACCGACGAGCAGGTCGAGGCGGTCCGGGCCCTGGTCGCGTCGATCCCTTCGGGGCGCGTGTCGACCTACGGCGACATCGCCGACGCGGCAGCACTTCCCAGCCCGCGGATCGTCGCATGGATCATGCGTACGGACTCGTCAGACCTGCCATGGCACCGGGTGATCAGGTCGTCGGGCCGGCCCGCGCCGCACCTCGAGACGCGCCAGCTGGAGCTGTTGCGCGCCGAGGGCGTACTCGCGAAGGACGGCCGGGTGCCGCTTCGCGAAGTGCGCCACGTGTTCTAGGGCGAGCTAGAGGATCAACCGCACCAGCGCGGCCGTCCGCGCCAAGCCGGGGAACGCCGCAGCCGTCGAGCGCGGATGCAGCGCATGGACCGCCAATCGGAACATCAACGCACGCAACAACATCTGTGGCCACTCCGGCAGCGGGGCCCAGCGCTCGACCAGACCGTCATCGGCCTCACCCCACGCCAGGGCGTCGACCACGACCACGCCCGCAGCCCACGACGCAGGCCGCCAGTACGGTGTGATGTCGGTAATGCCGGGGGCGGCGGTCCCCGCGAAGAGAACCGTCCCGTACAGATCGCCGTGCACGAGTTGACTCGGGCTGCGCGTCGGGCGGCGCAATGACGAGAGTTGCGCGATCAAGTCGATGGAGCGCTGCCCGTCCGCGCCGCCGGGACCGACCCGCGCCCCAGGCGGCAGCGTGTGCAGCGGCCGATCCTCCCAAGCCGCGCGGTCCGCCGCGATGAACACGTCGACTTCGGACCACGGCGCTCCTGGCGGTTGGGTCAGAAAGCGCGGACGCTCCAGCTTCGCGGTGGCCTCGTGCAGTCGCACGGCCGCCGATACGACCTCGTCGTGGCGTGGCTCCGGGGTGCCCGTCACGAAGGTGTCGGCCCGCCAGCCGGCCACGACGTAACGCCCATCGGTCGAACGAACCGGCCGCGCCAGCCGCACCCCGTCGACGAACAGCGTCTCCCGAACCTTCGCCGACCACCCCGCCCGCGCGTTCTCGGCGACCATCGACAGTACGACTTCCCCGCAGCGCCAGCCGCCCTCCCAGCTCGAGCCGAGGGGCACCGGCCGCAACCCGGTCAGTCCGAACGCCGCCAGCACATGATCAGGCGGCAGGTCGACGGTCACACCGCTCAGCCTAAGCGGTGCTCAGTCCAACGAGCCGTCAGTACATCACCATGTCGGGCTCGAGTTGTCGCGCCCACGCCACGATGCCGCCCTGCAGGTGCAGGGCGTCCGCGAACCCGGCCTTCTTGACGGCGGCCAACGCTTCTGCCGAGCGGACGCCCGTCTTGCAGTACAGCACTGGTGTGCGGTCGTGCGGCAGCTTGGTCAGGCCGTCGCCCGCCTCGATCGCCGACTTCGGGATCAGCTCGGCGCCATCGATGTGATTGATGTCCCACTCGACGGGTTCGCGCACGTCGATCAGCGCCACCTTGCGTCCCGAGTCCAACATGTCGCGGAGTTCGCGCGGCGTGATCGTCGAGTCGGCCGCGGCCTCGGCGGCCGCTTCGGACACCACGCCACAGAAAGCCTCGTAATCGATCAGCTCGGTGATCTTCGGCGTCGCAGGATCCTTGCGAATCCTGATGGTGCGGTAGGTCATGTCAAGTGCGTCGTACACCATCAACCGCCCGAGCAGTGGATCGCCGATGCCGGTCAGCAACTTGATGGCCTCGGTGCCCATGACCGAGGCGATCGACGCGCACAGGATGCCGAGTACACCGCCCTCGGCGCACGACGGGACCATGCCAGGAGGAGGCGGCTCCGGGTAGAGATCGCGGTAGTTGAGTCCCAACCCGTCGGGCGCGTCCTCCCAGAAGACCGACACCTGACCCTCGAAGCGGTAGATCGAGCCCCACACGTACGGCTTGCCCGCCAACACGGCGGCGTCGTTGACCAGGTAGCGGGTGGCGAAGTTGTCGGTGCCGTCGAGGATCAAGTCATATTGCTTGAACAGGTCGAGCGCGTTGTCGGGCTCGAGGCGAACCTCGTGAAGTCGCACCTCGACCAGTGGATTGACCTCCTTGACCGAGTCGCGTGCGCTCTGAGCCTTCGACCGGCCAATGTCGGACTGGCCGTGAATGATCTGGCGCTGCAGGTTGGACTCGTCGACCACGTCGAACTCGACGATGCCGATGGTTCCGACTCCGGCCGCAGCCAGGTAGAGCAGCGTCGGCGATCCGAGCCCGCCCGCGCCGATCACCAGCACTCGGGCGTTCTTGAGGCGCTTCTGCCCGTCAACGCCGAGGTCGGGGATGATCAGGTGACGGCTGTAGCGGGCCACCTCTTCACGGGTGAGAGACGGGGCTGGTTCGACCAATGGCGGTAGCGGAGACACCGGGACGCTCCTCGATTAGAAGTCTTGGGCAGGTGATGATCACACCAGGCCCACCCATTCAACGGCAATCGTCGCGCAGACCTTCCCGGCGGGTGGGGTGCTTGACGCAATGCGCTGGTGGCCGACGGCGACCCACCGCGAGTTCTGCGAGGGGGTCGTGATCCGCGGCGCCGCACGACCCAGCCGCAGAACTCGGTGGGGATGCGCCCGGGGAGCCGACGTCAGGCGATTGGATACGGCCAGGGGTTGAAGCGGCACGTCTTGCCGTCGGGCTGGACCGACTCGGGGTCGAAGCGGGCGTCGTCGTCGTTGTTGGTCGAGAAGGTCTGCTGCATCATGATCGGCGCCAGTGCACCGTTCTCACCGCACGGCTCGTGACGCTGATAGCCGATGGCATGGCCGACCTCGTGATTGACGAGGTACTGGCGGTAGGAACCGATGTCGCCCTGGAACGGCACCGCGCCGCGCACCCAACGGGCCTCGTTGACGAACACCCGCGGCTGATCCTCCAGATAGGCGGGGTTGTAGCAGGACGCTTCCAAGGGGATGTCGTAGCCGCAGCCCTCGCGCACCGTCATCGGCGACGTCAGCGACACCTGGAAGTCGGCGGGCTGTGCGGGATCGTCGGTCCGAACGAAGGCGAACTCCGGGTTCTGCGTCCAGCTCTTGGGGTTGGACAATGTCTCGCTGACCATCCGGGCGAACGCCTCGTCGCCACCGATGGCCGTGGTATCGATTCCGTCCTCGACCTCGACGGTGTAGGTGAACGTCTTCGTGGTGCCCTGGCCGACCTTCGGGGAAGAGCCCGGTACGACGTGCCAGGTCTTGGCGCCCGCCTCGGTGAAGGGGCCGCCGTCGGGCAGGATGCCGGTCGGCAGGCTGGCGTCGAATTGGGTCATGCCCTTCGGGGGCGCACCGATGATGGCCTTGCTCGCGTTGTCGAAGGTCGGGGGCCCCTGCACCGGACCCGCGGCCTTCACGGGTTCGACGGTGGTGGGGCTGGTGATCGTCTGATAGAGCACCACGACGGTGAGCACGGCGAGCACCGGCAGGGCATAGGCCCGCCAGCCGTAGGTGGACACGAACCGTCCCAGCCACGACTGCTTTCGCCACTGCTGATGCTCGTCGCGATTGGCTCGGGGCCGTCCCGCATCCTCTGCGAGTGGGTCGCGCTGAGCGCGCAACGGTTCCCTCCACTCGTTGCGCAGCACGGGAGCTCGACCGCCCCCGCGGCGCCCCGGGTCGTAGGTCACCGAACCAGAATGGCACAGCGTGGGCGGCAGGCCGCTGTGGCGCGCCACCCAGCTCCACCTCAGATGCCGCGCACCACCAGAGGGGGGTAGTAGTGTCGGATCGATGAACAGCCGGATTGACCGGCCCCAGCGGAGCCCGGTGAACACGGCTTCACCCGCAGATCGAGGATTGATGAGCGACATCGCCAACACCGCCCAGCGACAGGGTGGGCAACCGGCGAACGGTGAAGGTTCGTCGAGCGGCAACACGGGGGCGAATCGGCGCGGCAACCGCCTTCCCCGCGACGAGCGCCGAGGCCAACTGCTTGCGGCGGCCAGCGAGGTTTTCGTGGACCGCGGCTACCACGCAGCGGGGATGGACGAGATCGCCGACCGGGCAGGTGTAAGCAAACCCGTTCTCTATCAACACTTTTCGTCGAAACTCGAACTGTACCTCGCCGTCTTGGAGCGGCACGTCGACAACCTGGTGTCTGGGGTGCGTGGCGCGCTGCGTACCACCACCGACAACCGGCAGCGCCTCCGCGCTGCGGTACAGGCGTTCTTCGACTTCATCGAGCACGACGGTCAGGGTTATCGACTGATCTTCGAGAACGACTACGTCACAGAACCGCAGGTGTCGGCGCAGGTGAAGGTGGCCACCGAGGCGTGCACCGACGCGGTCTTCGAGCTGATCAGCAGCGATTCCGGCCTCGAGGCGCATCGGGCCAGAATGATCGCCGTCGGACTGGTGTCGACGAGCGTCGACTGTGCGCGCTACTGGCTGAACTCCGACCGACCGATCTCCAAGGACGACGCAGTCGACGGCACGGTGCAGTTCGCCTGGGGCGGACTGTCACACGTGCCGCTGACCCGCTTCTAGCTGAGCTTGTCGGCGACCGCCGCGGCGGTGGCGCCGATGCCGAACCCGACCCGCCGCGAATCGGCGACGCCGATCTCGACGTAGGCGATGCGCGTGTTCTGCACCAGGTAGCGACGACCCTTCTCGTCGGTGAGGGCGAGGACTCCGGAGTCCTTGCCCAGGGCCGCGGTCACCAGTTCCTCCACCTCGGCGGGTGTCTGCGCGCTGGTGAGCACCAGCTCGCGCGGACTGTCGGTGACGCCGATCTTGACCTCCACGCTGGACCCTTCCCTTCGATGATCTGTCTCTCGTGAAGGCTAGTGGACGGGCCGTCTTCCCCGCGCCGGCGGTGGCGCTACTTCGCCGACAGCGCAGCGGCGGCGGCGCCGGAATCTCTCGCTGCCGACCGAGTCCGGACCGTGACCTGACAGCCCGCGCGTCAACCTCGTGCGTCACTCCAGTCTCGCTAGCATCACCCCATCGACGACGAAAGCGACTCACAGGACATCGGTATGGACAGGCCTCACACCACGTATTCGAGAACGTCAACGACCTCTGGGACGTCACGGACCGCAGGTTCGGCACGCGCCTCCGGACGCCGGCGGAGCGGCGGCTTCACCGACGTCGAGACCGACGACTCCGGCCGCGACTACGGGTACGGACGCACTCCGAGCTACGGCGGCCAGGGTTACGACAGTCGGGGCTACGCCAGTCAGGGTTACGACAGTCGGGGTTACGCCAGCCAGGGTTACGGCGCTCGCACCTATGACAGCCCGGGCTACGGCGTGCAGGACGGCGTGCAGGACGGGGTGCAGGACTACCCCGAGGTCGATGACTACGACGATTACGCCGACGACGACGAGATCTACGAATACCGCGACGAGATCGACCGTCGCTGGATCTGGGTCGCAGGCGTCGCAGGCGCGATCCTGCTGATCGCGGTGATCTGCACCGTCGTGATCCTCGGCGGCGGCGACAGCGGATCGGTGTCCAAGACGATCGCTCCCCCACCGCTCACGACCAGCCAACCCGCCACGGCCACCGCGCCGCCGGTGATCACGTCAGCGCCGCCTCCGCCGGCGCCGTCGGCAACGCTGTCGCCCGAGACGGTGACCACCATCCCGCCGAGCCCCACGGCCACCGTCGACCCGGCCCCGCCGCCGGTAGTCGCCCCGGCAGCCAACTCGATCACCTACCGGGTGACCGGAAACCGCCAGCTCATCGACCTCGTCACCGTCGTATACACCGACCAGCAGGGTGCCCTGCAGACCGACTTCAACGTCGCCCTGCCGTGGTCACGGACCGTCACACTGGATCCCGGCGTCGCACTGAGCTCGGTCACCGCGACCAGCCTTACCGGTCAGCTGAACTGCTCGATCACCGACGGGGCCGGCGCGACGGTGGCCGCTCAGAACAACAACTCGATGATCACCACCTGCACTAGGTAGCAGGCGGTCAGCTCAGGCCGAGCTCGCGGACCCGGCGGTTGTGCGTGTTCTGCAGCCGCTCGAAGAACTCGGCCATTTGACCGAGACCCTCGCCGCTGGACATGACGAGGTCGACGAGTTCGTCGTGCTGAGCCAGCACATACTGCGCCTGCGTGATGGCTTCCCCGAGCAGGCGGCGCGACCACAGAGCGAGCCGGTGACGCTGTCTGTCGCTGGCCGCGACGGCTGCCTTCACCTCGGCCACGACGAACTGCGAATGCCCCGTCTCGGCGAGCACCTCACGCACGACGTCGCCGGCGTCAGTGGGTAGGGCGTCGGCGATCTCGAGGTAGAAGTCCGCCGCCAGCGCATCGCCGATGTACGTTTTCACCAGCGCCTCCAACCACGTACTCGGCATGGTCAGACGGTGGTAATTCTCCAGTGCCGACGCATATTTCGTCATCGCGGGGACGATGTCCACGCCCCGCTTCGCCAAGGCGTCACGCAATAGCTCGTAGTGAATCATCTCGGCGGCCGCCATGCTGGCCATGTTGATTCGACCCGCCAGGTTCGGCGCCATCCGCGCCTCATCGGTCAGCCGATAGAACGCCGCCACCTCGCCGTAGGCCAGGAGCGCGAAGAGCTGATTGACGCCGGGATGCTCGGCCGCCGCGGAGGTAACCGTCTGCTCGGGAGAGGCCGCAGGCTGCGTCGGAGTCATGGGGCCAACTCTATCCGCCTCCGGGCCGCCGGACCGGCGCGGCGACGGTCCTGCGCACCCGGCCAGCTATGATGGTCGTGGCAGTGGCATGTATCTACCCCCGCCGCCGCCGAGAAATGTGCGTACACAGTGTCGACTCGGTCGGTCCGCTTCCCAGGAACCCGCTCCCAAGAGCCCTCCAAGAAGCCGAGGCCCCGAACGTTCGTTCGTCGAGCTCGTGTGCGCGTGTGGACGCCGCGAGATTGACAAACGAAAGGTTACGTCGGCAAACGCATGACTGAAAACACCACCACCAGTACCGAAACCACCTCGATAACCACCTCGATCGCCCCGGACATCGACGTCGTCGTCGAAGCGCCCGAAGCGGCACCGAAGACCACCACCTTCGCCGAACTCGGCGTTCGCGAGGAAATCGTGCGCGCGCTGGCCGAGGACGGCATCGAGCACACGTTCGCCATCCAGGAACTCACGCTGCCGCTCGCCCTGACCGGCGACGACCTCATCGGCCAGGCCCGCACCGGCATGGGCAAGACCTACGCGTTCGGCGTACCGCTGCTGCATCGCATCGTCACCGACGAGTCGCGGCCGCTGACCGGCATCCCCCGCGCCCTCATCGTGGTGCCGACGCGCGAGCTGTGTCTGCAGGTGTACGACGACCTCGCAGGCGCAGCTCGATATTTGAGGACGGGTACCGACGGGTCGGGCGATCGCAAGTTGTCGGTCACCTCCATCTACGGAGGTCGTCCCTACGAGCCGCAGATCGAAGCCCTCCAGAAGGGCGTCGACGTCGTCGTCGGCACCCCCGGTCGGCTCCTCGACCTCGCCCAGCAGGGCCACCTGCAGCTCGGCGGTCTCTCGGTGCTGGTGCTCGACGAAGCCGATGAGATGCTCGACCTGGGCTTCCTGCCGGACATCGAGCGGATTCTGCGCCAGATCCCCGACGATCGGCAGTCGATGCTGTTCTCGGCGACGATGCCGGACCCCATCATCACGCTCGCCCGTACCTTCATGAACCAGCCGACGCACATCCGCGCCGAGGCCCCGCATTC